>JBLUOL010000156.1:0-10972 GCA_048065775.1 Pseudomonas sp. GW6
CGCCATCCGCGCCAGCGAGCCCGGCAGCGAACAGCGCGCCCGCCTGCAACAGGAACACGGCATCGCCACCTTCGCGGATAACGGTGAAGCCATAAAAGGCGCCGACCTGATCGTGCTGGCGGTCAAACCACAGATCATGAAAGCGGTATGCCTGGATCTGGCGCCACACCTGGCTCCCAATCAGGTGATCATCTCCATCGCCGCCGGCATCAGCTGCGCCAGCCTGGAAAACTGGCTGGGCCAGCGCCCAGTCGTGCGTTGCATGCCCAACACGCCGGCGCTATTACGCCAAGGCGTTTCCGGCCTGTTCGCCAATGCCCGCGTCAGCGCCGCACAGAAAGCCCAGGCCGAACAGGTGCTGAGCGCCGTTGGCCTGGCTCTGTGGCTGGATGAAGAAGCTCAACTAGACGCCGTTACCGCCGTTTCTGGCAGCGGGCCGGCTTATTTCTTCCTTTTGATCGAAGCTATGACGGCGGCTGGCGAGCAGCTCGGCCTGCCACGCGAGACGGCTGCACGCCTGAGCATCCAGACTGCACTGGGCGCCGCACGCATGGCCAGCGAGAGTGATGTCGACGCCGCCGAACTGCGGCGCCGTGTGACCTCGCCGAACGGAACCACCGAAGCGGCGATCAAAACCTTTCAGGCCGGCGGCTTCGAAACGCTGGTACAACAGGCACTCAACGCCGCCGCCAATCGCTCGGCCGAACTGGCCGAACAACTGGGTCAATAAAGGAAGCACACATGTCCGGACTCATCGAAGCCCTGATCTACATCATTCAGACCCTCGGCAGCCTGTATCTGCTGATCGTCCTGCTGCGTTTCATCCTGCAGCTGGTACGCGCCGACTTCTACAACCCGCTGAGCCAGTTCATCGTCAAGGCCACACAGCCGCTGGTGACGCCCCTGCGGCGGATCATCCCCGGTTTCGCCGGGCTGGATCTGGCCTCGCTGGTGCTGGCCATCCTGGTGCAGCTGCTGCTGATGGTCATCACCCTGACGCTGATGGGCTACAACGTCGGCGGCTTCATCCTGCAACTTCTGGTGTGGTCACTGATCGGCGTGACCTCGCTGTTTCTCAAGGTGTTCTTCTTCGCCCTGATCATCAGCGTGATCCTGTCGTGGGTCGCCCCGGGCAGCTACAACCCCGGCGCGCAGCTGGTCAACCAGATCTGCGAACCACTGCTGGCGCCGTTCCGCAAGCTGCTGCCGAACCTCGGCGGCCTGGATATTTCGCCGATCTTCGCCTTCATCACCATCAATCTGATCGATCGCTTCGTCATTGGCGGCCTGGCTGCCTCCACTGGTCTACCGCCGATGCTCAGCCCCTTCCTCTGAGAGCCAGCTCAAAGGCTCGCGAGCTAGCGCTATGCAAGGCAAAAACAGGCGAGGAACGGTCGGAGTCGCGCTCGACTTTACGAATGATAAATGAGCATTCCGAGCCTGTTTTTAACGCAGCAAAGCCGACGCGCAGCAGACTTTGAGCAGGTTCTCAGGATGAGCTTCTACCGCTGGGATGGCGAGGCCCTGATCCTCGACTGTCACCTGCAGCCCAAGGCGAGCAAGGACGAGTTCGCCGGGCTGCAGGGTGATCGGTTGAAGATCCGCCTCACCGCCCCACCGCTCGAGGGCAAGGCCAACGCCCATCTGCAGGCCTTTCTGGCCAAGGCGTTCGGCGTGGCCAAGAGCCAGGTGAGCCTGGAAAGCGGCGAACTCAATCGACACAAGCGCCTGCGCATCCGCACGCCACGTAACCTGCCAGCGATTCCCGGCTTGCAGAACGCCTGATGACCATTCAGCCGCCATACCCGACCACAAGGCGGGACTGTACAAGCAGCCAATTGACGGCCGCCCTGTACCTCGCATAATGCAGGTTATTCTCGCGAATGCCGTGCGTCCTGGCGGCAACACCAACTGAACAGTCACGCAGCCCCAGCAAGTGGATGAACTTGCCGAGAGGAGAGCCAGGATGAGCATGGAACGTCTCAGCCAGCAGGTTGACGCTTACGTCGCCTGGAAGCGCGAGCTGATGCGCGAGATCACGCGTTATCGCAGCTGGCTGGAGCACAACCGGCTCAACTCCGAGGCAGTTCAGGCCAAACTCGAGCGCGCACTGAAGATCCTGCGTACCGACCATATCACCCTGGCCTTCGTCGGCGAGTTCTCGCGCGGCAAGACCGAGCTGATCAACAGCCTGTTCTTCTCCGAATACGGCCAGCGCATGCTGCCATCGCATGCCGGGCGCACCACCATGTGCCCCACCGAGCTGTTCTTCGACCCGCGCTCGGAACGCCCCTACATTCGCCTGCTGCCCATCGAGACACGCACAGCCTCGGCCAGCGTAGCGCAGTTCAAACGCATCCCGCGGCACTGGGTGAACATCCCGCTGGATATCAGCGACCCGGCCAATATGGCGCTGGCTTTCAGCCAGGTGGCCAAAACAAAATCCATGCCGGTGGAACAGGCAATCCAGCTCGGCTTCCACCCGGACATGCTCGAAGGCACCGGTAAACGCGGCCAGGTGCTGGTGCCCGCCTGGCGCCATGCGATGGTCAACTTCGACCACCCGCTGCTGCGTCAGGGCCTGCGCATTCTCGATACCCCCGGCCTCAACGCCCTGGGCAGCGAGCCCGAGCTGACCCTGTCGATGCTACCCAACGCCCAGGCGATCATCTTCCTGCTGGCCGCCGATACCGGCGTCACCGCCAGCGACATGAGCATCTGGCAGCAGCACATCCGTCAGCTCGACGAAGATGCTCAGACCAGTCTGTTCGCCGTGCTCAACAAGATCGACGTGCTGTGGGACGACCTGGCCGGCGAGACCTTCGTACAGAACGCCATTGGCCAGATCCAGAGCGCCACCGCCAAGCAGTTGGGCATCGCCAAGCAGGACGTACTGCCGCTGTCGGCCAAGCAGGCGCTGCTGGCCAAGGTGCGCAAGGACGAAGAACTGCTGGCACGCAGCCAGATGGCCGGTCTGGAAAACCTGCTATGCGAACGCATCGTCGCGCAGAAGGAACGCCTGATCGAAGATAACGTGGTGCGCCAGGTCCTGGCCCTGCTCAACAACAGCCAGCACGTGCTCAGCCTGCGCCTGGAGAAAGTCAGCGAACAGCTGGCCCTGCTCGGCAGCCATCAGCAGGACAACGGCCAGCTGCTGTTCGAGCTGACCGCCAAGACCAAGGAAGACCACAGCCTGCACCACAAGCGCCTGCTCGGTCTGAAGACCAACCAACGCCTGCTGCAGCGCCAGGGCCAACTGCTGCGCCACGCCGCGCGCGCCGAACGCCTGGAAGAACACCTGAGCGAGGTGCGCCGCAATCTGACCGGCAGCTGGACCACCCTGGGCATCAACCAGGCCATCCTGCATTTCTTCCGCGCCGTCGAGCAGGATCTGCATAACCTGCAACACGAAGCCGAAATGGCCAACAAGATGGTCGCTGCCATTTATCGCCGGCATAACGAAGACAACCCACTGGGCGGTGTCGACGCGCCGCAGTTCAAGATCCAGCGTTATCTGCGCGAGCTGAAGAAACTGCAGGAAAAGGGCGACCAGTTCCGCCTGCACCTGAAGACCCTGCTCACCGAACAGCGCAGCCTGACCCGACGTTTCTTCGCCACCCTGGCCCAGGAAGTGATCGGCCTGCACCAGCGCCTGCGCCTGGACGCCGAGCAGTGGGCCGCCGACGCACTGATGCCGCTGATGCAGCACACCCTGGAACACAAACAAATGCTGGAAAGCCACATGCTGCGCCTCAAGGCGCTGGCCCAGGAAACCCAGCAGACGCGCAAACGCAGCCTGCAACTGGCGCGCTACCGGGAAGAGCTGGAGCAACAACTGGCCCTGGCCAGCGACATGCTGCGCGTGCTGCGCCGCCCGGCGCCAGTGCAGCGTCAGGGCAAGGTGGTCAGCCTGCCGTCGGCGGCGCGCCCAAGGGGAGCAGTTGACCTTGGCTGATTGGATTTCCTCACGGAAGCCCATATGCTGTTGCCAAAGCCATGACCAGGAGGCCTGTGATGAGCAACCACTTCAGCCTGATTACGTCTCAGGACGATCCAAGCGATACACAACTTGCAGAGCTGATGACCCAGGTTCGCCAGACTGCTCACAGGCGTGTCGAGCGCGTGGATAATCAGTTAAACCAGGCTTTGATACAGGCAATCCGCGCCAAGAAGGAAAACTCGGCCGCACGCGCCAGCCGTGATGCCTGAGAACAAACCCAAACTGATCGTCTTTGCCGGCCCCTGGCCCTGGCCAGCGATATGCTTCGCGTGCTGCGCCGTCCGGCCCCCATTCAGCGTCAGGGCAAGGTGGTCAGCTTGCCGGTGGCGGCGCGGCAAAGCGGCCAATAGCGGGCGAGACACGTAAGCAGGCCGTGAAAAACTACCTACGCTGGCAATACTGCGCTAACGATGGCTTCGCGTACGAGCCCAAGCCAGGTGCCCCATCAAAAACTCGCGTTACAGCACGTAAAACCGGACGCAACCCTGGTCGTTTTTCGGCTATTTTTGCGAAACCGCCATCGACATTGGCTCACCTGCGATGCCCTCACAACATGGCGTCCAAGTGTTTCCCCCCAAATAGTACTGCGCTGTTTTATCACCTGCCTCCGCTGCAATACGCAAAGGCTCAATCGCAGAAGCTCCCATATTAACCTGGCAAATAAATAGGGCATATTAGATAATCTGTCTCCATGAAAATAGATGCCCGTAAACTCAGCCCCCAAGAACAACGTGAAAAGCGCTCCACGGCCCTACGCATGCGTGAGCAGGGTTACACCTACAAGGCTATTGGCGAAGCGGTTGGTGTTCACCCCCGCACTATTGCTCACTGGGCGCAGGTCGCAGAACATAAAGGCGAAAAGGCTGCCATTGCCGGCGGCCAGCGTGGTGTGCGCCAGGGTGATCGCCGCAGTTTGAGCTCCAGCCAGGAAGTGCTGATTCGCACCTTGATGACCGATAAGATGCCCGACCAACTCAAGCTCGGCTTTGCGCTCTGGACGCGTGATGCGGTGCGAGAACTGATCCGCCAGCGCTGTGGTTTTCTCATGCCGGTTCGAACGGTTGGTGAATACCTCAAGCGTTGGGGCTACACCCCGCAGCGCCCACTGCATCGGGCTTATCAGCAGAAACCTGAAGTGGTTCAGCACTGGCTGGATAATGAATATCCACGCATCGCACAGCGGGCCAGGGCTGAGAATGGTGAGATTCAGTGGGGCGACGAAACCGGTATGCGCAGTGACAGCCATGCTGGCCGCAGCTACGCCCCTATTGGCGAAACGCCGGTGCGCCTGGTCAGCGGCAGTCGTTTTTCCACCAACATGATTTCCACCGTGACCAATCGGGGCAAACTGCGCTTCATGCTGTATCGGGAAACGCTGACAGCCCCAGTGCTGATTCGCTTCCTGAGTCGCCTGATTCGCGATGCTCAGGGCCGCAAGGTGTTCCTGATTCTCGACAACCTGCGCGTACACCACAGCAAAAAGGTGAGCGCCTGGGTCGGCGACCGCAAAGAGCAAATCGAACTGTTCTTCTTGCCGGCCTACGCCCCGGAGTTGAACCCTGACGAGTATCTGAATTGTGATTTGAAACATCAGGTTCGTACGGGCTTGCCGACGCGTAATCAGGACGAACTGGAAGGGCGTGTTCGCTCGGTCATGAGACGATTGCAATTACGCCCTCAAAGAATCCGTTCTTATTTCCGGCATCCACGTATCGCCTACGCAGCATGATTTGGGGTATTTGATTGCCGGGTTAATATGCTGCTGGTAAAGCCCAAGCCCCTTATCCCTTGAGGCCTCTTGATCAGGCGTTAATTGTGCGAACGCGGAGCAAGAGAGCGCCAACGCTACAAATAAAATCAAACTGAATCTCGGCATTACCATTACCGCTAATATCCATATACAGGAACAAAGTAAGAAAGAGGTGGATGACTCTTTGCCCAGTCTTCTGCGAATACCTCAGCCTCTTCAATTTGTGCTGGCGTCATCTTTTTAGCCAGCTCCGGGAGATTCCTCCGCCCATCCTCAGGTGCAACTCCTCCACCTTGGAGCTGAGATAGCAAATAGGTCAGTCCATAACCTGCGACTAAATCTTCTGGGAAATCCAAGTCGTTAGGGAGGTGTGCGATATTAGATGCGTACGTGCTGACTGCATCGATATGGCCCATCTCAGCAGCCGTCTTTACCCAATGACGTATTTCCTTCTTGCTCCCGTCGTTCTCGAATAGGTAGTTGGCATAGAGCATCATCCCCACAGGGTTACCGCCCTCAGCAGAAGCTCGAAACCACCTTTCGACGGCCTTATTACGGTTACCGGTCGTTAAGAACCAGCCTCCTCCTGCTTTGTAGAAACTGCCCAGAAGTTGCTGTGCATCCGTGTCCCCTGCCTCCGCAGCTTTTTCCAGCCATACCAAGCCTTCTTCTGCGTAGTACAAAACACGCATGGCTTCCGTATCGCCTCTCTCTGCCTCCTCATAGGCAAGACTCAGCACTTTTTCTCGCCACTCGGAGCCACCTCCAGCACAAGTGGCTAGAGAATGGCAAAGATCATTGCTATCTCCCAAGCGGAGCATGGCGAAAAGATCCCCTTGCTTAGCTGCCGCCTCGTACCACTTTTGCGCCTCGGAGGTCATGAACATATTGTTCAAACGGAGTGTTTCCCCCAAATAGTACTGCGCTGTTTTATCACCTGCCTCTGCTGCTATTCGTAAGGGGTCAACTGCAGAAACCCCCATATACTGATTATAGAGTTCAAGCCCTTTTTTCTTAGCTGACTCTTGCTCCGTAGTAAGCTGAGCAAAAGCAACGCTGGAGAAAAACAAAAGTATGACAAAACCGATTTGTTTAACCAATGTCTGGCCCCTTGTAAGTAACTACTATCTTCTCAGCCCCACCCAGCGCCGGGCCGAAAGGTTTGACATGGTATTCGCAATAACCAAACAACCGACTTCCAAGCCTCCCAACACGCTCACGATACCTCGCGCGCATCTGGTTGTTGGCACCGACCAGCCCCGAGACTTTTTCACTCATGAACGAGTCCAGCCGTAGTCTATTCTCGCAATATGCATGCCCGGCATTAGGTGGCCTGGCCCCATCACGGTTCATACGGATCACCGCTTCCTCGAAACGCTGGGCGGCATCCGGCCGTGGCTCTATCCACCCAAGGCAGCGTTCGATGGCTTGCTGTTGGAGCAAGTGATCCTCATCCGCGAGAAATCCTGGGAGGCTGCTTAGCGCCATCAGTAGAGGCCCGAGGGCGTCAGGCTGCAGATCGAGCAGCCAACTTTTCATTACGTCCTGTCTTTCGTGCCGTACCAAGGTTCGAGCGATCTGCACACCTCGCCCGCCATCAGTCAGCTTGTCATACAGCTCCTTGGCAAAGGCGTAGCGACGCGCGTAGAGGAAGGGCACATCCATGGCAAGGGCACCGAATAAAGAGAGCTTCCTCACGTAGGCCATGGCTTCTCCGTCGATCCATTCAGGATCTTCGTTATTGTTGGCCAGAAGCTCCTTGCGTATCAGCTCCAACAAGGCGACCACGCTCTCATAGCCCACCTCGAAGGTCATGTAGCCTTTGAAGCCACCTCCCCAGACCAAGGAGCCCTGGATGGACAGTAGGAAACGGCCCTTGTTCAGTTGCAACCGCACCTTGCCCGACACGCCCCCACCCACGGCGGCTACCAGTTCCATATCCAACTTGGCCAGATTTCTCCAGCCATTGATGGGGATGCGATTGGGCACCGGGGCTGGGGGCAGCGTGCTGGGCGGCGGGCACCAGTCGAGCTGACCAGTGAGTTTGCACCCCGCTTGGGCACCGATGAACAGATCGAACTTGGCCAAATCGCCTGTCTTCGTGGCGCTGTCATACCCGGCGATACTGGTGAAACCCGTCTTCTGGTCTAGGGTCAGGTCACGGGCAAGCAGCAAACTGGCCCCGGCAAAGCCCCAGGCCTTGGCGCTCAGACTAAGCGACAGCTTGCCGAAGTCGAACGTACGGGTGCTACCGTCGTAGGCCGTATAGCTAGGCGCTATGGGTTCAGCCTTGCTCCGCTCCGGCAGCTCGAACTGAAACAAGCTGACCTCGCCACGCCACGCGGCAACATCCAGATGAGCCTTGGCATGAAAGGCCTGGGGCCCCTTGTGCCATTGCGGCCCTTCAATCTTCAGCTCCGTTTGCATATTGCTACCGGCAGGCAACAGACAGCGCACCAGTTGAGCCTGTGGGCTGTTGTCGAACAGCATGAGATTTCGCAGTTGCCGATCTTCAAAGATCATCGCCTTGAGGGTCGCTCCCCAGCGCTGCCGTTTGTCCTCTGCTTTCAGGCTCTCGACCTCGAGCCCTTTGCTCTTCAGGGCCGCGAAAAAATCATCCGGCAGGAACAGACCGTCTTCATCGAACCAGGGTCCCTTCTCCTTGATTGGATGCGCCCCCTCTTGCTTTAACCAATCGCTGAAGGCGCGATCCTCGTCGGCTTGCTTGGCCAGTGATTTCGGTAACGCCTTCAGCTCCTTGAGCGCTTCACCGATTACGCCGGCCCCCTGCTGAGCCAGGTACTTGAGACTGATGTGGCTCAACACCTGCCCGGCTGCCGCGCTGCTGAGTTCGCGAAGCGGAATGTTTGCTTTGGCCAAGCGTTCGATAGGCTTGGGCTGGTAGCTCTCCGGCTCCCAGAGGAATAGCCGTGGCGGCATTAACTCCCGAACGCGCGCTTCAGCAATAGTTTTGAGGCGCTCCGCTTCGTCATTCAACTGATGCCATTGAGCTTGCAGCTCAACAAAGAGGACACCGGGCGGTGCCGCATTGTTGCCGGTGGCCGAGGTCCACTCGGCATAGCGTTGCTCGATGCTCTGCTCCAGCTTGAGGCGCTGGCCCAGCAGCTTTACATAGGCCTGAAACTCTTCGGTGCCTTGATAGAGGTCATCGGGACTGAGGGCGAATTCAGGGACGGCGATGCCGCATTCGGCCAGTTCGACGATGGCGCCGATATACTTCGCCATCAAATCTTCAAGGGCCAGGATATTCAAACGCACGCCACGTAGAGCGCGAGCATCCACCTCGCCCGTTTCCACGAATTTCTGATGAAGGGCCTTGTAGTCTCGTAGGTGCTCCCAGGCGGTACCAACCTTGCGATTGCCCTGATCGAACATCTCGAAGCCATGGGCGATGGCGTTGTCCCGCTCTGCGATGTAAGTGTCCACAGCATCGCGGGCCTGTAACGCTCGCGGGGTGTAGAACACACCATTCTCCCGCAGGTAGCCGAGGGACTCCGCACGTTGGTATGCCACTTCCTCCAACTGAACGATCACCCGTTCGCTCACTGCAACACGCTCATTGCTATAGAAAATCTTACGCTCCGCCTGCATGGCGGCAGTGCTGTCACCTCGCGCCCGAGCCCCATGCCACTCTTTGCGATATTGCTCTTGTAGCCTCTTCTCATCCTCGACCGCAGCCTTGGCATCCAGGTAGCGGGTTCGCTCGTCCGTGGCGCCATCACTGAATTCAAGGAAAGCATCTGGACTAGGGGTCAGGAAGTA
Source organism: Pseudomonas sp. GW6 (assembly GCA_048065775.1). Lineage (GTDB taxonomy): Bacteria > Pseudomonadota > Gammaproteobacteria > Pseudomonadales > Pseudomonadaceae > Aquipseudomonas. The sequence continues at coordinate 9,534 of JBLUOL010000156.1, forward strand.
ATCCAGCAGGCCTGAGTCGGCGATTTTGCTCATGCGCGCCGCCTTGTCGGTATCTACTGTCTTCTGCTTCAGTGTGGCAGCGGCTTCGGCCAGATGATCGGCCGCCCGCTTAGGTAGCAGCCAGAAGCGACGCTGACCGGTGACATAGATAATATCGTGGTAGCTCTGGTTGCACCCTGGCTTGGTGTCTTTGCAGAACACTTCATTGCCTGCGTCGGGTAATGGTGCATCTGCGGGTAGAACAACGGGTACCAATTGCTCTGTGCTTGCTTGGGTTTCGGACGTACCTGTCATGTCAGACTTCCAGTCGTTGTACTTTCTCGAATGCCGGCATTTGGCTGCGTAGCACCTGCATGTATTCCGAGTGCTCGCGCAGAGGCTGCCGGCTCAGGTGGGGGAGCAAGCGCTCCCAATGGCGCCCTTCGTCGATGCCGTGCTCGACCAGTAGGCGTAGATTGTCGAGCACCAAGGGCAGTTGCTCATTGGGCATTCGGCCAGCCGTTTCTGCTTCATGAGCGCGTAGCCAATACCACCAACGCAGATCATCCGCTGCAGCCAGGGTCTTATCTCCCAGCTTGATGGGGTATGCCCCATCGCCGACTTGCTCACCAGTTACCTCTCCACGGCTCCACATCCGCCAATTCGAATCGCCGAGGTTGGCTGGCGGTGTAAATACCCGTTCCCAGGGGCCGTGAAGCTCATGGGCAGGGACTGTCAAAGCCAGCGCACACCAGAACGCCGGATCGTAGTAACGCGCCAGCGAATCGCCATAAGTGTCGCTGTGCATCCGGAGCAAGCGACGTGCATGCGCAAGCACCTCAACTGGATCGGCGCTGGAGGTCAGCAGGATGCCCGAGCGGTTAATACGGCACCGCTCCGCAAGGTCAGCCGCGGCAGCGCTCCCCATTTCGACTCTCACCCAGAACGGGCTTACTTCATGCAACTCACCAAATGGAGTGCCTTGGAAGAGACGTGAAACCTCGACTGGGTTGGGCAGTTGATATAGGGACGCAAGCACGTTCGGATGACGAACCTGATCGATCACGCAGTAGAAAGCTTCGCCAGCAGCCTCCAACCAGGGTTCAGCCGTTGCAGGCTGTTCCAGGTACCCACTCAGCCACGAAGACATGGGCAATCCTCTCGGCTGCAAACACCATTGGCTTGTTTACCGCAGACCGAAACCAGTGGGAGACCTTGTCTGCTTTTCTGCATGAAGGGATTAAGCATGGCGGGAACGGTCAGGTCTCCTGCCTTATCCTGATCCGCCGCCCACGGAATCACCGGCCCCAATATCCTCAGCCCCGAGCCACTGCCCGGCGCCCCGCCGGTGTTCATCTTGATGGTTGCACCACTGATGGTTACGCCGCTGGGATCGAGTTTGACGAAGCTGCCGCCGCCTGCGGCGGTGAGCTCCATGCCGGCGTCGATCACCACCTTGC
>JBLUOL010000157.1:0-10877 GCA_048065775.1 Pseudomonas sp. GW6
GCAGCGGTTGCGGCGGCACCGGCAGCGGCGTGCTGAGCGGCGCTGCGGCGGCAGCGACGACCGGGCTGATATCGAGCATCTCGAAATCTTCCTTGCCGACTTTGCATTCCGGGCACTTCCAGTCCGCCGGTACATCCTCCCAACGGGTGCCGGCGACAATGCCGTCGTCCGGCCAGCCCAGGGCCTCGTCGTAGATGAGGCCGCAGACCACACACAGCCAGGTCTTGAACATGTCGCTCACTCCCCCGCCACGCGAATGGCGATGTTCTTGGTGCGTACGTAGCTGTACAGCGCTTCCTGGCCCTTCTCACGGCCGAAGCCGGACAGACCAACACCGCCGAACGGCGTTTCGATGCCACCGGCATACCACTCATTGACGAATACCTGGCCAGCGCGCAGGCGCCGCACGCAGCGCATGGCGCGGCTGATGTCCTGGGTGAAGACGCCGGCGACCAGACCGAAATCGGTGCCATTGGCAATCGCGATGGCCTCTTCCTCACTGTCGAAGGGGATGATCACCAGTACCGGGCCAAACACCTCTTCCTGGGCGATGCACATATCCGCGCGCACATCGCGAAATACTGTCGGGCGCATGAAGTGCCCGGCCAGCTCGCTATGAGCCTCGCCACCGGTGGCCAGTACCGCGCCTTCATCGACTGCGCGCCGACACAGGGTTTCGATTCCAGCAAGTTGAGCGGCACTGACCACCGGGGTGAGGTCCGGGTTGTCCTGACCGAGGCCGATGCTGAGCCCTTCGGCCAGCTCGACCACCGCCTGGACGATGTCTTCGTAGATCTCGCGCTGTACCAACAGGCGCGACATGGCCGAGCAGACTTGCCCGGCATTGAAGAAAATGCCGTTCTTGACGCTGGCCAGCAGTTGCTTGCGGTCGACGTCGGCGAAGGCGATGGCGGCCGATTTGCCGCCCAGTTCCATGACGCTGGGAATGGCGTTGGCCGCCGCATCACGGAGGATCGACTGGCCGGTGGGCACCGAGCCGGTGAAGACGATCTGGTCGACCTTGGCGCTGCTCACCAGATGCGCCCCGACCTCGCGACCGCGGCCGCAGATCAGGTTGATCGCCCCCTGCGGCAAGCCAGCCTTGACGATGGCGCGTACCAGCACGCACATGCCCAGCGGCGACAGCTCCGGCGACTTGATCACCACCGCGTTGCCGGCAGCCAGTGCCGGCGCCAGGGAACGAGCGCAGATGGACACCGGGAAATTCCACGGCACGATCTGCGCCGACACACCCATCGGGTCGTAAACGGTGAAGTCCATGTAGCCGTTGCCCAGCGGGATCGAGGTGCCCTCGATCTTGTCCGCCATGCCGGCGTAGTACTCGAAGTAGCGCGCGGCTTCGATGAACTCATCGCGGGCATCGTTGATGCTCTTGCCATTCTCCTGGCACAGCACCCAGGCGCCCTCGTCCGCCACCGCGCGGATTTCCTCGGCGATACGCAGCAACCAGCTGACCCGTTGCGCCGGGCGGGCGCGGGTCAGCTCACCACTGTCGGCGCAGCGACGCGCCGCCAGCAGCGCGCGCTCGGCGTCTTCGACGGTGGCCTGGGCAATGGTCGCCAGCGGCTCGGCAGTACCGGGGTTGTTCACGCTCAGGTGCTGGGCGCTGTCGACCCAGTCACCATCGATGTAATTGAGCCAGTGAGAGGCGATCGGATACATGACGGCCTCCTCAGGCGTTCTGCGCGATGGTCAGCAACTTGCGCGCCGCCCACTGGTGGAAGTAGTGCGTCGGGATGTCCATTTCCGGGGAGAACGCGCCGCCGCCGTAACCCGGCGAATGACGGCCCTTCTGCATGCCTTCGACAGAGGCGATGTCCTCGGCGAACACCACTTTCCACGATTCCAGAATGGCGTTGCGGCAGGCGGCGTACTCGTCGCTCAGTGCCTCGTCACCGACATAGAACAGGCGCAGGTGCTCGATGGTACGACCCGGTGCGACCGGCTCCAGCTGCATGGCGAAGGCATGGTCGGCCTGGATGCCTAGCAGCACGTTGGGGAAGAAAGCCACGTACTCGGCATTGCGCAGACGGTCCTGCGGCCAGCTGGGGAACTGCGGCAGGTGGGTGCCAGCAACGTCGGAGAGGTTGTAGGCGTAGCTGCCCTGACCGGCGAACTGCTCGTCGAAGAGGATGTTGTAGTGATCTTCCAGGCGCGAGTAGGTGTTCAGGCTCGGGTGCACCCACGGCAGGTGGTACGCCTCGCAGTAGTTCTCCACGGCCAGCTTCCAGTTGCAGGCGATGTCCAACGTGGTGGAGTCCATGTTGGCGCGGCGGCGCATCAGGTCCATGCCGTCGTCACCGAGGAACTGACTCCAGCGCGCGGTCAGCGGCGCCAGCATCTCTTCCAGCGGTTGCGCGTCGCCGGACAGATTGACGAACACCATGTCCATCCAGATGGCGCTGCGGATGGCCTTGAGGCCGTGTTTCTCGCAGGCGAAACGCTCGTCCTTGTGCTTGTCGATGCCGCCAACGTGCGGCGTGCCCTTGAGGCCACCATTGAGATCGTAGGTCCAGGAATGGTACGGGCAGCGAATCACGCCCTGCACGGTGCCGGCCTCTTCCACCAGCTTCATGCCACGGTGACTGCAGACGTTGTGGAACACCTGCACCAGGCCTTCACGGTTACGCATCAGCAGCAGCGGCAGGCCCATGAAATCGACCGGTTTTACCGAGCCGTTCTGGCTGAGGTCGCTGGCGAAGCCGACACAGGCCCAGGTCTTGCCCATGACCTGGTCGCGTTCGAGCTCGAACAACTTCTGGTCGGTATAGAACTCGTTGGACAGGCCGGTGGCTTGGTGGATCGGCGCGAGTACGGTTTCCAGCTGGTGCACTGGGATTTGCTGAGAAGTGGCTTGAGTCATTGTTGTTATCCCCTGCAAGGCACGGTGGTGGTGATCGGCAGTCGCTACGGCGCTGCTCGTTGGTCACCAGTGTCGAAAAGCAGGGGATTGTTCGACAAACGATTTTTTGCACTGATATTTATGATAAAAAATCATAAATGTCGGGAGAGATGGGTAAGTAAACCCAGTAATTACGTGGGCTGATGCATGTCGTTAACTCATCGACTCATGACGAGAAATGGTTTGTCCGGCGTTGCCGCCGGTGCCATCTTGCCGCCACTGCGCAACGCTCTGCAGGCACTCGCCAACCTGGCAAGCGCTGCCTGCTGCGCAACGGTTCTACGCCAACAGCCGCGAAACCGCCCTTCTCACCGGTCGCCCGCGCTGCGGGCAACGTACGAGCTGCCTCAGGCCAAAAGCCTGCGGCAGCCTCGTTTCACCCCGCCTGAACCTCATCACCGGGCTCGCTGGCGACCTGCTCCATCAACCAGTTGCGAAAGCGCTGCACGCTCTGCCGACTGCTGCGCCCGAGGGGCTCGAGCAAGCAGAATTGCGCATCGGTGTGCAGCGTGACATCGATGGGCCGCACCAATGCGCCGGTCTGCAAATAGTTGTCGACCAGGTTCGACCAGGCCAACGCAATACCCTGCCCACTCAACGCCGACTGGATCAGCATCGAGTAGCTGTTGATATTGATCCGATGCCGCGGCTCGCGCGCCTTGTAGCCCAGGCGCTGGAACCACTCCGGCCAACTGATCCAGTCGCGCTGCGGGTCTTCCAGCCACAGCCAGGTACCGGTGGCCAGCTGCGTCGGCTCGCAGAAATCCGGGTGTTTGGCCAGGTAACCAGGGCTGCACACGGGGAACACTTCTTCGGCGAACAGCGGCGTCACCTGCATGTTCTTCGGCGGCGTGCGGCAGTAGTACAGCGCCAGGTCGCAGTCCAGGCGGGAGAAATCCTTGACGTGGTCATAGGCGATGATGCGCAGGTCCACTTCTTCGTTGTCACGCTGGAACTCGGCGACCCGCGGCAACAACCAGAGCGAGGCCATGGCGGTACTGGTCACCACCGTGACTTGCTGCGCACCACGCCAGTGACGGATCTCGCCGGTGGCATGGGCCAGTTGCAAAAGGGCTTCACGCACCGTGTCGTAGTAATGACTACCGGTCGGGCTGAGGTTGATCTCGCGGGTGGTGCGCTCGAACAGGGTCTTGCCGAGGTAGTCCTCGAGCAGGCGCACCTGTCGGCTGATCGCACCCTGGGTGACGTTCAGTTCCTTGGCCGCGAGGGTGAAACTCAGGTTTCGCGCGGCAGACTCGAACGCCACCAGGCTGTTGAGTGGAGGCAGAGGTTGAATCTTCATGCAGGCAATTCACGCAGGTGTTGTTGTTATTTGGCCGCTGTCTGGAGAGCGGCTCGACCGAAAGCATGCAGCTTGTAGCGTTAAACCGATACGCGTCGCGAGAGAAAAGTCACAGCTCTGGTAGACTTGCACGCCGCTGCCAGCAGTTGCGCCACTGCGCGACGGATACCAGTAGAACAGCGCCGCGCCAGAGTTTCTTGCCTGAAAACCCCGTCAACACGTCAGAACGCGTCATCCCACATGTCTTTAGAAAATGTTGTAGCCACGCCGTCCGCCCTGTCTCGCCGCTTCTCCGTCGCCCCGATGATGGACTGGACGGATCGTCACTGCCGGTTCTTTCTCCGTCAGCTGTCGCGCAATGCCCTGCTCTACACCGAGATGGTCACCACCGGCGCGCTAATCCATGGCGATCGCGAGCGTTTCCTGCGTTACAGCGAGTGCGAGCACCCGATTGCCCTACAGTTGGGCGGCAGCAACCCGCAGGACCTGGCGAGCTGCGCGAAGATGGCCGAAGAGCATGGCTATGACGAAGTGAACCTGAACGTTGGTTGCCCCAGCGACCGGGTACAGAACAACATGATCGGCGCCTGCCTGATGGGCCATCCGGCGCTGGTGGCCGACTGCGTGAAAGCCATGCAGGACGCCGTGAACATCCCGGTGACGGTCAAGCACCGCATCGGTATCAATGGCCGTGACAGTTACGCCGAGCTGTGCGATTTCGTCGGCCAGGTGCGTGATGCCGGTTGCCGCAGCTTCACTGTGCATGCGCGTATCGCCATCCTCGAAGGCCTGTCGCCGAAGGAAAACCGCGAGATCCCGCCGCTGCGCTACGACGTAGCTGCTCAACTCAAGCAGGACTTCCCCGACCTGGAGATCATCCTCAACGGCGGCATCAAGACCCTTGAGGAATGCGAGCAGCACCTGCAGACCTTCGACGGCGTGATGCTCGGCCGCGAGGCCTATCACAATCCCTATCTGCTGGCGCAGGTGGACAGTCGCCTGTTCGGCGCCGCGGACGCGGGCATTTCCCGCATGGACGCCCTGCTCGCTCTCAAACCCTACGTCGAGCAGCATCTGCGCGAGGGAGGCACCCTGCATCACGTCAGCCGTCACGTGCTGGGCCTGGCTCAAGGCTTCCCAGGTGCGCGGCGCTTCCGCCAGTTGCTGTCGGTGGACATTCACAAGGTGCAAGACCCGCTAGCGCTGCTCGACCAGGCAGCAGAACTGCTACGCGGGCATTAATCCGGCGCGCTGAGGCGGTAGCGGCTACGCCCCGTCGTCTGCACCAGACCGTTTTCCTCCATGCGGCGCAGCACCTGGCGCACGCTGACCAGCGATAGCGGTTCGCCGGCGTCGCTCAGTTGCCGATGCAGCTCGCGCGCGGAGATACCCTCTTCGTCATTGGCGCTGCACAGCGCCTCCACCACCTTGAGCCTGGGCATGCTGAAGCGCAGCCCGGCGGCCTGCAGCCACTCACGACACTGGCGCGTATCCAGGCCTGCGGAAACTGAACGAGAAAGCAGGGTTTGGGTCGACATGTTCGGGCTCCTTGGCAGCTCGTCTAAAGTCGGACTCCACCGACTTCGGTACGTTCTCACGTACCGTTATTACTAAAGACGAACGAGCCAGCGAAAAGCGCAGCCCGAAAAGGTAAATTTTGTCAGTGACCCGACCGTTGAGCGCTTGCAGCGCCTCGGGTAAGGTCATGCCATCTGCAACGACAAGGCCTCGTCATGACCTCCAAGCTGGAACAACTCAAGCAGTTCACTACCGTAGTCGCCGACACCGGTGACCTCGACGCCATCGCCCGCCTGCAGCCGGTGGATGCCACCACCAACCCCTCGCTGCTGCTCAAGGCGGCGGCCCTACCCCGCTATGCCGATCTGTTGAACCAGGCAGTGAGTGCCGGCAAGGGAGACCTGGGATTGGCCTGCGATCACTTCGCGGTGGCCGTCGGCCAGGAGATCCTCAAGGTCATTCCGGGGCGCATTTCCACCGAGGTCGACGCGCGCCTGTCGTTCGACACCGACGCGACCCTGCGCCGCGCCGAGCGCCTGATCGGCCTTTACGAAAAAGCGGGGATTGGCCGTGATCGTGTACTGATCAAGATCGCTTCGACCTGGGAAGGCATCCGCGCCGCCGAGCAGCTGGAAAAAGCCGGCGTGCAGACCAACCTGACCCTGCTGTTCGCCTTCGCCCAGGCACAGGCCTGCGCCGATGCCGGCATATTCCTCATCTCGCCGTTCGTGGGGCGCATCTACGATTGGTACAAGAAGGCCGAGGGCCGTGATTTCGTAGGCAACGATGATCCTGGCGTGCAGTCGGTCAAACGCATCTACAACTACTACAAGGCAAACGGCTACGACACCGTGGTGATGGGGGCAAGCTTCCGCAATCTTGGTCAGATCGAAGCGTTGGCTGGTTGCGACCGCCTGACCATCAGCCCCGACCTGCTGCAGAAACTGGCTGAGGACGATGGCCAACTGAGTCGCCAGCTCGCCCTGGGTGCTAACGGCGAACCTCGCCAGAGCCTCGATGAAGGCGGCTTCCGCTGGGCGCTGAACGAAGACGCCATGGCCACCGAGAAACTGGCCGAAGGCATCCGCCTGTTCGCCCGCGATCAGGAGAAACTCGAAGCCCTGCTGGCCGCCAAGGCCTGAATGACAAAGGGGGCGTCAGCTTGGCTGACGCCCCTTTTCATCGCGAGTTAGAAAGTAGAGCGCGTTGTGCGCACCAACGACTTTCTCGGCAGATATCGGTGCGCGCAGCGCACCCTACGGAAAACAATCGATCAGTGCCGCTCGAGCGCGCTGACCAAATCGTGAAAGGCCTCGCGGTTGGAGTCGTTGAGCCCCATCAGAATGCGGTGCGCTTCCAGCACCTTGGCCTTCACCACCTCTTCGGACTGATCCTGCGAAGGCAGATCATCCAGACAATCCGGGCAGGGAATCGGCCGATCGACGATGTTGAACACCTGATCGAAACCCATGGACTCCAGCAAACGGGTGATGTCGTCGTGGGTGGTGACAACGGTCGGCAACAGGCCCACCTTCTGCCGCGACAGAATGGACAACTTCGCCAGCAAACCGAGAGTCGTGCTGTCGATACTGCGCGTTTCGGTCAAGTCGATGACGATGGCCGAAAAATTCAACGCGGTGAAAATCTTTTCAATCGTGGCATCCAGAGCTGAACACAGCGTCAGACGGACTTCACCGACAAACTTCAGGACAAAGGTTCCATCCTGCTCGGCGAATTGGATGCGACCGGGGCTTATCCCAGGATTCATGCAAGGTTCCTGCTCAACACCAGCAAGGCGATATCATCCGGCATCTCGCCCAGATTGGCCAGACCGAGAACTTGACGCAAACCGCCCAGCGTACCGCCAGCCTGGCTAACCAGTTGTGGCAGCGCCAATTCCTTCTCTTTCAGCGTGTCGCCGGGCAACAGGTCGAGAATGCCGTCGGAGAGCAACGTCAGGCTGAAAGACTCAGGCAACTGCATCACCAGATCGCCGTATTCGGCTTCTTCGAAAAGGCCGACCGGCAGACCGCGGCCTTCCAGGTAACGCGCCTGGCCATTCTCGAACAGCACCGGCAATGGCAAATGCCCGCCGATGCTGTAGGTGAGCATGCCGCTCTCCTCATCGATCACGCCGCCGAGCATGGTCACGTGTTTGCCCAGCTTACAGTTGATCAGGCCGCGGTTGATGTGGCCGAGCACATCCGAGGGCTTGAACTGCGGCAGCGTACCGCCACGCCGCCACTCGTAGAGCAGGCGCGTGGTCATGAACTTGAGCAGTACGGTGACGAATGCCGAGGACGCCCCATGGCCGGAGACATCGGCCAGATAGAACGCGATGCGGCGCTCGTCGATACGGAAGTAATCGACGAAGTCACCGGAGAGGTACAGCGACGGAATGATCTGGTGCGCGAAGTTCAGGCCATCGGCCTGCCAGGGCGTCACGGGCAGCATGTTCATCTGCACCTGACGGCCAGCATTCTGGTCTTCCTGCAACAGATGCAGGCTGGCCTGGAGCTCACGATTGGTCGCTTCGAGCTTCTCGCGATAGAGCTGGTTCTCGACGCGCAGACGCGCACGATCCAGCGCGCGGCGCACCGAGTGCTCCAGCACCGCCAGGTCTTCGAGAGGTTTGATCAGGTAGTCAGCAGCGCCGAGACGCAGGGCTTCGACGGCATCGTTCATCACGCCGGCGCCGGAAACGACGATCACCGGCACTTCGACACCCAGCGCGTTAATACGTCGGATCAGTTCAAGACCGTCGACCTGCGGCATGCGCAGGTCGCAGATCATTAGGTCGGGGCCTTCCTGCTGGAACACTTCCAGCCCCTGCAAACCGTTGTTGGCCTGCAACACCTTGAAGCCGCTGTCCTCGAGGTAGGCCGCGAGGCTTGCACGTACGACATCGTCGTCGTCGATGATCAGCAGAGTGGCACTGGTTTTGTGCATGGGGTATCCAGGCAAACTGCGCCAGGGCAATTTTGGTCACTGCCCATGGCGCGGCGCCGCATCTATGGCGCCAGGGCGATTTCAAGGGGCAGACGGTACTCCCATCTGCCGGCCGATTCAAGCCGGGACCGGTCGTCGTTCGGCGGCTTTACAGGTCAAATCGACGAGGGTTATAAGAGCCGCGGGAGAGCTCATAAGAAGAGGACAGGGTCCATGAGTCAGAATGATCGAGCGTACAGCGAGAAACGCGACTACATCCGCATGCGACTGGAAGCTGCAGTCGTCCTCCATCACGCTGGCCGGGAAATCCCTGCACTGTGCCTGGATCTTTCCAGTACAGGCATGCAAATCGAGGCTGAAGCGGCCCTGAGCATGGGCGACAAGGTCAAGGTCCACATCCCTTCAGAGCACAGCGAACTCGCCGGGCTCGACGCCCAAGCCGAGGTGGTGCGAATAGGCGATCTGGGCGACGGTCGTCAGTCGCTGGGCCTGGCAATCATCTCCATGAGCTGAAATCTGCATTTACGAAAAAGGCGGCTCAGAGGCCGCCTTTTTCGTATCTACAGGGCTTAGAAATCGTCTTCGACCTGCCCATCCTTCACCTTGAACTCACGGCTCTGCAAGTAGGCGTTGCGGATGAAGATGTACTTGTCGCCGCTGACCAGTCGCTCGGCCTGCAGCAGGTTGGCACGGGTGTCGACCACCTGTACGCCACGGGTGACGTTGCGCGTCGGTACGTGATCCATGTACGGATACGGCGTCAGGAAGCTGTCCGGCACTCGACCGGTGGCATCACGCACAGTGCTTGGGCCGAGGAGCGGGATGACCAGGTAAGGGCCGCTGTTCAAACCCCAGACACCAAGGGTCTGACCGAAGTCTTCGTCATTCTTGCGCAGGCCCATGTGCTTGGCCACGTCGAAGAAGCCCAGCACACCGAAGGTGGTGTTGAAGATCAGGCGACCGGTATCGACGCCGGCGTTGTGCAACTTGCCCTGCAGCAGGTTGTTGGCCAGATTGCCAACGTCGCCGATATTGCCGAAGACGTTGTGCACGCCATCTTCGAGAAACTGCGGCGTGACAGCCCGGTAACCCTGGGCGATCGGCTTCAGCGCATAGGTGTCGACGGTATCGTTGAAGCGGAAGATGGGGCGATTGAAACTCTCCCAAGGATCTTCTTCCGAAGCGGCCTGACTCATCGCAGGCAGCAGGCTGAGGCCGACGAGGGCCATCAGGCCACCCAGGCGCGCGATCCAGCGAGCACCGATCACATGCATTTAAATCTCTCCTTGAGGAAAATAATGTGGCCACCGCCAGCGGGCCGAATGCCGCGTAGTATAAAGCCTGGAGCCCTGATTGGGAAGCATAGCGAAGAAAAGCGATGACCGACAAAACCTTGCTGCACACGGCACACATCCCTGTACGCTGGGGCGACATGGACAGCTACGGGCACGTCAACAACATCATCTACATGCAGTACCTGGAAGAAGCCCGTGTCGCCTGGTTCGAGCTGGCCGGCGTAGCCATGAGCAACGTGCCGTTCGGTCCGGTGGTACTGCAAACCCAGCACACCTACCTGAAACCGGTGATCCACCCCGCCACCGTGGTGGTGGAACTGCGGGCTGGCGCGGTGGGACGCAGCAGCCTGGTGATCGCACACCGGCTGACCACCACCGAAGACCCGCTCACGGTCTACGGTGAGGGTTACTGCAAGCTGGTGTGGATCGATCATGAAAGTGGAAAGTCGATAGCCCTGCCGGAGCATGTACGCGGCCTGTTCAACGTCACCTAGCGGTCACATTACGGTCATCCGTCGGCGTTAGATTGGCCTAGGCCAATGCCACGGATGATCCCATGCCCTCCCCCTGCACCGCCCTGATCTTTCAACTGTCCGGCTGCCTGGTCGACTTCGGCGCCCGCACGCTACCTGTCGCGCTGCAGCGGTTGCATCCCGAGCGCACGCCCCCGAACCTCGTCGGTACGCCGCAACAGGCGCTGGATACCTGGTTAGGCAAGTCGGCAACCAGCGCACAACTGCAGGCGCTGCAACAGATGCTGAGCGAGGTGGCCGGAGAACATGCCGAGCTGACCCCGGGTGCTGCACAGTTGCTGCAAACCCTGCATGCCGACGGCACGCCCTGCGCCTGGCTGGATGACCTGCCAGCCGACGCCAGCCTGCGCCTGGCC
>JBLUOL010000158.1:0-10875 GCA_048065775.1 Pseudomonas sp. GW6
CCCACAGGGCACTCAACTTTGTGGGAGGGGCTTTAGCCGCGACAGACAACTAGCGCGTGGCCTGCGCCGCCTTGTCCGCTGTTACCCCGGTGGTATTGCCCAGCAGACTGGTTGTCGCGGTCTGCACGAAGGCCGACAGCTTGCGCTCCAGATCGCTGCGCCGCTGCGCGTCATCGATCACCTCGGCACTGGCCTCGTGGCCAAGCTGGTAGCGATACAGGCGCGCATCACGGTCACGCGGTTTGACCAGGATGTTGTCGCCCGTCACCAGTCCCACGGTCTGGTCGCTCCCGGACGGTTTGATCACCGCCACGCCGGCATCGCCCTCAGGCAGCGCCAGCAGGTCGCGGCCCCAGCATTGCTGCTGCACCGGCTGGCCGAGACGGCCCATGATGGTTGGTACCACGTCGATCTGGCTGCCGACGGTGTCGCGGTTATTGCCGAAGGTTTCCTGCACGCCGGGGCCAATCAGCAGCAGCGGGATGCTGAAGCGCGACAGGTCCATCTCGGTGATCTGCTCGTCGTTGCCGAAGCCATGGTCACCCAGCACCACGAACAGGGTGTCCTTGAAGTAGGGCTCCTGGCGCGCCTTGGCGAAGAACTGGCCGAGCGCCCAGTCGGCGTAACGCATGGCGGTCAGGTGCTCGTCCAGCGAGCCGTGGCCCGTGACGCGTTCGACCGGCAGATCCTCCGGCAGGGCGTAAGGCGTGTGGTTGGACAACGTCTGCAGCATTGCGTAGAACGGCCTGCCCTGGCGCCCCAGCTTGGCCAATTCATCGACACCACGGCTGAACATGTCCTGGTCAGACACCCCCCAAGTCGGGTCGATGAAGACCGGGTCGACGAAATCATCGCGACCGACGAAGTTGCGCATACCCTGGTTGGCGAAGAAGCCGGACTGGTTATCCCAGGCGAAGCTGCCGTTGTACACGTACACATCATCATAACCACGGGCACTGAGCAACTGCGGCAGGCCGGAGAACTGGTGGCCACCTTCGGGCATGCGCATCAGGTATTCGAAGGCCGGCAGGTTGGGGAAGCAGGCCATGGTGGCGAACATGCCCTGGTGGGTGTGGGTCCCGTTGGAGAACATGCGCTGGAACAGCAAACCCTCTTTTGCCAACGCATCGAAGTTGGGGGTGATGCCGTCCTGGTTGCCCATGGCACCGATATAGCGCCCTGCCATGCTCTCCATGAGGATCACCACCACGTTGCGCACCTGCGGCAGCTGGCCTTCGGCCGGTGGCGTGTAAACGCGGCGCACGGCCGCTTGGTCGGCGTCGATCAACTGATCGCGCGAGGTCAGCAGCAGGTCGCGGGTGATCTGCTGTGCTTCGTCAGCCGGCAGGGTGGCCTTCCAACTGTTGTCGCGGTGCTCGGAGAAGAAGTTCTCGGCAGCATCGACCAGGGTCAGGGTGCCGTTGAGGCCCAGGTGATTGGCAAACATCGAATCGGTGGTATAGGCATCGCCCCAGCGTAGCGGTGGGCCGGAGCGCAGGGTGCCACGAGCAGCGGTCACGCAGACCAGCAGAAACATCACGAACACCGCAGTACGTGCCGGCCAGTGCGGCGGCGCAGCATGCCCCCGCGCACGCGTGGCACGCTCGATACGGCGGAACAACCAGGCCAGCAGCAGCGTGGCCAGGGCCCAGGCCAGCAGCAGGCGCAACACAGGGAAACCGTTCCAGATCATGCTGGTGACGGTGCCCAAGTCCTCCTGCATGTACTGGAACACCAAACTGTTCAGGCGCTGATGGAATTCGCGGTAGAAATTCAGCTCGACCACGGCAAAAAACAGACACAGGCTGGTGACGACGGTCAGCCAGGCTACATGCAGACGCCGCGCGCGCATCGCAGTGACACTCAGCAGCGACAGACTCAGCGGAATGCACAGGTAGACGATCAGACGCAGGTCGAAGCGCGCGCCATTGACGAAGGCCTCGGCGAAGGTGCTGGCCGATGTATCGGCGATCAGCGCCTGGTTGTAGGCCAGCAAGCCCAGCCGAGCCAGGGCGAAAAGCAGCAGCATGCACAGCGCGCTGCCGAGGATGAAAGCCAGGTGACTACCAACACTGACCTGCGCCGCCTTGCGGGCAGCTGGTACGGATGACTGCATGGATGTGCCTTGCTCTTTATGGAAATAGGAGGGCCAGTGCAGTTTGCCTGAGTGCAGGTCAAAATTTCGTCAAAACTGCGTTGTCTGCACCCTACTTAGGTGCAATGGGCAAGCCGACCAGCCAGGGCCACACTGACAACATCCCGAAACTGCGAGGCGCAAGCCCATGAGCAAGGCCGATGCGATGGCTGATGCGGGCAAGACAGCGGTGCTGCAGAACATCCACGGCACCATGGAGTTCCTGCAGAAGTTCCCGCCTTTCAACCAGATGGACACCGCCCATCTGGCGTTTCTGGTCGAGCACTGCCAGCTGCGCTTCTATGCCGAAGGCGACTCGATCATCAAACCCAGCGATGGTCCGGTCGAGCACTTCTACATCGTCAAGCAGGGCCGTGTGCACGGCGAGCGCCCGCACAGCGCACGGCGTGGCACCGAGACCACCTTTGAGATCACCGCCGGCGAGTGCTTTCCCCTGGCCGCGCTGATCGGCGAGCGAGCCACGCGCACCGAGCACCTGGCCGCCGAAGATACCTTCTGCCTGCTGCTGTCCAAGCTTGCCTTCGTCAAACTCTTCGCCGTCTCCAACCCGCTGCGCGACTTCGCCCTGCGTGGGGTCAGCAGTCTGCTCGACCAGGTCAACCAGCAGGTGCAGCTGCGCGCGGTGGAAACCCTCGGCGCGCAGTATTCGCTGGATACCCGCCTGGGTGAACTGGCCATGCGCCAACCCATCGGCTGCCCCCCCGCCACGCCGCTGCGCGAGGCGGTGCGGCTGATGCACGAACAGCATGTCGGCAGCATCGTCATCGTCGATCCGGCCGATAAACCGCTGGGTATCTTTACCCTGCGCGACCTGCGCCGGGTGGTGGCCGACGGCGTCGACCTGGCCCAGCCGATCAGCAACCTGATGACCCCCAGGCCCTTCCACCTGGCGCCGGACGCCAGCGCCTTCGACGCCGCCATCGCCATGACCGAGCGGCATATCGCTCACGTCTGCCTGGTGGAGCACGAAAAACTCTGCGGGGTGATTTCCGAGCGCGACCTGTTCAGCCTGCAGCGCGTCGACCTGGTGCATCTGGCACGCACCATCCGCCACGCCGGCAAAGTCGAGACCCTGGCCGGGCTGCGCAGCGACATCCGCCTGCTGGTCGACCGCATGCTCGCGCATGGCGCCAGCTCGACGCAGATCACCCATATCGTCACCCTGCTCAACGACCACACCGTATGCCGGGTGATCGAGCTGACCCTTGAAGAAATGGGCGATCCGGGCATACCCTTCACCTGGCTGTGCTTCGGCAGCGAAGGCCGCCGCGAGCAGACCCTGCACACCGATCAGGACAACGGCATACTCTTCGAAGCCGAAAGCGCCAGCGAGTCTGCTGCCATCCGCGAGCGCCTGCTGCCGATCGCCCGCGAGATCAACCAGCGCCTGGCGCAGTGCGGCTTCACCCTGTGCAAGGGCAATATCATGGCCGGCAACCCCGAGCTGTGCCTGTCGCGCGAGGAGTGGTCGCGGCGCTTCGCCGGCTTCGTCCTCGAAGCCACGCCGGAAAATCTGCTGGGCTCGACCATCTATTTCGACCTGCGCGCGATCTGGGGCCCGGACGAAGGCTGCGAACAGCTACGCGAGGAGCTGCTCGGACGCATCGCCAACAACAGCCTGTTCCAGCGCATGATGGCGGAGAACGCCCTGCGCCACCGCCCGCCGGTTGGACGCTTCCGCGACTTCGTGGTGGCCCGTTCGGGCGCCGACAAGGACACTCTCGACCTCAAGGTGCAGGGCCTGACGCCCTTCGTCGACGGCGCCCGTTTGCTCGCGTTGGCCAACGGCATCAGTGCGGTCGGCACCCTGGAGCGCCTGCGCGCGCTGATCACCAAGGGCGTGATCGAGGCCCTGGACGGCGCCGCCTATGAAGAGGCCTACCACTTCATTCAGCAGACGCGCATGCAGCAGCATCAACTGCAGGCACGCGACGAGCTGCCCTACTCCAATCGGGTCGACCCCGACCACCTCAACCACCTGGACCGGCGTATTCTGCGCGAGTCGTTCCGCCAGGCGCAGCGCCTGCAGAGCAGCCTGGCCATGAGGTATCAGCTATGAGCAAGTTCACCTGGTTCACCGGCCGCGGTCCGGCCCTGACCCAGCAGCAGCTGCAACGCCGCGAGGCCTTGAGCGCTCCGGCGGCGTTCGACGAACGTCCGCTGCACCAGCAGCGCTTCGTCGTCCTCGATCTGGAAACCACCGGCCTGAACATGCGCCGCGATCAGGTCCTGGCCATCGGCGCGGTGGTAATCGACAACGGTGCCATCGACTTCGCCGAGCAGTTCGAATGCACCCTGCACCGCCCCGATCACCAGGCCAGCGCCAGCACCCTGATCCACGGCATCGCCCCCAGCGAAGTGGCCCGTGGCGTGGAGCCAGCCGAGGCACTGCTGGATTTCATGGAGTTCGTCGGCAGCAGTCCGCTGCTGGCGTTTCATGCCGAGTTCGACCAGCGCATGCTGGCTCGCGCGCTGCGCCAGAGCCTGGGCTATCGCCTGCAGCACCGGTTCTTCGATGTCGCCGAAATCGCCCCGCTGCTGTGCCCACAATCGCGCATTCGCCAAGGCGGGCTCGATGAGTGGGTCGCCGAATTTGGCCTGCAGGTACACCAGCGCCACAACGCCAGTGCCGACGCCCTGGTGACCGCTGAACTGGCGCTGATGCTGTTCAGCAAGGCGCGCCGTCAGGGCATCGACAGTCTTTGCGATCTGGAGCGCCAACTGGCCAGCCAACGCCGGCGTCAACACGCCATGTAAACAGGCCCTACGAAGCTTATTCGCAACTTCAAGGTGCGCACAGCGCACCCTAAGGACTGGCCAGCCAGCGTCAGCAGGCCATATACAGCGCATCGCCCGCAAGCGGGCTCCTACGACGCAATCCCCCGTAGGAGCCGGCTTGCCGGCGATCCATCTTGGCCGTTCTACAGATCGCGCATCAGCAATCCATAATCCAACCCCACTTCCGCCGGCAACGGCAGGTACAGCACATGGCCGTCGCCCGGCGCCACTTGCTGCGCCTGCCCCTGTGCGCTCTCCAGTTGCTCCAGGGTGAAGCGCAGGTTGCCCTGCGGGGTCATCAGCTCCAGCCCATCGCCCACGGCGAAACGGTTCTTCACCCGCACTTCGGCCAGCTCACCACGGCGCTCGCCGGTCAGCTCAGCGACGAACTGCTGGCGCTCCGACACCGAGCTACCGCGCGCGTAGTTCTGGTATTCGTCATGCACATGGCGACGCAAGAAGCCCTCGGTGTAACCACGATGCGCCAATGACTCAAGACTGCCCAGCAGGCTCGGGTCGAAGGGTTTGCCGATCAGCGCGTCATCGATGGCGCGGCGGTAGACCTGCGCAGTACGCGCCACGTAGAAGTGACTTTTGGTACGCCCCTCGATCTTCAGCGAATGCACGCCCATGCGCAGCAGCCGCTCGACGTGCTGCACCGCGCGCAGGTCCTTGGAGTTCATGATGTAGGTGCCGTGCTCGTCTTCGAAAGCGGCCATTTCTTCACCCGGCCGCCCAGCCTCTTCGAGCACGAAGGCCTGGGTGGTCGGCGCGCCCTGGCCGAGGGTCGGGTCGACCACTCGGACGATTTCGCCCAGTTCGTTCTCGCTCGCGGGCGTGGCCTGGTATTGCCAGCGGCAGGCATTGGTGCAGGTGCCCTGGTTGGGATCGCGACGATTGATGTAGCCCGACAGCAGGCAGCGCCCGGAATAGGCCATGCACAGCGCGCCATGGACGAACACCTCCAGCTCCATGCCCGGCACCTGGCTGCGGATTTCCTCGATCTCCTCCAGCGCCAGCTCACGCGACAGGATCACCCGCGTCAGGCCCTGCTGGCGCCAGAACTCGACACTGGCCCAGTTCACCGTATTGGCCTGCACCGAGAGATGAATCGGCATCTGCGGATAATGCTGACGCACCAGCATGATAAGGCCCGGGTCGGACATGATCAGCGCATCCGGCGCCATCTCGATCACCGGCGCCAGGTCCTTGAGGAAGGTCTTCAGCTTGGCGTTGTGCGGGGCGATGTTGAGCACCACGTAGAACTGCTTGCCCTGGGCGTGCGCCTCAGCGATGCCAAGGGCCAGGTTGGCGTGGTCGAACTCGTTGTTGCGTACGCGCAGGCTGTAACGCGGCTGACCGGCATACACCGCATCGGCGCCGTAGGCGAAGGCGTAGCGCATGTTCTTCAGGGTGCCGGCTGGCGACAACAGTTCGGGGAAACGGGGCATGACCGCAAGCTCGAAAATCAGGGGCTGGCGATTCTATGCAGGTGGCAGGCGTGGATATTGATCTGGGTCTATCGGGCGCGGAAAAGCGCCCAAGCCAGGCCCCTTCAGCGAAGGGGCGGTGCGCACGGCCTAGGCGGCCCCGCGACACCCTACGCAAGATCGCGGCTCCAGCGGCAGTTAAAGGCAGCCGCACGCCGCAGCACTCAGCGAAAAGACAGCACGCTAGCGACAGACCTGACGATAAAGTTCGTCGTCCTTGTCGATACGCTTGAGCTGGGCGAGCTGAGGCTGTTTCTTCTCGTCCAGCGGCAACAACTCGCCGGTTGCGCAATTGAGCAGATGGGCTCGGTGCGAAACGTGATCGATGTGCTGCTTCTCGAAGCGATAGAGCATGAACTCGGCGACTGGTGCGTCCGCTACCTGCTCACGTACGACGCTCTTGCTGTCGAGCACGGTGAAGGCGGTGACCATCGGTACGAAGTAGCTCCACGGGCGCCAGAACACGTGGCCCGTTTCGGTCGCGACCACGACCGACTCTTTGGGCTGGCGCGCCTGCTGATGCTCGAACCAGGAATACTCGTAGAACACCTGATAACCCAGCATCCCCAGACCACCGAACAGCGGCACGATCCACTTTGGCAGTTTGTTACGCGTCAGTTTGCGCAGCAGCAGAGCGATACCGGCAGCGCCGAGCCCCGCCACCACGATGGCAAGCAAAGTCCACAACATATGGTTGTTCCCGAAAAAAGACGGGCCTCCAGTGGAGGCCCGTCTGTCAGACCCTGGACCATCGACAGATGGCGTCAGGCCAGGATTATGCTTAGTGGCTCAGCGCGGCACCAGCACCTTTGGGGGTACGTACGCTTTCCACCAGATCCTGGATTTCCTGCGGCGGTGCGGCGGTGACCTGCGATACGGCGTAAGCCACAGCGAAGTTGATCAGCGCACCGACGGTACCGAAGGAAGCCGGGGAGATACCCATGAACCACTGGTCCGGGGTGTTGGGCAGCATGTTGGTCTCCGGAATGAAGAACCAGCCCAGGTAGGTGAAGATGTACAGCAGGGTGATCACCAGGCCGGCGACCATACCGCAGATCGCACCCTTGTCGTTCATGCGCTTGGAGAAGATCCCCATCATCAGCACCGGGAACAGGGTCGCCGCGGCGATACCGAAGGCCAACGCCACCACCTGCGCAGCGAACCCTGGTGGATTCAAGCCCAGATAGGTCGCCAGCAGAATCGCTGCAGCCATCGATAGCCGCGCTGCCATCATCTCGTTCTTCTCGCTGATCTTCGGATTGATCAAGGTCTTGATCAGGTCATGACTGATCGCCGAAGAAATTGCCAGCAACAAACCAGCCGCCGTCGACAGTGCCGCCGCAATGGCGCCCGCCGCGATCAGACCGACCACCCAGCCAGGCAGGTTGGCGATCTCCGGGTTGGCCAGAACCAGGATGTCGTTGTTCACGGTCAGCTCGTTACCGTTCCAGCCACGCTCCTGAGCGGTGGCGGTGAAAGCAGGTGCGGCATCGTTGTACATCTGGATGCGACCGTCGCCGTTCTTGTCTTCCCACTTGATCAGGCCGGTTTGCTCCCAGTTCTTGACCCACTCAGGACGCTCGTCATAGGCCAGCGCCGGAGCAGAAGCGCCTTCCGGATAGATGGTGGTCACCAGGTTCAGACGTGCCATCGAGGCAACGGCCGGAGCGGTGAGGTACAGCAGGGCGATGAAGATCAGGGTCCAGCCAGCGGACCAACGCGCATCAGCCACTTTCGGTACGGTGAAGAAGCGAATGATCACGTGCGGCAGACCGGCCGTACCGATCATCAGCGACATGGTGAACAGCACCATGTTCAGCTTGTTGTCGACATCGGCGGTGTAGGCAGCGAAGCCCAGCTCACGCACCACTTCATCGAGTTTCTGCAACAGCGGCACGCCGGACTCGACGTGGTCACCGAACAGGCCCAGCGGCGGGATCGGGTTACCGGTCAGCTGCAGGGAGATGAAGATCGCCGGGATGGTGTAGGCCACGATCAGTACCACGTACTGCGCGACCTGGGTGTAGGTGATGCCCTTCATGCCGCCGAATACGGCGTAGGCGAACACCACGGCCGCAGCGATCCAGATACCGGTGGAGTTGCTCACTTCGAGGAAGCGCGAGAAGGCAACGCCGGCACCGGCCATCTGACCGATCACGTAGGTCACGGAGATGATCACCAGGCAGATCACCGCAGTCAGGCGCGCGCCACGACTGTAGAAGCGATCACCGATGAAGTCCGGCACAGTGAACTTGCCGAACTTGCGCAGGTAGGGCGCCAGCAGCATCGCCAGCAGCACGTAGCCGCCGGTCCAGCCCATGAGGAAGGTGGAGTTGGCATAACCGCCGGCGGCAATCAGGCCCGCCATGGAGATGAAAGATGCAGCGGACATCCAGTCAGCGGCTGTCGCCATGCCGTTGGTGACCGGATGCACACCACCGCCAGCGACGTAGAACTCTTTGGTGGAGCCGGCACGCGCCCAGATGGCGATGCCGATGTAGAGCGCGAAGGACGCACCTACGAACAACATGTTGATGACGAATTGGCTCATGACCACTTACTCCTCGACGCCAAATTCTTTATCAAGTTTGTTCAGTCTCCACGCGTAGTGAAAAATGAGCCCGATAAAGAAGAGGATGGAGCCTTGCTGCGCGAACCAGAATCCGAGGTCGGAACCGCCGACGGAGATTCCCGCGACCATCGGGCGCAGAATCATGGCGAATCCGTAGGAAACCAGCGCCCAGATAACCAGGCTCCAGGTAATGAGCCGCACATTGGCCTTCCAATAGGCCGCAGCATTTGCTTGTTCAGAAGTCATAGACGCCTCCGGTTATTGTTATTCTGATGCAGCTTCAAACTAGCAGCAGGCCAGCACCTACCGACAGATAGACATTGGTATTAGCTGCATCGCAGAGCGCTTCTGGAACGCCTGGCCCTACCCCGGCGAGCCGCGCACGCTGCAGGCGGGGATTTCAGTCAGCCTGTAAGGGCGAGCGCCGAGTGAACGCTATTCACCTGGCTTGCCACCTCGTAGCCTGGATGCAATCCGGGGGTGATCTATTATGCCGCTCCCGGATTGCATCCAGGCCATGCGCAGCGCCTTCAGAGCGGGTCGGAAACCAATTCGATCGGCAGCAGATAACGCTCCTCGTCGTACTCGATGGGCAATTGGTAGCGATGCGTGCTCTCTTCGATGGTCTGGCATTGGCCATCGACCAGCGCCATGCGTCGTTCTACGCGGGTGTCCTTGAGCCGCAGGTCGCGATAGCCTTGGTTACCAATACGCTCGGTGATGATGACCACCCCCTTGGTTTCGCTGAACTCTCCGGTGCAGTTGGTATCCCATTCGCCCCAGGACAAAGCGACCGGCAACTCCCCCAGCAGCAGTCGAAGGCGCTGGGCCGCCAGTTCATACAAATGCAGCTGCGTTTCACTGAAGGGATTAGCCCGCGAGCTGTTCTCGCGCGAGATTCGAACGCCAAAAGCCAGATCATCTCCACGCAGGCGATAAGGCGCGGTATCGAAGGCCAACCTGGTCACGTAGATCGCATCCCAGTCCAGCCGGTTGGGCTCCACCAGCCGTGCCACAACATGTTGCCTGGCGCTATCGAGCAGCAGCACTTCCAGGTCCGCCTCGCCATGACTGTCGTGCTCTGCGCGCACCAGTGGCATTGCGATCAAGGTCAGCTCAGGCCGCGCCGGCCAAACCTTGCAGATGCTCTGTTCGGCATCCACCCGGTAACGCCCGCGCTCATCCTCGAGCACCTGACTGGCTGTATGGCCCGGATGGGCTATCTCGATCCAACTGGGCAACTGCTGCCGACAATCATCGGCCTGTGCCAGGCTCGCCAGCAGCAGACCGCCAAGGGCGATGATTAGTCTCTTGTTCATCCTTGAAGCACTCCCGTTCAACGAACCGCGAGTCTACGCAGCGGCCCGCCCACTGCCCATGATGGGCATCGCGAAACAGCCAGGCGATGCGCAGCGCCAGCAGATGTCCGGCACGCGCCTCTTCGCGCAAACCGATATGCCCGCTCATGCCCGGTACCACAGGCGCATGAAGCCCAGCGCCAGCAGCAGGCCGACCTGGCCCAATGCTGCGCAAAGCGACAGGAAGGAACGCAACGTGCTGTTTTGCGCCGCGTCCTGAATACCGGTCAGGGCATTCCAGAAACCGTCCGGCAGCACCATCAGGCTCGGGCTGGCGAGCGGCTTGCCGGTCAGCAACAGGCCGTCGATCAGGTTGAACCAGCCGCAGAACATCAGGCCGATGAGGATCATCACCGCCACCACCAGACCGAGGCCAAGGCAGGCAGAAAACTGCATGAGAAGACGCATGGGGTTCTCTCCAGAGAGGGCACTTCTAAAAACGTAGGCGAGGCAGTCAGCACAAGGCAAAAACAGGCGAAAAAGCGGAGTTTACGAGCTGTAAATGAGCATTTTGAGCCTGTT
>JBLUOL010000159.1:0-10857 GCA_048065775.1 Pseudomonas sp. GW6
GGGCGCGAGCTGATTCTCGGCGTGCGTCCCGAGCAGATCCAGCTGGCCGGCGCCGGCTCGACGCAGCCGAGCCTGCGCGCCGAGGTCGAGGTGGTCGAGCCGACCGGGCCGGACACCCTAGTGTTCGTCAGCCTCAACCAGACCAAGGTGTGCTGCCGCCTGGCGCCGGACGCCGCGCCGCAAGCCGGTGCCAGCCTCGATCTGCAGTTCGATCCGGCGCGCGTGCTGTTGTTCGACGCCGCCAGCGGCGAGCGCCTGCGTCCGGGAAAGCGTGAGGCCACTGACAACAAGGTGGCCCAGTTCAAGCTCGGTTAGCCGTGTAGCCCGGATGAAATCCGGGGGCTGCCCAATAACCCCCCGGATTGCATCCGCGCTACAGCTCCTCGAGGCAACGAAGAACCGTCGCTGCGGCGGTAATCCGCAGCATCGCTCAATAAAAACAATCAGGAGCAACGATGAAGACCACACAGCAAACCCTCACCTGTTCACTCGGCGCCCCTTGCTTGCTGGCACTGGCTTTGGCCACGCCGCAGGCGCAGGCCCTCGAGTTCACCGGCTACGTACGCAGCGGCATCGGCGGGGCGGATACCGGCGGCACACAGCAGTGCTTCCAACTGCCGGGCGCGCAGTCCAAGTACCGCCTGGGCAACGAGTGCGAGCAGTACATCGAACTGGACCTGCGCCAGGACCTGTTTCGCCTGGATGACGGCTCGGTGATCAGCGTTGAGGGCATGGCCCAGCTCTACAATCAGTATGGTCATACGCCGAAATTCACCGGCGATTACGGTTTCGCGCGGATGAACCAGATGTACGCCGAGTGGAGCAACATGCCGGCACTCAATGGCGGTTCGCTGTGGGCCGGTCGCCGCTTCTACAAGCGTAACGACATCCACATCACCGACTTCTACTACTGGAACCAGAGCGCCACTGGTTTTGGTATCGACGAGATGAAGATCGGCGACCTCAAGTACAGCTACGTGTTCTCGCGCAAGGACAACTACGACCAGGAGCCCTACATCAACCGCCACGATTTCAACGTCGGCGGCTTCCAGGTCAACCCCGGCGGCGAGCTGGAAGTAGGCGTCAGCTACATCGACAAGCCGGACAGCACCGACGCCAACAGCGGCTGGGCGGTGAGCGCACAACACAAGCAGCAGGACTTCCTCGGCGGGGTCAACACCATCGCCCTGCAATACGGGCGCGGGCCGGGTACCGGTCTGGGTTATACCGGCGACCCGACGCTCGACAGCAGTAACCGCAGCTGGCGCCTGGTGGAATTCTTCGACTTCCAGATGACCCCGCGCCTCGGCGGTCAGGTGCAACTGGTCTACCAGAAGGACAAGCGCCCGGACGGTGCGGATCAGAACTGGCTGTCCATCGGTGGCCGCACCAGCTACGCCTTCACCGAGCAGTTCAAGCTGGTCGGCGAGATTGGCCGCGATCAGGTCGAGGCGCCCGGCGGTACACGCAAACTGACCAAGTTCACCATTGCGCCGACCTGGTCACCATCGGGCCCCGGTTTCTGGGAACGTCCGGAAATTCGCCTGTACTACACCTACGCCAGCTGGAACCGCGCCGCGCAGCAGGCCGCCAACCTGTTGGCCGACGGTTCGGCCTTATCCGAGAACGGCGCCTTCGGCAGCGCACGCAACGGCTCCAACTTCGGCGTGCAGGTGGAGTATTGGTGGAAGTAGAGCGCTCGTAGACTGTGCCCGCTGCAAATCAGTCGGTGCGCATGGCGCACCCTACGCGACCTGCGGGGTGTTCGTAGGGTGCGCCGTGCGCACCAGGACCGTAGCCCGGATGCAATCCGGGGCGATTCCTGCTCCGGCTCCCGGATTTCATCCGGGCTACAACAACCCCGCCACCAGGCGCCCGAGCACTTCCATGGCCTGTTCGCTGCTCGGGTTCCACGGATGGCCGTAGTTCAGCCGCGCGCAATGGCGAAAGCCCTGGCTGGCGGAGAAGATCGGCCCCGGCGCCAGGCTTATGCCCTGGGCCAGCGCCAGGCGCAGCAGTTGCAGTGAGTCCAGACGCTCGGGAAATTCGAACCAGAGGAAGTAGCCACCCGAAGGTCGCGTGACCCGCGTGTTGGCGGGGAAGTGCCGGGCGGCAGAGGCGAGCATCGCGCTTTGCTGCATTTCCAGGGCATGGCGCAGCTTGCGCAGGTGACGGTCGTAGCCGCCGTGCTGCAGGTAGTCGGCCAGCGCTGCCTGGGCCGGCACCGACGGCGAGATGGTGGTCATCAGCTTCAGTCGGGCGATCTGCTCGGCATAGCGCCCGCCGGCCACCCAGCCGATGCGATAGCCCGGCGCCAGGCTCTTGGAGAAGGAGCTGCAATGCATCACCAGCCCTTCGCGGTCGAAGCTCTTCACCGGCTTGGGCGGGTGGCTGCCGAAGTACAGCTCGGCGTACACGTCGTCTTCGATCAGCGGCACCTGGTGTTCGACCAGCAACTCATACAGCGCCTGCTTCTTCTCCTCGCTCATGCTCGCGCCCAGCGGGTTCTGCAGGCTGCTCATGAACCAGCAGGCCTTGATCGGCAGTTGCTTCAGACTCTCCGACAGGGCGCCCAGGTCGATGCCTTCGCGCGGGTGCACGGGGATTTCCACGGCCTTGAGCTGCAGCCGCTCCAGCACCTGCAGGCAGGCGTAGAAGGTCGGCGACTCGACGGCCACCAGGTCGCCTGGCTGAGTCACGCACTGCAGGCAGAGGTTGAGCGCCTCCATGGCGCCGTTGCTGATCACCAGTTCTTCCATCGGCAGCATCACGCCGCTGACCATGTAACGCAGGGCGATCTGCCGGCGCAGGTCGGCGTTGCCGGCGGTCATGTCGGCGATGATCTCGTGCGGCGAGAGCCTGCGCAGCGCGTGCGCCATGCTCTTGGCCAGACGCGGCAGGGGGAACAGGTCGGGGCTGGGGAATGCCGAGCCGAAGGGCACGGTGTGCGGGTCCTTCAGCGAGGCGAGCACGGAGAACACCAGCTCGCTGACGTCGACCTCGGTGGTTTGCGCGGCGTGGGCGGTCAGCTCCGGTTCGTGCAAGGGGCGCTTGGCGTGTTCACGCACGAAGTAGCCGGAACGGGCGCGCGCCTGGATCAGGCCGCGATCTTCCAGCAGGTAGTAGGCCTGGAACACGGTGGACGGGCTGACCCCGTAGGTGCGGCTGGCATGGCGTACCGAGG
Source organism: Pseudomonas sp. GW6 (assembly GCA_048065775.1). Lineage (GTDB taxonomy): Bacteria > Pseudomonadota > Gammaproteobacteria > Pseudomonadales > Pseudomonadaceae > Aquipseudomonas. The sequence continues at coordinate 3,185 of JBLUOL010000159.1, forward strand.
GCACCTTCTCACCGGGGCCGAGCACACCGGTGCGGATCAGCTCGGCGATCTCGTCGGCGAATTTTTCGTAGCGTTTCATCCTGTCCTGGTTCACCGACGCAAAGGGTAAGGACGAACACTTTACGGGGTGAGCGGCAGACATGGCAGTGCCTCGTGAGGGGGACGTATCTCGGTTGTGGCAACCGTAGCCCGGATGCAATCCGGGGAAGGACCTCGAACCGCCCCGGATTGCATCCGGGCTACGGCTCTGGTGGCCCATTCGCCGCGGGGCGCGGCTCCTACACGGATATCTGTAGGAGCCCCGCCTCGGGGCGAAGCGCTAGCGCAGCGGCGCGAGGAAGGTGCTCTTGGTGCTCACATGGCTCTGCGAATCGGCCTGGTCGCGGACTTCGAAACGCAGGGTCTGCGGCCCGGCAGCGTTGTGCGAGGCCGTCAGCGCGACGCTTACCGGCAGGTCGCGAATCTCCCCCGGCGCCAGGTTCAGCGTGCGCGGGCCGTGCAGTTCGAAGTCACCGGGCTCGACCAAGTCGATGGCGTAGCTGCGCGCTTGCTGGGTCTTGTTGATGATCTTCAGGCTGTAGATGTTCTCGATCTGGCCCAGGGCGTTCTCGCGGAACAGGCCACGGTCGCGGGTTACGTCCAGGGAGATCAGCGGGCGCTCGGCCAGCGCCCAGGCGAAGGCGCCGATCATCAAGGCCAGCATCGCCGCGTAGCCGATCAGGCGTGGGCGCAACCAGTGGGTCTTGCCGCCGGCCAGCTCGTTCTCGGAGCTGTAGCGCACCAGGCCACGGGCATAGCCGAGCTTGTCCATCACGCTGTCGCAGGCATCGACGCACGCGCCGCAGCCGATGCATTCGAGTTGCAGGCCGTCGCGGATGTCGATGCCGGTGGGGCAGACCTGTACGCACATGGTGCAGTCGATGCAGTCGCCCAGACCTTCGGCCTTGTAGTCGGCGTCCTTACGGCGCGGGCCACGGTTTTCGCCACGGGCGGCGTCGTAGGAGATGACCAGCGTATCGCTGTCGAACATCACGCTCTGGAAGCGCGAGTAGGGGCACATGTCGCGGCACACCTTCTCGCGCAGCCAGCCGGCGTTGATGTAGGTGGCAGCGGTGAACGACAGCACCCAGAACGCGGTGGTCGCGCCCATCTCCAGGGTCAGCAGGTCGCTGGTCAACTGACGCACCGGGGTGAAGTAGCCGACGAAGGCCATCGCCGTGATCACGCTGACAGCCAGCCACAGTCCGTGCTTGGCGCTGCGCCGAGCCAGTTTCTGCAGTGACCAGGGCGCGGCGTCGAGCTTGATGCGCTGGCCACGGTCGCCCTCGGTGATCTGCTCGACGCGCATGAAGACCCAGGTCCACACGCTTTGTGGGCAGGCGTAGCCGCACCACACCCGGCCGGCCAGCACGGTGATGAAGAACAGGCCAAAGGCGGCGATGATCAGGATGGCCGAGAGCAGGATGAAGTCCTGCGGCCAGAAGGTCGCGCCGAAGATGTGGAACTGACGGTTATCCAAGTCCCAGAGCACGGCCTGGCGGCCATTCCAGTCGATCCAGGCGGTGCCGAAGAACAGCAGGAACAAGAGGCCGGCGCCGAGCAGGCGCAGGTTGCGAAAGCGCCCGGTGAAACTGCGCGTATGGATCGGGCCGCCAGCCTGGGCCGGCGTCAGGCGAAGGGGTTTGGCGGGGTCGATGCTCTCGACGGCGCGCACGGGGATCAGCTCGGTCATGTCGTTGCCCTCATCAGGCGTTTATTCAGGCTGGCGCCATGATCCGAGTGGGGCTGTTTACAAAACAGACTCAGGTTTTCGATAAAAAAGCGGATCAGATGATTGCGTCGAACGCAGGGAAAAGTGCCACGCGGGTCGCCAGGCCGCGCCATTGCTGACACCAGGAGCCTTAATGTCGAGCGGTGCAGATACCGCCCTGCGACATCGCGCCACGCCAATCAGTGCCCTGTGCAGGTCACTGTCGTACCCATCTGATCCGGTTTTTTAAGGCTTTTCTGGCGCTGTTTTCAGTGCACGCCCGGCAGGCATAGTCGACGCCCCGTGATCAGGAGGCCTGCCGGCATGTACCAATACGACGATTATGACCGCGCGCTGGTGCGTGAGCGCGTCGCCCAGTTCCGCGACCAGGTCCAGCGGCGCCTGGCCGACGAGCTGAGCGAGGAGGAGTTCCTGCCGCTGCGCCTGCAGAACGGCCTGTACCTGCAGAAGCATGCCTACATGCTGCGCGTGGCGATCCCCTACGGCACCCTGTCGGCCAAGCAGATGCGCGCCCTGGGGCATATCGCCCGCGAGTACGACCGCGGTTACGGCCACTTCACCACGCGGCAGAACATCCAGTTCAACTGGGTCGAGCTCAAGCGCGTGCCGGACATCCTTGACTGGCTGGCCGAGCACGATATGCATGCCATCCAGACCTCCGGCAACTGCGTGCGTAACATCACCACCGAGGCCTTCGCCGGGGTCGCCGCCGACGAGTACCTCGACCCACGCCCGCTGGCCGAGATCCTCCGTCAGTGGTCGACGGTCAACCCGGAATTCCTCTTCCTGCCGCGCAAGTTCAAGATCGCCCTGTGCGCGGCCGAGCAGGATCGTGCAGCCGTTCAGGTGCATGACATCGGCCTGCAGCTGTACCGCGACGAAGCCAGCGAACTGCGTCTGCGCGTGTTGGTCGGCGGTGGCCTGGGGCGCACGCCGATCATCGCCCAGACCCTGCGCGAGGGCCTGCACTGGCAGGACTGCCTGTCCTATGTCGAGGCCATCCTGCGCGTGTACAACCGCCATGGCCGGCGCGACAACAAGTACAAGGCGCGCATCAAGATCCTGGTCAAGGCCCTCGGCATCGAAGCCTTCGCGGCCGAGGTGGAGCGCGAGTGGCAGCCGATCAAGGACGGCCCGGCGCAACTGACCGAGGACGAGTACCAGCGCGTCGCCGCCTCCTTCCACAAACCGGCCTACGTGCCGCAGGACGCCCTCGACCTCGACTTCGGCACCCACCTGGCGCGCGACGAGGCCTTCGCCCGCTGGGTCTCGCGCAACGTCATGGCGCATCAGGTGCCTGGCTACCTGAGCGTGGTGCTGTCGACCAAGCCGGGCATCAGTGCACCGCCCGGCGACGTCAGCACCGAGCAGATGGAGGCGCTGGCGGACTGGAGCGAGCGCTACGGCTTCGGTGAGATTCGCGTCGCCCACGAACAGAACCTGGTGCTGCCCGATGTACGCAAGGCCGACCTCTACGCGCTATGGCGGGAAGCCGAAGCGGCGGGTCTGGGCACGGCCAACGCCGGTTTGCTCACCGACATCATCGCCTGCCCCGGTGGTGATTTCTGCTCGCTGGCCAACGCCAAGTCGATCCCCATTGCCCAGGCCATCCAGCAGCGTTTCGACGACCTCGACTATCTGCATGATCTGGGCGAGCTGAGCCTGAACATCTCTGGCTGCATGAACGCCTGCGGCCATCACCATATCGGCAACATCGGCATCCTCGGCGTCGACAAGAACGGCAGCGAGTGGTACCAGCTGACCCTCGGCGGCAGCCAGGGCCAGCAGGCGGCGCTGGGCAAGGTGATCGGCCCGTCGTTCGCCGCCGAGCAGGTGCCCGAGGTGATCGAGCGCATCGTGCGCACCTATGTCGATCAGCGGGAGGTCAACGAAGGCTTTCTCGACACCTTCCAGCGCATCGGCCTGGAGCCATTCAAGGCGAGCGTGTACAGCCGCGAGGAGGTGGCATGAACAACCTGATTCGCTTGGTCGAGGGCCAGGCCTGCATCGTCAGTGATGATCCCTGGCAACTCGACGCTGAAGGGGACGCGCCGCTGATCCTGCCGCTGGCGGCCTGGCGCGAGCGGCAGCCTGCTGCGGTGCTGGAGGGTAGGACGGTTAGCGCCGACGGCCTGCTGTTGCAGGTGGATGACGAGCCGGAGGCGCTGCAGCCGTTTCTCGCCAGCCTGCCGCTGATCGCCATCGACTTCCCCAGCTTTCGCGATGGCCGTGGCTACAGTCAGGCCTACCTGCTGCGCACCCGCATGGGCTGGCGCGGCGAACTGCGCGCGGTGGGCGACGTGCTGCGTGATCAACTGGCGCACATGCGCCAGTGCGGCTTCGATGCCTTCGCCGTGCGCGCCGACAAATCGCTGGAAGATGCACTCAAGGGCCTGCAAGGGCTCAGTGTGTTGTATGGTCGCTCGGTTATCGAGCCGCTTCCGCTGTTTCGTCGGGGGCGCCATAAGGAGGAGTCGAGATCATGATGGTGCGTGGCCTGTTCTGGCTGGTATTGCTGCAGTTGTTCGGCGTGGCGCTCAATCACTGGCTGTTGCCGATGCTGCCAGCCTCGATCATTGGCCTGCTGCTGCTCTCGGTCTGGCTGATGTGGCGCGGCGCCGTGCCCGAGCCGCTGCAGCAGGCCGCCGGTGGTTTGCTGCCTTACCTGCCGCTGCTGCTGGCTGTGCCTGCCTCGGGGATCATGACCAGCAGTGACCTGCTGCTCGGTGAGCTACCGGTGATCGCCACGGCGCTGGTGCTGTCGCTGCTGGTCACCGTGCCGTTCTGCGGCTGGCTGTTGCAGACGCTGATCCGCCGTCAGGAGCGCAAGGGATGACGCTGCTGACTCACCACCCACTGTTCGCCATTGCCCTGACCCTGGCCGCCTTTCTGATCGCCGCTTGGCTCTATCGCCGCAGCGGCTGGCTGGTGCTGCAGCCGGTGCTGGTATCGGTGACGCTGATCGTCGCCACCTTGCTGCTGTGCGGCGTGGATTACGCCACCTACCGCGCCGGCGCCGAGCCCGTTGCCTGGCTGCTGGGGCCGGCCACCGTGGCCCTGGCGGTGCCGCTGCAGCACAACATCAAGCGCATTCGCCAGTTGTTCTGGCCGGTGCTGATCACCCTCACGGCCGGCGGCGTGCTGTCGGTGGCGTTGACCCTGGCCATCGGCTGGGCGCTGGGCGCCGACTGGAGCGTGGTGATGAGCCTGGCGCCGAAGTTCGTGACCATGCCGATTGCCATGCCGGTGGCCGAGCAGATCGGCGGCGTCGCTTCGCTGGCTGCGGTGATGGTCATGCTCACTGGCGTGATCGGTACGGCCATGGGGCCGCTACTGCTGCGCTGGGCTGGCGTCGATCACCCCGCGGCCCGTGGCCTGAGCTACGGCATCAATGCCCATGCCATCGGTACAGCTCACGCCCTGCAGGAAGGGGAGGAGTGCGGCGCCTTCGCCGCCCTGGCGATGAGCCTGCTGGGCATCGGCACCGCCTTGCTGCTACCGCTGCTGCTGGCCTGATTCGGGCGGGATTCCGCCATTTCCAGGGGGCTCCTCCCGCGGATCTGGCGAGTTCCCGCCAGCCCCGTGCCGGCTGTGTGGCAGAAAGCCGCACAGGGACTGCTGAATCCTTTCAGCGGCACGCATATTGCTCCAGCACGCGGCGCGATCGGAATACGCCCGCCAAGAGGCCTGGAAACACCCTTCCTCCCGCCGCGCCGCAGATCTGCGGCTATCGCCCATGTGCGGCCCAAACGGCCGCTGCCCGAAACCTTGCCTGCACGGCTGTTGTCGTCGTGCGATGAACTGGACTGTCCCATGAAGAAAATCCTGCTGACGCTGCTTTGTCTCAGCGTGATCGGTTGCTCCAAGCCCCGCGAGCCCGAGAAAACCGTCGACGTGCTGCTGATCGGCGCTGGCGTGATGAGCGCCACCCTCGGCACCTACCTCCACGAGCTGCAGCCGGACTGGAGCATCGAAATCTACGAGCGCCTCGACCAGGTAGCCGCCGAAAGCTCCAACGGCTGGAACAATGCCGGCACCGGCCACTCGGCCTTCTGCGAGCTGAACTACACCCCGGAAACCGCCGACGGTGGCATCGACATCAGCAAGGCCATCGCCATCAACGAGTCGTTCGAGATCTCCAAGCAGTTCTGGGCCACCCAGGTCGAGCGCGAGGTGCTGAGCAAGCCCAAGAGCTTCATCAACATCACCCCGCACATGAGCTTCGTCTGGGGTGACGACAACGTCGAATACCTGCGCAAGCGCCATGCTGCGCTGCAGCACAGCAACCTGTTCCGTGGCATGGAGTTCACCGAGGACCACGCGCAGATCGCCCAGTGGGTACCGCTGGTCATGCAAGGTCGTGATCCGCAGCAGAAGGTCGCCGCCACCCGCATGGCCATCGGCACTGACGTCAATTTCGGCGAGATCACCCGTCAGCTGATCGACTCGCTGATCGGCAAGGAGCAGGCCAGCCTGCACCTGGAGCACGAAGTTCGTGACCTCAAGCGCAACGATGACGGCACCTGGCGCGTGATCGTCGCCGACCTGGCCAAGGACGGCGCCGAGCAGAGCATCAACGCGCGCTTCGTCTTCATCGGCGCTGGTGGTGGCGCGCTCAAGCTGCTGCAGAAATCCGGTATCGAAGAAGCCAAGGGCTACGCCGGTTTCCCGGTCGGCGGCCAGTTCCTGATGACGCGTAATCAGGACGTGGTTGCCCAGCACCTGGCCAAGGTCTACGGCAAGGCGTCGGTCGGCTCGCCGCCCATGTCCGTGCCGCACCTGGACACTCGCGTGATCGACGGCGAGAACGTGCTGCTGTTCGGCCCGTTCGCCACCTTCTCCACCAAGTACCTGAAGAACGGCTCGCTGCTCGACATGTTCAGCAGCATGACCACTGACAACTTCATGCCGATGGTCAACGCCGGCATGGACAACTGGTCGCTGAGCACCTACCTGATGGGCCAACTGATGCTCAGCCAGGAAGACCGCATGGCCTCGCTGCGCGAGTACTTCCCGGAGGCGCAGGACGCTGACTGGGAGCTGATCAATGCTGGCCAGCGCGTGCAGATCATCAAGAAGGATGCCGAGAAGGGCGGCGTGCTGCAGTTCGGCACCGAAGTGGTGACCTCTGCCGACGGCAGCATCAGCGCGCTGCTGGGCGCATCGCCGGGTGCTTCCACCGCCGCGCCGATCATGCTGCACCTGATCGAGAAGGCCTTCGCCGATAAGGTCGCCACCCCTGAGTGGCAGGAGCGCCTGAAGGAGATCATCCCGTCCTACGGGCAGAAGCTGAACGACGACCTGGCACTGACCAACCGCATCCGCCAGTGGAGCAGCGAGCGTCTCGAGCTGCAGCACATCGAAGTGGCGCCGGACGTGGAAATGGCCGCCGAGCCCGAGCCGGCTGCTGTGACTCTGTAAGACGTTTCACGCTTTAAAGGAACCCGCCCTGCGCTTTGCGCAGGGCGGGTTTTTATTGGACTACTGAAAAGTGTGAGCTGGATTTTTCGCGGCTGAAGCCGCTCCTACTCGACGGATAAACACCTGTAGGAGCGGCTTTAGCCGCGATGTTCTGGTCCGCCCCCGACATCCACGTTTCGTAGCGAGTAGGGCGTACCGGGACGCCGGCCGCTCGGAAGCAGTACGCCGTTGGCGTTCCGATGATGAGCCGTGGTGTTGAACGAGGGCATGGCTCGGCGGACTGTTCGCTTCGCTCCTGAGTCCGCCCTACGCCGGCTTTCCCGGGTTGCATCCGGTTACGTTCACTCCGTCAGCGTCATCAGTTTCGTAGCCCGGATGAAATCCGGGGCCGTTCGAGCGCCAGAAAAAGCTGTCGCGGCTAAAGCCCCTCCCACCGGCGCGATGGGTTCTGTGGGGGGGGGGTTTGGCGGTGGGGTATAAA
>JBLUOL010000160.1:0-10842 GCA_048065775.1 Pseudomonas sp. GW6
GTCGTCGCCCTCGACCGCCACAGGCGCGCCAGGCTGGCTGCGCCGGCTCAGGCTGCGCACTGCAGGGCGCACCACCATCAGCAACAGCAGGCTGATCAGGGCGAACACGCCGAGCTTGGCCAGGTCGTGCACCTTGGCGTTTTCCCACCAGGGCAGCAGCTCGTCGCCGGCACCGCCGATACCGGCATCGGTGAAGGGGAAGACGCTCAGCGTCAGCAGGTCGCCGCGCGCCTGATTGAAGCCCACCGCGCTCTTGACCATCGCCGCAAGCTCCTCGCGCGCCTCTGGCGTCCAGCCACCCTCTGGCGCCACGGCGGCGTTGAGCACCACGGCGATGCTCTGCTGACGCAGGCTGAAGGGCGCGTGTTTGACGTGAGTGACGCTCTGGTCGTAATCCAGCTGGCGATTGGATTCCTTGCGCAGCGAGGTCGCTGCCTGGTTGCCATTTTCGGTCTGAGCCCCAGCCTGCGCCTGATCGGCAGGCGGCTCCGGCGCAGGCTGCGGCGGCCGGTTAGCCAGCGAGCCAGGGACGCCGAGAGCCAGCTGGTCGAGCACGCTCTCGTCGCGCAGCACTTCATTGCGCAGGCGCGGCGTCTCGCCGTAGGACTGGAAGGTCTCTTCCTTCTGACTGAAGTCGATATCGGCGGACACGCTGATACGGTAGTTACCGCCGCCGAGTACCGGTGCCAGCACCGCCTCGGCATTGGCCACGGCCTTGCTCTGGTAGTCGTCGACCACCTGCCAGTTCTGCACCGGGCCGCCGAGGGTATCGATACCGCGCGACAGCAGTGCGCCGTACTGGTCGACCACCTGCACGTTGCCCGCATCGAGCTGCGGCACGCTGCCAGCCACCAGATTGACGATGGCGCTGACCTGCTCCGGCGCCAGCTTGTAGCCAGGCGCCAGCTGCAGCATCACCGAGGCCTTGCCCGGCTCGCGCTTGCCGACCACGAAGGAACTGCTCTCCTGCAGCGCCAGGTGCACACGGGCACCCTCCACGCCCTTGAGCGCCATCACCGTACGCGCCAACTCCCCCTCCAGGCTGCGCTTGAGGCGCACATCCTGGACGAACTGGCTGGTGCCCAGCGGCTCGTCCTTGTCGAACAGCTCGTAGCCGGCCGGTACCTTGACCTGCACGCCCTTGGCTGCCAGCAACATGCGCGCGCGGCCAAGCTGATCCTCGCGCACCAGCACCTGACCGCTCTGCGGATGCAGACGGTAAATGATTGCCTCGCCGTCGAGCACCTGCATCACCTCGGCGGCCGGATAGGCCTCGCCACTGCCATACAGTGGACGGAACGAGCCCTGGTCGCGCCAGAGGTAGAACACCACACCAACCGCCAGCAAGGCGGCGATCAGCGCGAGGCCGATCAGGGTCATGCGTGGATCGAGTTTCAGCCCGTGTTCAGGCAGCTTGCTTCTTATGGTCTGCAGCACGCGTCAGTCCCCGATCCGCTTACAGCGGCATCTTCATGATGTCGTCGAAAGCGCTGGATAGCTTGTTGCGCACCTGCATCAGCGCGCTGAACGAAACGCTGGCCTTCTGGCTCTCGATCATCGCCCCCACCAGGTCATCGCTCTGCCCGCTGTCCACGGCGGCCATCAACTCGCCGGAACGATGCTGCTGCGCGTCCACCGCACGCACCGCATTGTCGAAAGCCGCAGCAAACCCAGGCTCGCCAGGCTGCACGGCAAAGGCTTGCGCCGGCTTGATCGGCATCGCTTCGCTGAGGTTCTTCAGCTGCTCCATACGGCCCAGCAGGTCCTGCTGCACCTGGCTAATCGAATTCATCCTTTGCTTCTCCTAGACGGGAATCTGAACGCCCTGTTCGCGCATGGCGTTGAGGCGATAGCGCAGTGCGCGCGGGGTCATGCCAAGGCTTTCGGCGGCCTTGGTCTTGTGCCCGCCGAAACGGCGGATGGTGTCGATCACATGTTGGTACTCGGCCCACTTGCCGCTCGCGCGCAAGGCTGCCTTGCCACCTTCGAGCGCCTGTGGCTGCAGACGTGGCGCCTGTTCTGCCGCGCTGCTCACAGGTACGCTCAGGCCCAGGTCCTGAGCCTGGATGTACAGGCCATTGCGCAGAATCAGCGCGCGCTGCAGGCAATTCTCCAGCTCGCGCACGTTGCCCGGCCAGTCATGCGCCAGCAGGGCGCGGCAGGCATCTTCGGTGAGCAGTTCGTGGCGCGCGTCCTGCGGCGCGTACTGGCGAATGAAGCGACGCGCCAGGGCCAGCACGTCCTCCTTGCGCTCACGCAGCGGGCTGATATGCAGCGGCAGTACATCGAGACGGAACATCAGGTCGGCGCGGAAACGGCCCTCGGCCACTTCCTGCTGCAGATCGCGGTTGGTCGCGGCGATGATGCGCACGTCCAAGGCAATTTCACGGCGCCCGCCCAGACGCTCGACGCGCTGCTCCTGCAGCACACGCAACAGCTTGGCCTGCAGGCCCAGCGGCAGTTCACCGATCTCGTCGAGCAGCAAGGTGCCGCCGTTGGCCAGTTCGAACTTGCCTGGCTGAGCGCTAACTGCGCCGGTGAAGGCGCCCTTCTCATGGCCGAAGAGAATGGATTCGAGCATCTGCTCGGGGATCGCCGCACAGTTCACGGCGATGAAGGGCGCATCATCCTGCGCGGAAAAGCGGTGGATGTAGCGGGCCATCAGCTCCTTGCCGGTGCCGGTCTCACCGGTGATCAGAATGGGCGCGCGGGTCATGGCCACGCGCTGGGCCATGGCCAGCAAACGGCGACCAGCCTGCGAGCAGGAAACGAATCCCTCTTCGCCAGCACTGGCCGATTCCTGACGGCGCAGCAGCGCACTGAGCTGGGCTTCGCTGAACGGTGCCAGGAGATAGTCGACGCACCCCAGCTCTAGAAGTGCTGCGGCCTTCTCCTGGTCGGCATACTCCACGACCGGCACTACGCCGACACGACCAACCTGGCGCAGGATGGCGCCTACCTGTGCATAGAGAGTGTTGCCCGCCAGGCTGCTGACGAACACCAGCACCAGGCTGGCGCTTTCCAGTGCCCGCGGGTCCAGCTCGAGACAGCTGGCGAAGCGGCGTACCTGAAAACCCTGGCGCAGCAGACCACCGGTCAACAGACGCTCGCTGGCCGCATCGGCCTGACCGATCACCACTATATGTTGCTGCCCCAGCTGTTCATTGAACAACTCGTCGCAGGCGTAACTTACCGTTTGAGTTGAATGCTTCAAGGTAAATCACCCGATGTCTTTCATGAGCCCGGCGGCGGCATTCGACCCCGTGTACAAAACTGCCAAGCAGATGACAGATTTTTTTCACGTGGCCCCTTAATCTTTCGAAACTTTCCGTCGCTTGTATTGGTCAACTTCGGCAGCACTTGGCGGCGTGCTCTATATACGCGCAACGGATCACGGCGCGAACGTTAACAAGCGCACAGAAATTCGCCGAATTACTTGTTGTTATTTCCTATCAATGCTGGCAAGCCGCTATCAAAAACAGCATTTGATATCTATTGATTTAATTTCTCGCCCTCCCTCAGCCTAGACTCCTCCTAGTCATCACGGGCCTGCGCGCTTTTCCCGGATGAATTCGACGCCATGGCCAAGGCACTGCTGCCAACGCCCGCCGGCATATCAAAACGTCCTCTGCACGCCCATCGAATGCACTCGATGGTGCACACGCAGTTACAACCAGGAATACAGCCCACAACATGACCGGGATTAAAAAAGTCCTTCATGGCGTGCCCGCCGACAGTCTGACCCGGTTGAAACCGCAGAAACTTGGCCGGCATTACCACAAGATACCCCACTATATTCGCGAGCTCTCCAGTAAGTACCCGCGAATTATCAGTGACTACTTTCTGCGTAACTATCGGATCAATCTTGAACTGCTGCGAGTCGATGTTCACGAGCACGTGAATAAAGATGCCGAGTGCCTCTATCGCTCGACGCTGGGCAAGGTCGGTTTCGCCATGGACCGCGCCCTGCTGACCGAAGCACTGGAGTGTTACTACGGCGGCACTTGCCTGCCCAACCATGAAGCGCCGCCAGTGAGTACCTCGGAGCAGCGCATGCGTACGCGTCTGGGTCTGGACGTGACCCAGTTGTTCGCCCGCTCGATTCTCGCCGGCCAGACCTTCGGCAAGCTCGAGCCTTACGACAACACCTATGAAGAAGCAGCCTGGGAGTACGTGGCAGAGTTCCACTTCACCAGCCATATCACCGGCAGCCAGGCATCGATCTTCATTTATCTGGATACACAACTGGTCGATGAGCTGACCAGCCGCCTGACAACACCGGCCCCCATGGCCCAGGGCGGCAACTCGCTCAATCAGATTCGCCAGTTGCCGGTGCGCCTGGACTGCGTGGTGGCCAGCCTGCAGATGCCCCTGTCGCAAGTGCTTGCCCTGCGCCCCGGCGACATCCTGCCGATGCGCCTGCTGGAGCGCTGCGATGTACAGATCAACCAGCAGAAGCTGTTTCGCGGCGCCATCTTCGAAGACGACGGCTCCTTGTTCCTGACTTCTCTTGAGAGCGTGAAGACCCCATGAGCAGCCCCATTTCCGATAACGATTTCGATAGCCTGATCAATGACGCCGGCCTCAATCTCGATGAGGCCGTCAGCGACTCCGTCCCGGAGCAAGCGCCTGCCAGCCTGCCGCAGCAGGATCTGAGCTTCTTCGGCAAGATCCCGGTCAACGTCACCCTCGAAGTGGCCTCCACCGAGATCACCCTCAAGGAGCTGATGGACGTCGACGCCGGCAGCGTGATCGCCCTCGACAAGCTGGCCGGCGAACCGCTGGACGTGAAGGTCAACGGCGCCCTGTTCGCCAAGGCCGAAGTGGTGGTGATGAATGGTAACTACGGCCTGCGCATCGTCGAGCTTTCCGGTAGCGGCCTCAGCGGGCTGGGCGTGTGATGCTGCGCCGTCTGCTGCAACCCGGCCTGCTGCTGGCAGCCCTGTGCTGCCCGTTGCTGGCCCAAGCGGCCGGCGGCGACATCACCCTGTTCAACTTCAACGACAGCGAAGATGGCCAGACCCTGAGCGTCAAGCTGCAGATCCTGCTGATCATGACGCTGCTGGGCTTTCTCCCGGCCATGCTGATGATGATGACCTGCTTCACCCGCTTCATCATCGTCCTGGCCATCCTGCGCCAGGCCATCGGCCTGCAGCAGAGCCCGCCGAACCCGGTGCTGGTCGGCATCGCCCTGTGCCTCACCCTGCTGGTGATGCGCCCGGTGTGGCAGGAGATGTATACCGAGGCTTACGTGCCCTTCGAGGCCGACCAGATCAGCCTCGAACAGGGTCTGGGTGAAGGCAAGCGCATCATCAGCCAGTTCATGCTGGCGCAGACCAGCAAGAACTCGCTGGAAACCCTGGTCGCTCTCGCGGGTGAGGAAATGCCCGAAGACCTGGCCCAGCTGGACTTCTCCCTGCTGCTGCCGGCCTTCGTGCTCAGCGAGCTGAAGACCGCCTTTCAACTCGGTTTCATGATCTTCGTGCCCTTTCTGGTGATCGACCTGGTGGTAGCCAGCGTGCTGATGGCGATGGGCATGATGATGCTCTCGCCGATGATGATCTCGCTGCCGTTCAAGCTGATGATCTTCGTCCTAGTCGATGGCTGGACGCTGCTGGTCGGCACCCTCACCACCAGTATTCAGCCCTATTAGCGAGGCTTCGCGATGCTCACGCCCGAACACGCCGCCGAGCTGGTGGCTCACGCGGTCTATATCACTGGCATCATCGTCTGCGTGCTGGTGGTGCCGAGCCTGCTCGGCGGCCTGCTGGTGAGCATTTTCCAGGCTGCCACGCAGATCAACGAACAGATGCTCAGCTTCCTCCCGCGCCTGCTGATCACCCTGGCCATGCTGCTGTTCGCCGGCCACTGGATCCTGCGCACGCTGGGGGATCTGTTCATCGAAACCTTCAAGCAGGCCGGGCATCTGGTGGGCTGAAGCATGTCCGAACCCGTGCTGCATGCCAGCCAGTATCTGACCAGCCTGCAGGCTTACTGGTGGCCCTTCTGCCGCATCGTTGCCCTGCTCAGCATGGCGCCGCTGTTCAACCACAAGGCAGTCTCGGTACGCGTGCGCATCCTCCTCGCCCTGGCCTTGACCATCGCCCTTGGCGCAGCGCTGCCGGACATGCCCGAAATTGACCCACTGTCACTGAAGGGGCTGTTGACCGCACTGGAGCAGATCACCTTCGGCGTCCTGCTGGGGCTGACCCTGCAACTGGTGTTCACCATCTTCATGCTGGTCGGTGAGGTGGTGTCGACGCAGATGGGCATGAGCATGGCGCGCTACAACGACCCGGTGAACGGCGTGTCGTCGTCTTCGATCATCTACCAGCTGTACTTCATCCTGCTGGTGCTGCTGTTCTTCGCCATCGACGGCCACCTGGTCACCATCAGCGTGCTGTACCAGAGCTTCCTGTTCTGGCCGGTGGGCAGCGGCCTGCATTATCTGGGCGCGCAGAGCTTCGTGCAGGCCTTCGCCTGGGTGCTGGCAGCAGCCGTGCTGGTCACCTTACCCCTGGTGTTCTGCCTGACCCTGGTGCAGTTCTGCTTCGGCCTGCTCAACCGCATTTCGCCGGCGATGAACCTGTTCTCCCTGGGTTTTCCCATCAGCATTCTGATGGGCCTGCTGTGCATCTATCTGACCTTGCCCAACCTGCCCGACAGCTACCTGCACCTGACCCGCGAGTTGCTCAACGGCATCGGCGTGATTCTGCGCGAGGGCGGCGATGTCTGAGCAGAACAGCGGCCAGGAGAAAACGGAAGAAGCCTCCGCGCACAAACTGAAGAAGAGCAAGGATGACGGTCAGGTCGCGCGCTCCAAGGACCTGTCGACCACCATCTCGCTGATCGCCACCCTGTTCATTCTCAAGTTCAGCGCCGGGCTTTTTCTGGAAGGGCTCAGCGACAGCTTCCGCCTGTCCTATATCCAGTTCGGCCACAGCGAGATCGGCCTGGATGATCTCGACACCCTGCTGGGCTACAACATGCTGGTGTTCATCAAACTGCTGTCACCGCTGCTGCTTACCTCCGTGCTGGTGGTGGCGCTGTCGCTGGTACCGGGCGGCTGGGTGTTCTCCGCGAAAAACTTTGCGCCGAAACTCAGCAAGCTCAATCCCATCACCGGCCTGGGAAGAATCTTTTCGGCGCAGAACTGGAGCGAACTGCTCAAGTCGATCCTCAAGGTGCTGGTGCTGCTCGGTGTCGGCTATGTCCTGGTGCGCGCGGCCCTGCCGGACCTGATCGCCCTGCAGCGCAGCAGCGTGTTCGAGGCGATCTCGGCAGCGCTGAACCTGACCTTCAACTTGACCCTGTGTCTGATGCTGATCTTCGTGGTGTTCTCCTTCATCGACATCCCGCTGCAGCGCTACTTCTTTCTCAAGAAGATGCGCATGACCAAGCAGGAGCGCAAGGAGGAGCACAAGAACCAGGAGGGCCGCCCCGAGGTCAAGGCGCGCATCAAGCAGCTGCAACGGCAGATGTTGCAAAGGCAGATCAGCAAGGTGATCAAGAACGCTGACGTGATCATCGTCAACCCGACGCACTACGCCGTGGCGCTGAAGTACGACACCAAGAAGGCCGCCGCGCCCTTCGTGCTGGCCAAGGGCGTCGATGAAACCGCCCTGTACATGCGCCAGATGGCCAAGAAGCATGAACTCGAGATGGTGGAAATTCCACCACTGGCACGCGCCATCTACTTCACCACCCAGATCAACCAGCAGATCCCGGCCCCGCTGTATACCGCCGTGGCCCATGTGCTGACCTACATCCTGCAGCTCAAGGCCTGGCGCCAAGGGCGCAGAAGCAAGCCAGAACTGGCGAGCAACCTCCCGATTCCCGACAGCTTGGCCAACAGGGGCTGATTCATGAACCTACTGCAGCAACTCGCGCCCACCTTCCGCAGCGGCCGCATCGGTATTCCGGTGCTGATCCTGTCGATCCTGGCCATGGTCATCCTGCCGCTGCCACCCGTGCTGCTCGATGCCCTGTTCACCTTCAACATCGCCATGGCCATCCTGGTGCTGCTGGTCAGCGTGTCGTCGAAGAGCCCGCTGGATTTTTCCCTGTTTCCCACGGTGATCCTCATCACCACCTTGTTGCGCCTGTGCCTGAACGTCGCCTCCACGCGCGTTGTGCTGCTCGAGGGCCATACCGGCACCGGCGCGGCGGGCAAGGTGATCGAGTCGTTCGGCGAGGTGGTGATCGGCGGCAACTTCATCGTCGGCCTGGTGGTGTTCGTGATCCTGATGATCATCAACTTCATCGTCATCACCAAGGGCGGCGAGCGTATCTCCGAGGTCACCGCGCGCTTCACCCTCGATGCATTGCCGGGCAAGCAGATGGCCATCGATGCCGATCTCAATGCCGGCCTGATCGACCAGCACGAGGCTAAGCGTCGCCGCTCCGAAGTAGCCAAGGAAGCCGATTTCTACGGTGCCATGGACGGCGCCTCGAAGTTCGTCCGTGGCGATGCCATTGCCGGCATTCTGATTCTCCTGATCAACCTGTTCGGCGGCTTCGCCATCGGCCTGTTCGTCTACGACCTAGGCGCAGGCCAGGCCTTCCAGCAGTACGCCCTGCTGACCATCGGTGATGGCCTGGTGGCGCAGATCCCAGCACTGCTGCTCTCCACTGCCGCAGCGATCATCGTCACGCGGATCAACGAATCCTCGGACATCACCCAGCAGGTCAACCGTCAGTTGCTGGCCCAGCCGGCACTGCTCTATACCGTAGCCGGTATTCTGTTCACCCTGGCGCTGGTGCCAGGCATGCCGCACCTGGCGTTCATCAGCTTCGCCGCCCTGGTGGCGTTCATCGCCTGGATGGTCTCGCGCAACGGCCCGCCCACGGAAGCCGCCAGCCTCGAACAGGTCGAGGCATTGGGCAAGGCGATGGAACAGGAACGTGCGCAAAACATGGTGTGGGAGGACATCCCGCTGGTCGAGCGTCTGTCCGTGTCGCTGGGCTACAAATTGGTCGGTCTGGTCAACGAAGCCGCTGGTGCGCCGCTGACTCAGCGCGTGCGCGGCGTACGTCAGACCCTGTCGGAGAGCCTGGGCTTCCTGCTGCCGGAAGTGCATATCCGCGACAGCCTGCGCCTCAAAGCATCGCAGTACAGCATTCAGATCAATGGCGAGAAGATCGACAGCGCCGAGCTGCATGCCGATCGCATGATGGCTATCCCTTCGCCGGAGCTCTATGGCGAGATCGACGGCATTCTCGGCGTCGACCCGGCCTACCGCATGCAGGTGGTGTGGATTCAGCCGGAGGACAAGGCGCGTGCGCTCAACCTCGGCTACCAGGTGATCGACTGCGCCAGCGTCATCGCCACGCACCTGAACAAGGTGATCCGTGAGCATCTACCCGATGTGTTCAAGCACGACGACGTCGATCATCTGATGCAGCGTCTGCAGGTGCAGGCGCCGAAACTGGCCGAGAGCCTGAAGAACCAGCTCAGCTATACCCAGCAGCACCGCGTCTACCGCCAGCTGCTGCAGGAGCAGGTGCCACTCAAGGATATCGTCACCATCGCCACGACGCTGCTGGAAGCCAGCGAATCGACCAAGGACCCGGTATTGCTGGCCTCGGACGTGCGCTACGCGCTGCGCCGCAGCATCGTCGGCATGATCGCCGGCGAGCGTCAGGAACTGTCGGTGTTCATTCTCGAGAATGCGCTGGAAAACACCTTGCTCAATGCCTTGGCCATCGCCCAGCAGGCCGGCCCGGTGAGCCTGGACAACATCCCGGTAGAACCCAGCCTGCTCAATCAGTTGCAGAACACCATGCCGGTGGTGAAGGAGAAACTGCGCAAGGATGGTCACCCGCCGATCCTTACCGTGATGCCGCAGCTACGCCCGCTGCTGGCACGTTATGCGCGGGTGTTCAGCCCTGGCCTGCATGTACTGTCGCAGAACGAGATCCCGGACCGAGTTGGCGTCAATATCCTCGGGACGCTGGGCTGATTGGTAAAGGTTTCAACACGCTGGTGGATGCGTGCTTCGCATCCACCACGCCGACCTCGAAAGAAGACCGCCACGCCAGAGCGATCTCCTTCATCGCCTCGCCATTTACTCCCGCCTAAGCCTTTTCCTTGCGCAGCTTGCGCATGCCTTCGATCAGCCGGACGTACTCGGCCGTCTCTTCCTGCAAGGCCAGCCCGGCTTCGAAGAAGCCTGTGCGGGTATTCTCCTGCGACCACTGGCAGATCATGTTCACATCCACCTGGCGCATCTCTCCCTCACGATCACGCATTCGCACTCGCAGCTTCAGTTCACTTCCGGGCTCCACCTGCGTATCGCTAAGCAGTTTCATCCCGCACTCGGAAATATCGCCCGCATAGCCGATCAGCGTGTCGCTTTCTCGATCACTGATCTTGATGCGGAAGGTGGAGCGGAAGGTGATACGACTCGATTGACGCATAGGAGAATGCCTTAGTGCTCGCCACGTCTGGTTGGATCGCAAGGATCAGGAGTTATCAATCGAGATCATTCAGAAGGAAGTCGCGCATTGATGGCCTGTGATTCATCAGAACAAGACGACCATAGCGAGCAGATACTTAAATCCGAGGCGAGCGCTGATGACCTGTAGGAGCGAGCTCTACTCGCGAAGCGTCAGCGGATCAACGGCAGGGTGCGCCATGCGCAGCGGCATGTCGGCGTCCTTGTCGGTGCGCGCAGCGCCCCTACGCGCTTGCAGGAACGACTTCTGCCGCGCTGTTTTCCGCACCGCAAAGAAGAAACCCCAGACCGCTTGCGCGATCTGGGGTTTCGTATAGGAGCTTGACGATGACCTACTCTCACATGGTGAAGCACCACACTACCATCGGCGATGCGTCGTTTCACT
>JBLUOL010000161.1:0-10806 GCA_048065775.1 Pseudomonas sp. GW6
GGCAGCGATTCCGGGCACGCTGGTCAACCTGGCGGCTGGTGGCGGCGAGCGCGAGGCGGTGCGTTTCGGCCATCCGTCCGGCACCTTGCGTGTCGGCGCGCAGGCCAAGCGGGTCGATGGTCAGTGGACGGTGACCAAGGCGGTGATGAGCCGCAGTGCGCGCATCCTGATGGAAGGCTGGGTGCGCGTACCCGCTGAAAGCTTCTAGGCCCTGAATGAGAAAAGGCTCGAAGTTTCGAGCCTTTTCCCTTTTTAAACATGGGCTTGCAGCGATCATTTAAGGCGTCTTTCAACACCTTTTTCCACCAGAATCTTGGCCGAAATTTCCTCGACCGAGAAATGCGTGGAGTTGATGAAGGCAATGTTTTCGCGGCGGAACAGGCCTTCCACCTCGCGCACTTCGAACTCGCACTGGGCGAAGCTGGCGTAGCGGCTGTTGGGCTTGCGCTCGTGGCGGATGGCGGTGAGACGATCCGGGTCGATGGTCAGGCCGAACAGCTTGTCGCGGTACTTTTTCAGTGAGTCTGGGAGCTGCAGGCGCTCCATGTCGTCTTCGGTCAGCGGGTAGTTGGCGGCGCGGATGCCGTACTGCATGGCCATGTACAGACAGGTAGGCGTCTTGCCGCAGCGCGACACGCCGACCAGGATCAGATCGGCCTTGTCGTAATAGTGGGTGCGGGCGCCATCATCGTTGTCGAGGGCGAAGTTCACCGCCTCGATGCGCTCCATGTAGTTGGAGTGCTGGCCGATGGAGTGTGACTTGCCGACCGAGTAGGAGGAGTGCGAGCTCAGCTCCTGCTCCAGGGGGGAAAGGAAGGTCGAGAAAATATCGATCATGAAACCATTGGCGGTATCGAGGATCGCACGAATATCGCGGTTGACGATGGTGTCGAAGATGATCGGGCGGGCGCCGTCCCTTTCAGCGGCGGCATCGATTTGTTGTACCATGGCGCGCGCTTTTTCGATGCTGTCGATATAAGGGCGCGTCAGTTTGGTGAACTGAATGTTCTCGAACTGTGCGAGCAAGCTCTGGCCCAAGGTTTCGGCCGTGATGCCGGTGCCGTCGGAGATGAAGAAAGCGGTTCGTTTCATTT
Organism: Pseudomonas sp. GW6; assembly: GCA_048065775.1. GTDB lineage: Bacteria > Pseudomonadota > Gammaproteobacteria > Pseudomonadales > Pseudomonadaceae > Aquipseudomonas. The sequence goes on from JBLUOL010000161.1 coordinate 1,095, forward strand.
GCGCCAAAGGCCTTAAGCTGAGTTCGATTCTTGGCTATGATAGGCCGCGTTTTACGCCGGGCCCACCGGGTTCGGCATTGTTACTTATACAAGGGCAAGGCCACAATCGCGCGACCTCGGTCGTTCGACATTGCGCAGCCCACTGAGCTTTTCCAATACAGTTAGTGGAGAGATCACCTTGGTAGAGTACGTAGTTTCCCTCGATAAGCTCGGCAATCACGATGTTGAGCATGTGGGGGGCAAGAACGCATCCCTCGGCGAGATGATCAGTAACCTGGCCGGTGCCGGTGTCTCGGTTCCCGGCGGTTTCGCCACTACGGCTCAGGCCTACCGCGATTTTCTCGAGCAAAGCGGCCTGAATGCGCAGATCCACGCGGCGCTTGACGCACTCGATGTCGATGACGTCAACGCCCTGGCCAAGACCGGCGCGCAGATTCGCCAGTGGGTGATGGACGCCGAGTTCCCGGCTGAGCTGGACAAGCAGATCCGCGAAGCCTTCGCCACCATGAGCGCCGGCAACGACAACATGGCCGTGGCCGTGCGTTCCTCCGCCACCGCCGAAGACCTGCCGGACGCCTCTTTTGCGGGGCAGCAGGAAACCTTCCTCAATATCCGCGGTGTGGACAACGTGATTCGCGCTGCCAAGGAAGTCTTCGCTTCCCTGTTCAACGATCGTGCCATCGCCTACCGCGTGCACCAGGGCTTCGACCACAAGCTGGTCGCTCTGTCTGCCGGCGTGCAGCGCATGGTGCGTTCGGAAACTGGTACCGCCGGTGTGATGTTCACCCTGGACACCGAATCCGGTTTCCGTGATGTGGTGTTTATCACCGGCGCCTACGGCCTCGGCGAGACCGTGGTGCAGGGCGCGGTGAACCCTGACGAGTTTTACGTGCACAAGCCAACCCTGGAAGCGGGCCGTCCGGCGATCCTGCGTCGCAACCTGGGCAGCAAGGCGATCAAGATGATCTACGGCGACGAAGCCAAGGCTGGTCGCTCGGTGAAGACCGTCGAAGTCGACCGTGCCGAGCGCGCGCGTTTCTGCATCACCGACGCCGAGGTCAGCGAGCTGGCCAAGCAGGCGCTGATCATCGAGAAACATTACGGCCGCCCGATGGACATCGAGTGGGCCAAGGACGGTGATGACGGTAAGCTGTACATCGTGCAGGCCCGTCCGGAAACCGTGAAGAGCCGCGCCAGCGCCACCGTGATGGAGCGCTACCTGCTGAAAGAGAAGGGCACTGTGCTGGTCGAAGGCCGTGCCATCGGCCAGCGCATCGGCGCCGGCAAGGTACGCGTGATCCACGACGTATCCGAGATGGACAAGGTGCAGCCGGGCGACGTGCTGGTCTCTGACATGACCGACCCGGACTGGGAGCCGGTGATGAAGCGCGCCAGCGCCATCGTCACCAACCGCGGCGGGCGTACCTGCCACGCGGCAATCATCGCCCGTGAGCTGGGCATTCCGGCCGTGGTCGGTTGCGGCAATGCCACCAGCGTGCTGAAGGACGGTCAGGGCGTGACCGTATCCTGCGCCGAAGGCGATACCGGTTTCATCTTCGAAGGCGAACTGGGCTTCGACATTCGCAAGAACTCGGTCGACGCCATGCCGGATCTGCCGTTCAAGATCATGATGAATGTCGGTAACCCGGATCGCGCTTTCGATTTCGCTCAACTGCCGAACGAAGGTGTTGGCCTGGCTCGCCTGGAATTCATCATCAACCGCATGATCGGCGTGCACCCGAAAGCGCTGCTGAACTTCTCCAGCCTGCCGCCGGAGATCAAGGACAGCGTCGAGAAACGCATCGCCGGTTACGGCGATCCGGTCGACTTCTACGTCGAGAAGCTGGTCGAGGGTATCAGCACCCTGGCCGCCGCCTTCTGGCCGAAGAAAGTCATCGTGCGCCTGTCGGACTTCAAGTCCAACGAATACGCCAACCTGATCGGCGGCAAGCTGTACGAGCCGGAAGAAGAAAACCCGATGCTGGGCTTCCGTGGTGCTTCGCGCTACATCAGCGAATCCTTCCGTGACTGCTTCGAGCTGGAATGCCGCGCGTTGAAGAAAGTGCGCAACGAGATGGGGCTGACCAACGTCGAGATCATGGTGCCGTTCGTGCGTACCCTGGGTGAGGCCTCGCAAGTGGTCGAGCTGCTGGCCAGCAATGGCCTGGCCCGTGGTCAGGATGGCCTGAAAGTCATCATGATGTGCGAACTGCCGTCCAACGCCATTCTGGCCGAAGAGTTCCTCGAGTTCTTCGACGGTTTCTCCATCGGCTCCAACGACCTGACCCAGCTGACTCTGGGCCTGGACCGTGACTCCGGCATCGTTGCCCATCTGTTCGATGAGCGTAACCCTGCGGTGAAGAAGCTGTTGGCCAATGCCATCGCTGCCTGCAACAAGGCTGGCAAGTACATCGGCATCTGCGGCCAGGGTCCGTCGGACCATCCAGATCTGGCCAAGTGGCTGATGGAGCAGGGGATCGAGAGCGTGTCGCTGAATCCGGACTCGGTACTCGACACCTGGTTCTTCCTGGCTGAGGCTCAGCCAGCCTGAGGTCTGTGATCGATCCAGAAAGGGCGGGTTGATCCCGCCCTTTTTGGTGGTCATCGTGTTTTGCCAGTCATCCCAAGCCGTCGCCAGCGATATGCAATATCGCTCCCGGCGGTTTTTTATGCGTGTCATTATTCTTTTATGGCGTCTCGCCAGTGCGGTCATCTGATCCATGCAAAGCAGTAGTGAGCTTTTTCCCGTTTCCCTGATGAGTGCCGAACTGCGTGGCGATCTCAGTGAAGACGTCTATCTTCTCAAGCCCAACAACAGCCCGGACTCCAGCGTCGAGCTGGCCTTGACCCGGCTCGGCCGCGCAGGGGCAGAAGGCGAGCGTGGCGTGCCCGTGGTATTGCTGCACGGCAGCTTTTCCAATCGGCGCTTCTGGTATTCGCCCAAGGGCATTGGCCTGGGGCCTTACCTGGCGCGCGCGGGGTTCGATGTGTGGATCGCCGAAATGCGCGGCCACGGCCTGTCGCCGCGCAACGAAAACTATCGAGACAACCACGTGGCGCAGTACGTGCGCTATGACCTGCCAGCCATTGCTGATTTCATCATCGAGCAGACCGGGCAAGCCGCGCACTGGGTCGGCCACTCCCTCGGTGGAGTGATTCTGGCGGCGGCGCTGGGGGGCGGTTATCTCGACGAGTCGCGTGCGCGTTCGGCGGCATTGTTCGGCAGCCAGGTCAGCCGTATCTACTGGCCGCTCAAGCTGCCGCCTGTGGAGTGGGGCGGTCGCCTGCTGCTGCGTGCCTTTCCCTACCTGTCCGGGCGTCGGCTGAAGCGCGGCCCTGAAGACGAGCCGACCGGCCTGGCACTGGAAACCCTACGCTGGCTCAGGCTGTTCGGGCGTTTCGGTGATGCTGATCAGGATTGGTGGGCGGGCCTGGCTCAGGTGCGCGTGCCGATTCTGGCGGTAGGAGCTGCGGCCGATCAGCAGGATCCAGCCTGGGCCTGTCGCAAGCTGCTGGAACAGTGCAGTGCGGCGCCGTCGCGGTTCTTGCTGCTGGGCAAGGAGAACGGTTTCTCCAGTGACTTCGGGCATATCGAAATGCTGGTCAGCAAGGAGGCGCAGCGCGAGGTGTGGCCCTTGACCGAATACTGGTTGCAGCATCTGCAACTGCCCGCCGGCTTTGCCGATCAGGCCTCTGCTATAGGATCTTGAGCTGCTGCTTGAGATCGTCCCGGCCGTTTCTTCGGCACGGGCTTAGCGGTAAGATGTGACGCATCATGTGTGGGTGGTCATTTCAGGTTCAAGTGCTTGTTTGTCGTTCATGTCGGGCGAGTTCGCAGCGATAGCGCGATGCTGAATTGTCCCGCTTCAAGCAGGTCCATGAAGGTGGCTGCCTTCTCATCCATTGTCGAAAGGAGTTCTGTCATGCACTACATCACCCCTGATCTGTGCGATGCCTATCCGGAACTGGTTCAGGTCGTCGAGCCCATGTTCGCCAACTACGGCGGCCGCGATTCTTTCGGCGGTCAGATCGTCACCATCAAGTGCCATGAGGACAACTCGCTGGTGAAGGAGCAGGTCGATCTGCCTGGTCAGGGCAAGGTCCTGGTCGTGGATGGCGGCGGTTCCCTGCGACGTGCGCTGCTCGGTGACATGCTGGCCGAGAAGGCCGCGAAGAACGGCTGGGAAGGCATCGTCGTATATGGCTGCATCCGTGACGTCGACGTCATCGCGCAGACCGATCTGGGCGTGCAGGCGCTGGCCAGTCATCCGATGAAGACCGACAAGCGCGGCATTGGCGACCTGAATGTGCCCGTCAGCTTTGGCGGCGTGACCTTCAAGCCGGGCGATTATCTGTACGCCGACAACAACGGCATCATCGTTTCCCCGCAAGCCCTGAGCATGCCGGAATAAGCCGATGCAGGATCAGGATTCGGCGTTGCTGCATGCCTTCGTGCTCGATGGTCGGGGCGGTGCACGCAGCATTACTCGGCATGAACTGGATGGCCTGCAGCTAGGCGAGCAGGAAAGCCTGTGGCTGCACTGGGATCGCGGCCAGGAGCAGTCACAGCGCTGGTTACGTGAGCACAGCGGGCTGGATGAATTCAGCTGCAACCTGCTGCTCGAGGAAAATACCCGGCCGCGTCTATTGCCCCTGCCCGACGATGAGCTGCTGTTGTTCTTGCGCGGGGTCAACCGTAATCCCGGCGCAGAACCGGAAGACATGGTTTCGGTACGTATCTTCGCCGATGCCCGGCGGGTTATCTCCCTGCGTCAGCGTCCATTGCTCGCGACCGATGCACTGATTGCCGATCTGTTGGCGGGCAAGGGGCCGAAGACGTCGTCAGAGCTACTCCTGGAGCTCGCCCGTCACCTCACCAGTCGCGTCGATGATCTGATCGCCGAGTTGAGCGAGCAGCTCGACGTCGAGGAGGATGGCCTCGATGGTGATGAGCGGTATCGTCCCGATCACGGCCTGGTGTTGCAGGTGCGTCGGCGTGCGGCCAGCTTGCGTCGGTTTCTCGCGCCGCAGCGCGATCTCTACGCGCAGCTGGTGCGTAATCGACAGCCCTGGTTCGTCGAGGACGACGGTGACTACTGGAACGAGCTTAACAATCGCCTGACCCGCTATCTGGAAGAGCTGGAGCTGATTCGCGAGCGCGTCGGCCTGGTACTGGAGGCGGAAAGCCGGCGTCTCGGTGAGCGCATGAATCGCATCATGTATCGCTTCACCGTGATCACCGGGATGTTCCTGCCGCTGACCTTTCTCACGGGGCTGCTGGGCATCAATGTCGGCGGGATTCCGGGTTCTGAAAGTCCGATTGGTTTCTTCATCGCCTGCGGCCTTATGGTCCTTCTGGCGCTGGGTCAACTGCTGCTTTTTCGACGTTGGCGTTGGCTGTGATGTGTGACTCATCCGCCGGCTACTGCGTCTAGCCGTGATATCCCGTGAGGTGCGCATGCACGATCCATTCGAAGAATCTTTACGCGATTTGCTCAAGGCCGCGCCGTCCAGCCATGACGAAGATGCCTGTCTGCACCGGGTTCTCAAGACCGCCAACCGCCAGGTCGGAGCGGGTGACCTGTTCAGCCTGGTCGGTCACTGGGCGCAGGCGCTGATGATCGCCCTGAACAACGGTTCGGCGCATGTCGCGCCGGTTTCGCGCCGTACCCAATCCTCTGCTTCTGCTGACAAGGCTGACTGAAATGGAACTCGATCCCTGGACCCAAAGCCTGATCTCCGCGATGACCGCATTGTGGAGCAAGGTTGCCGGATTCATTCCCAACCTGTTCGTGGCGCTGGTGTTGGTACTGCTTGGCTTTGTCGTGGCCAAGTTGCTCGACACGCTGCTGTCCAAGCTGCTCGGCAAGATTGGCCTGGATCGTTTGATGACCGGTACCGGCCTGACCAAGCTGCTGGCGCGCGTCGGCATTCATGCGTCGGTATCGACCCTGATCGGCAAGATCGTTTACTGGTTCGTGCTGCTGATATTCCTGGTGTCTGCCGCTGAATCGCTCGGCCTGCAACGTGTCTCCGCGACCCTCGACGTGCTGGCGCTGTATCTGCCCAAGGTGTTCGGCGCGGCGCTGGTACTGCTGGCTGGCGTGCTCCTGGCGCAACTGGTCAGCAGCCTGGTGCGTGGCGCCGCCGAAGGCGTCGGCCTGGAGTATGCCAACGGCTTGGGACGTGTGGCACAAGGCCTGGTGATCATCATCAGCATCTCGGTGGCCATCGGTCAGCTGGAAATCAAGACCGACCTGCTCAACAACGTCATCGCCATCGTGCTGATCTCCGTTGGCCTGGCGGTCGCGCTGGCATTGGGCCTGGGCAGCCGCGATATCGCCAGCCAGATTCTCGCTGGCATTTATGTGCGCGAGCTGTATCAGGTCGGGCAACATGTGCAGGTGGGTGAGGTCGAAGGCCAGATCGAAGAGATCGGCACAGTGAAAACCACCCTGTTGACCGATGCCGGTGAGCTGGTATCGGTCGCCAATCGAGTGATGCTCGAGCAACGCGTGAACAGTCGCTGACGCCAATCTGTTATTTTATGCAGCTGCCCGACAGGCGTGACCTGTCGGGCACTTTTCGTCCTGACCGTCGGCCCGACTCGTTTTGAACAAAGCTCAAGCCCTGCCCACGCGCTACGACCCCCGCGAGCTCACCGATGAAGAGCTGGTGGCGCGCGCCCACGACGAGCTGTTTCACATCACTCGTGCTTATGAAGAGTTGATGAGACGCTACCAGCGAACATTATTTAACGTTTGTGCGCGTTATCTGGGGAACGAAAGGGATGCTGACGATGTCTGTCAGGAGGTGATGCTCAAGGTTCTTTATGGCCTCAAGAACTTTGAGGGTAAGTCCAAGTTCAAGACCTGGCTCTACAGCATCACCTACAACGAATGCATTACTCAGTATCGAAAAGAGCGGCGCAAGCGTCGATTGATTGACGCCTTGAGTTTGGATCCGCTCGAAGAAGCTTCCGATGAGAAGACACCCAAAGTCGAGGAGCGAGGCGGTCTGGATCGCTGGTTGGTTCACGTCAACCCGATCGACCGCGAGATTCTGGTGCTACGTTTTGTCGCAGAACTCGAGTTTCAAGAGATTGCCGACATCATGCACATGGGCTTGAGCGCAACGAAAATGCGCTACAAGCGCGCTTTGGATCGGTTGCGGGACAAATTTTCGGAAACTTCCGAAACTTAGTTCAGCTTGCCGACCACTAAGGGAGGGCGAAACCTGCTAAAATCGCCGCCAAGTTGCCGACTGAAGTTAACGGCGACTTATTAACCACCAAGATGGGGATTTAACGGATGAAAGTAAAAAACACCTTGGGCGTAGTCATTGGCTCTCTCGTTGCCGCAACCTCCTTCGGCGCGCTGGCGCAAGGTCAAGGCGCTGTCGAGGTGGAGGGCTTCGTCAATCGCTACTTCACTGACTCTCAGCGTGGCTATGCCCACGATGAAGGCAACCTGTTCGGTGGCAGCATCGGCTACTACCTGACCGACGACGTCGAGCTGGCGCTGTCCTACGGCGAGTACCACGACATTCGTGGCGAGCGTAACCTCGGCAACAAGGACATCAAAGGCAGCCTGACCGACCTGAAGGCCATCTACCACTTCGGTCAGCCGGGTGTAGGTCTGCGTCCTTACGTCTCCGCAGGTTTCGGTCATCAGAGCATCAGCAACACTACTAGCGGCGGCCGTAACCACTCGACTCTGGCCATTGCAGGCGCTGGTGCCAAGTACTACTTCACCGAGATGTTCTACGCCCGTGCCGGCGTCGACGCTCTGTACAACATCGACCAGGGCGACACCGAGTGGCAAGCTGGCGTGGGTGTTGGTCTGAACTTCGGTGGCGGCAGCAAGCCGGCTCCGGCTCCGGCTCCGGTCGTAGCTGCTGCACCCGAGCCGATGCCAGAGCCTGCTCCGGAGCCGGCTCTGGAAACCGTTCGCGTTGAACTGGACGTCAAGTTCGACTTCGACAAAGACCGCGTCAAAGAAGAAAGCTACGGTGACATCAAGAACCTGGCTGACTTCATGAACCAGTATCCGCAGACCACCACCACCGTTGAAGGTCACACTGACTCCGTCGGTTCTGACGCCTACAACCAGGGTCTGTCCGAGCGTCGTGCCAACGCTGTACGTAACGTGCTGGTCAACCAGTACGGTGTAGACGGCAGCCGCGTGAACGCTGTTGGTTACGGCAAAACTCGCCCGGTAGCCGACAACGCCACCGACGCCGGCCGCGCCATCAACCGTCGCGTTGAAGCTGAAGTAGAAGCCCAGATCCAGCAGTAATGCTTCTGGTGCTGTAAGAGAAACCCGGCTTCGGCCGGGTTTCTTTTTTCTGGGATAAAAGCCCGCAATGGGCAATGCCAGCCACACCGCGTCGATTTACCCAGGTGTTGGAGCTGCGCCTCGCAGCGAATCGCAGGCAATGACTGCGTAGCGCTCAGGCATGCAGACGCTGGGGCATGCTGAGCGAGCTGCTGGCGCGGACGACTTCGCCGATCACCAGAATAGCCGGGCTCTTCAGGGCGAATGCTGCTGCGTCAAGCTGCATGGCCGCGAGGCTGCTGCGGCATTCGCGTTGCTCGGGTAACGAGGCGTTCTCGATCATCGCTACCGGCATTTCGCCGCGCATACCGCCGGCGAGCAACCCGATCTGGATGTCCGCCAGCTTGGCGACGCCCATATAGACCACCAATGTGGTGCCGCTCTGGGCCAGTGCCGCCCAGTTCAGGCTGCTGTCGTCCTGGGTGTGGGCGGTGACCAGGGTCACGCCACGGGCCACACCGCGCAGGGTCAGAGGAATGCCGCAGTTGGTGGCACCGGCCAGCCCGGCGGTGATGCCGTTGACCATCTCCACTTCGATGCCGTGCTCGCCGAGCCACTCGGCTTCCTCGCTGCCGCGGCCGAAGATGCACGGATCACCGCCTTTGAGGCGCACCACGCACTTGCCCTGGCGTGCATAGCGCAGCATCAGGCGATGGATGAAGGCCTGCGGGGTGGAGCGACAACCGCCGCGCTTGCCCACCGAGACGATACGCGCGCCGGGGCAGTGCTCCAGTACGGCCGGGTTGACCAGATCGTCGATCATCACGATCTCGGCCTGATTCAGCGCCTTGACCGCCTTGAGCGTCAGCAGCTCGGGATCACCAGGGCCAGCACCTACCAGCCAGACTTTTGCGCTCATGTTCACCACCTCTCTCGTGTCACGTGCCGGCGTTTGCCGCTGGTTCCCACGCTCCGGCGCGGGAACGGATTCGGGGACGCTCTGCGATCAATTCATGCGTTCACTGCAGTGGACTGTTGCGCCAACAGGCGTTTGATTTCGGGTACGCAGGAGCCGCAGCTGGTGCCGCACTTGAGCGTTTGTTTGAGGCCATCGAGATCCAGGCCACGCTCGATGCCGGCGCACACCGCGCCTTCGCTGACGTTCAGGCAGTTGCACAGGGTCTTGCCGCGTGTGTTGGCGCTGGCGTTGCCCGGCGGCACGGAGAGGGGGGCCAGCAGCCAGCGGCGCAGATCGGCGTCGGCCTGGCCATCCAGCCACAGGCTTCTGAGCCATTCGCTGGCAGCGGTTTCGCCGGCCAGGCGGATGCTGACGATGCGACCGTCCTCGATGCGAACGCGCTTGCCCACCGCGCGGCGCGGGTCGTCGTAGGCCAGCACTGGGCCCTGGTTCAGGCGCAGTAGGCGGTCGATCTGCG
>JBLUOL010000162.1:0-10638 GCA_048065775.1 Pseudomonas sp. GW6
GCGGTAGAGCTCGGCGGCGCTGCGGCCGTCCACGGGCCAGGTGGCCAGGCCGAAGGTGGCGGACAGCGCGATCTGCTCACCGTCGTACTCAAGCGGCTGTTCGGCGATCTGCTTGCGCAGTTTGTCCACCAGCGGGTCGGCGCCAGTGCTGTCGATATGACGTAGCAGCAGGCCGAACTCCTCCCCACCCAGACGACCGAGAAAGTCGGTCACGCGCAGGCGCTGCTGGAGGATCTGACAGATATGCTGCAGCGCCATATCGCCCGCCTCGTGCCCCCACTGATCATTGACCTGCTTGAAGTGATCGACGTCGAGCAGCACCAGTACCAGATGCCCGTTGCTGCGTTCGGCATCCTGGATGCTGCGTTGCAGGGCGTGCTGGAAGCTGCCACGGCTGGCCACGCCGGTCAGTGAATCGGTCTGCGCCAGACGCTCCAGCTCCTCGTAGGCCTGCATGCGCAAGCCATCGTAGATATGCACGAACACCAGGATCAGCACGCCACACAGGGCGGCGTTGCCCAGGTCGATCAGGCCGTGTGTGTCCAGGGTCAGGTGATTGTCGGTGAAGTACAGCAGAAGCCCGGCGCACATGAACGGCGCGGTGAGCAGGAAGGCGCGCTGCTTGCCCAGCAGCAGGTAGGCCAGCAGCGGGATCATGTACAGCCAGACGAACGCCGCCGCTGAGGCGTCCGGCATGACGATGATGTAGAGGATGAAGCAGAAGGTCGGGATCAGGTACAGGTAGATCCACAGGTACAGATTGCGAGCGCGTTCGATGCGCCAGGCGCCGAACAGCAGCAAGGCGGTGCACAGCACTTCGAGGATGGCGAAGGGGTAGTTGCCGGCCAGGGCCTGCAGCACGGCGAAGCCGCCCAGGGTCAGGCCGGTGGCGAGCAGGATAGTGCGCATCAGCTTGCGCTTGCCCGACTCGCGCAGCCCTTCGCAGTGCCCTGCGCCTACATCCCTGTGATCGTTATAGTTGCCGTCACTCATCTTGGTGCCCAGCGCTGCCGCCCTCAGCGGTGCGCAGCCCCCCGCTGCACACCATCAGGCAACTATAGACGGCCTGGCCTGTTTTACACCGCATAACCCAGCACGCGCGGCAGCCACAGGGCGATTTCCGGGAAGATCGCCACCAGCAGCAGGGCACTGGACATCACCACGACGAACAGCGCCGCCCAGCCGACGGTCTGTTCCAGGCGTATCTTGGCCACTTCCGCGGTGACCATCAGGTTGATCGCCACCGGCGGGGTGAACTGGCCGATGGCAATGTTCATCGCCAGCAGGATGCCGAACCACACCGGGTTCCAGCCGAAGTGCTGCATCACCGGAATCAGGATCGGCATCAGGATCAGGTAGATCGAGATGGCATCGAGCAGCATGCCGGCCAGCAGCACCGCGAGCATCACCAGCGCCAGCAGCACCCAGCCGTTGTCCGACAGCGAGATCAGCCATTCGGCCAGGTGGCGGAAGGTGCCGAGCATGGTGCCGGCCCAGGCGAAGATGCCGGCCAGGGCGATGATCAGCATGACCACCCCGGAGATCACCCCGGCTTCGCCACACAGGCGCCAGAGGCTGCGCCAGTCCAGTTCGCGGGTGACGAACAGGCCGATCAGCACGCCGTAGGTCACGCCGACCACGGCGGCTTCAGTGGGCGTGAACAGGCCGCTGCGCAGGCCGCCGAGAATCAGCACCGGGGCGAACAGCGCTGGCAGCGCCTGCTTGAAGCTCTCCCCCAGCGGCGGACGCTCGCCCTGCTCCGGCGACTCCCAGCCGTAGTGACGCGACAGCAGCCAGGCCGGCACCAGCAGCACCAGGCCGACCAGAATACCGGGGAACAGGCCGGCGGCGAACAGCGCGCGCAGGTCCACGCCCGGCACCACAATGGAGTAGAGAATCAGCGCGATCGACGGCGGAATCAGGATCGCCGTCGAGGCCGACGCGGCGATCAGCGTGGCCGAGAAGGGTTTGGGATACCCCGCCTTGGTCATGCTCGGCAGCATCACCATGGCCACGGCGGCGGCATCGGCCGGGCCGGAGCCGCTCATGCCGCCCATGATCAGGCACACCAGCACCGCGACCATGGCCAGGCCGCCGTGACGCGGGCCGATCACCGCCTGGGCGAAGCGCACCAGCCGCAGCGCCACACCGGCTTTCTCGAACACCAGGCCGGTGAGGATGAACAGCGGAATGGCGATCAGCGGGTACTTGGCCACGCCGTTGTAGGTGTTGGTGCCGAGGGTGGCGAGCATGTCCGGCGACAGCCCGGCGATGATGCCGATAGCGCCAGACAGGCCGAGGGCGAAGGCCACCGGCACACCGAGTGCCAGCAGCGCGGCGAAACTGAGGATCAGCCAGAGATCAGGGCTCATCACTGATTCTCCCGCGCAGGCGATCGACGGTCATCTGGGTCAGGCGCACGAACACCAGCAGCGCCAGGATCGGCAGCCAGATCACGTACCACCAGTTGGGCAGGCCGAGGCCGGGCGACTCGGAATCCCACTGGAATTCCTCCCAGGCGAACTGGCCACCGAACCAGCACACCAGCCCCAGTACCAGCACGCTGGCCAGCCACTGCAACAGGATCAGCGGTGTGCGCAGGCGCGGGAACAGGCGCTCGAGCAGGCCGATACGAATGTGTCGGTTACTGCGCATGGCCACCGAAGCACCGGCGAAGGTGAGGATGACCAGCAGGAACACCGAGATTTCCTCGGTGAAGGCAAAGGATGCATCGGTGAAATAACGCACCACGACGTTGGCCAGGCTGATCAGGCTGATGATCACCAGGGCCAGGGTGGCGAGCACGCGCTCCAGCGGCGCGTCAACTTGCTTGCTCATAAGAACCTCGAATGACCGGAGCAATGCGCGCCAGTGGTGACGCCCCTGCCCTCTCCCCCGGGCCCTCTCCCGCATGCGGGAGAGGGGAGCAGAGCGGGCTGCGGGACATCCACCACTACGCCCCGTAGTGTGGGCTTGCGGTCAGATAAAACGAATCAGGGCTGGGCCACGGCCTTGCGCGCGGCATCCATCAGCGCATCGCCGATACGCGGTGCCCATTTCTCATGCACGCTGGCGGTGGCTTCGACGAAGGCCGCGCGCTCGGTGTCGCTCAGTTCGATCACTTCCACGCCGCGCTCACGCACGTCGCCCAGGCGCTGCGCCTGGGCGCCACGCGACAGCTCGATCTCCCACTTGCCGGCGTCGATGGCCGCCTGGCGCAGCAGTTCGCGATCTTCCTCAGGCAGGGATTTCCATACGCGCTGGTTAACGGCGAACACCAGCGGGTCGGCCATGTAGTCCCACAGGGTCAGGTACTTCTGGCCCACCTGGTCGACACGTGCCACGTCGAATACCGACAGCGGGTTTTCCTGGCCGTCCACCGCGCCGGTGGTCAGTGCCGGCTTGGCATCGGCCCAGCTCATCTGCGTCGGGTTGGCGCCAAGGGCGGTGAAGGTGTCCTGGAACAGCGGCGAGCCAACCACGCGGATCTTCAGGCCCGTCATATCGGCCGGGCTGCGCACCGGCTTGGCCGAGTTGGACAGCTGGCGGAAGCCGTTCTCGCCCCAGGCCAGCGGCACGATGCCGCGCTGTTCGATGGCAGCGAAGGCCAGCTTGCCGGCTTCGCCCTGGGTGATGGCGTCGAGGTCGGCATCGTTCTTCATCAAAAACGGCAGGGAGAACAGGTTGAGTTCCGGCACCTGCGGCGACCAGTTGATGGTCGAGCCCACGGCCATGTCGATCAGGCCGGAGCGCATGGCGGAGAATTCCTTGGTCTGGTCGCCGGCGACCAGTTGCGCATTGGGGTACACGCGCAGGGTGATGCGCCCCTCGGAGCGCTCGTTGACCAGATCGGCCCACTTCTGCGCGGCCTGGCCCCAGGGGAAGGCGTCCGACAGTACGGTGGAAACGGAGTATTCACGCGCCTGCGCGGTGGCGCACAGGGCGGTCAGCGCAGCGCCAGCGGCGAGCGCGGAGAAGAGTCGCTTGAGTTTCATCGGGGCGTCCTTGTATGGATCTTGGTCATTGTCGTTGTGGCACCGGCAAAGCGGTGCGGATCCAGCGGCGAGCGGATGGCTCGCCTGGCGCGCCTGGTCGGCACGCGAAAGGGACACGGCAGGTGTCACGGCTGCCGGGCAGGCCTTGTGGGCGATCGGCAGGTGCCGGCGGGTTACGCGCGGCCGCCCAACTATTCCAGAAGCGCGCAGCGAATGCCATTGTCTGATGACTGTTGACGTTGCCCGGCCTGATCGGCGCTGCCCATAATCACCGGGATCTCATTTTCGGACACTCGCCCATGGCCATTTCCCGCGACGACCTCGACCAGCACGGTCTGATCATCGGCGTGTCGCCCGAACGCTTTCGCGCGGTGGCCATGCCGCTGCTGTTCGATCACCTCGATGCGCAGTGCGAGGGCACCATCGCGGTCAATCGCCAGGCACGCATCGTCTGGATCAACGACAAGTACGCGCAGAAGGTCGGCATCGCCGATGCGCGCACGGCACTGGGCAAGGAGATCGAGGAAGTGCTGCCGGCCAGCCGCCTGCGCGAGGTGGTGGAAAGCGGCCAGCCGAGCATGCTCGATCTGATGGCCTTCGGCAGCGAGCACTTCGTGGTCACCCGCATACCGCTGCGCGACGAGGACGGCACCCTGGTCGGCGCCCTGGGCTTCGTGCTGTTCGACCGCGCCCGCCACCTCAAACCGCTGATGGCCAAGTACGCCAACCTGCAGACGCAACTGCTCGCCACCCAGCACGAGCTGGCCAAGGCGCGTCGGGCGCGCTACACCATCGCCGGGTTCATCGGCGCCAGCAGTGCGGCCAGCGAGGTAAAGCGCCAGGCCCGCCGTGCTGCGCAGCTCGACTCCACCGTGCTGATTCGCGGCGAAACCGGCACCGGCAAGGAGCTGCTGGCGCAGGGCATCCACAATCTGTCGCCGCGCGCCAACGGCCCATTCGTCGCGGTCAACGTCGCAGCGATTCCGGAGACCCTGGTCGAGGCCGAGCTGTTCGGCACCGCACCCGGCGCCTTTACCGGCGCAGACCGTAAGGCGCGCATCGGCAAGTTCGAAGTGGCCAACGGCGGTACGCTGTTTCTCGACGAGATCGGCGATCTGCCGCTGCCGTTGCAGGCCAAGCTGCTGCGCGTTTTGCAGGAGCAGGAGGTGGAGCCGCTCGGCTCCAATCAGGTCAAGCCGCTCAACGTGCGGGTGATCGCCGCGACCCATATCGACCTGGAAGCCAAGGTGGCCGCCGGGCAGTTCCGCGACGATCTCTACTACCGCCTCAACGTGCTGGCCCTGCGCGTGCCGCCACTGCGCGAGCGTGCCAGCGACATTCCCGCACTGATCGAACACCTGCTCGATGACCTGGCCAACCGCTCCGGCCTGGCGCCCATGGAGCTGACAGACGATGCCCTCGCCCTGCTCTGCGCACAGCTGTGGAAGGGCAATGTGCGTGAGTTGCGTAACCTGCTGGAGCGGGCGCAACTGGCGGCCGATGGGCGACTGGATGGCGAAGTTTTACGTGGTTTGCTGGTCGATCCGGTGGCGCCAAGCGCGCCTACGCCCGTTGCGCCAGTGATGATGAGCACGACGCAGACGCTGGCCGAACAGTTGGCGCAGGCCGAGCGCCAGGCGTTGCAGGCGGCACTGGCGGCAACCGATGGCAATCGCCAATTGGCCGCCGAGCGCCTGGGCATTTCCCGCGCTGGTTTCTACGCCAAGCTGGCGCAGCATGGGCTGGGTCGCCGGGGCTGAGCGCCTCACCCTGTAGGAGCCGGCTTGCCGGCGATGCGCCCCCGCAACGCTTCTCCACAACAGTCGCGGCTAAAGCCCCTCCCACAAAAGCGTGGCGGGCCGCAATCGCGTATCCCGGATGAAATCCGGGAGCAGGCGCCCACAAAAGCCCCGGATTGCATCCGGGCTACGGTATTGATTGCTGGTCGTGGGAGCGGCTTCAGCCGCGATTGTCACCGAACCGGAAATCGCTTCGCGGCTAAAGCCGCTCCTACGGAAACCGTTGCCGTCCGCAATTTGTAGCCCGGATGAAATCCGGGGATCAGGCGCCGCAAAAGCCCCGGATTGCATCCGGGCTACCCGTGCCAACCCTTGCGTAGGAGCCGGCTTGCCGGCGATGTGCCACCCGCAACGCTTCCCCACAACAGTCGCGGCTAAAGCCCCTCCCACAAAAGCGTGGCGGGCCGCAATTGCGTAGCCCGGATGAAATCCGGGGGCCTGCCCTTTATGCAATCAACAATTGGCGGGTTGCACCCGCCCTACATCGCCAGTAGGGCGGGTGAAACCCGCCGGATGGGAACCGGGCGGGCGCAATTATGAAAACCACCAACGTCCAATTTTCTGGACTAAAAATCAATAAACCATCCAAAAACCTGGACTAAATCCAGAAATATGGACAGCTGCGTCACTCGCCCCGCCCATCTTAAAACACACACTCAAGCCTGAAACCCTCGCTGCAGAGGCCTCCCGCCCTATCGACCAAAGTCGTAACGCCGCCTGGCACGACTCTGGCTCTATATCCGGCAAAGGCGCGCTGCCGCATCCGCGCCTTCCCGATAAAACGGCCTCGAGCCGCTAGAACAACAACAAAAGGAACCACCCATGGGTACCCTCGGTATTCTGATTTCCCTCGCATTGTTGATGTACCTCGCCTATCGCGGCATCAACGTCCTAATTCTCGCCCCACTGCTGGCCCTGCTGGCGTTGCTGTTCGCCGGCGACATCGCTCTGCTGCTGCCCACCTACACCCAGGTGTTCATGAAGGCCATGGGCGGCTACGTGATCCAGTTCTTCCCGCTGTTCCTGCTGGGTGCACTGTTCGGCAAGTTGATGGACGACTCGGGATCGGCGCGTGCCATCGCCCACGGCATAGTCGCGAAAGTGGGCAGCGAGCGCGCCATCCTGGCCATCGTGCTGGCCTGCGGCATCCTCACCTACGGCGGCGTGTCGCTGTTCGTGGTGGCCTTCGCCGTGTACCCGATCGGCGCCGCGCTGTTCCGCGAGGCGGGCATTCCCAAGCGCCTGATCCCCGGTGCAATCGCCCTCGGCTCGTTCACCTTCACCATGACCGCGCTGCCCGGCACGCCGGCGATCCAGAACGCCATCCCCAACCCCTTCTTCGGCACCGACGCCTTCGCCGCGCCGGGCCTGGGGGTGATCGCCGGCCTGATCATGTTCGGCCTCGGCACCTGGTGGCTCACCGCGCAGTCACGCAAGCTGATGGCCGCGGGTGAAGGCTACGGCGAGCACCGCGACGACCCGGTCGTCGAAGAGCGTCGCGACATTCCCGGCTTCTGGCTGGCGCTGCTGCCGATCTTCGTGGTCATCGCCCTCAATTTCCTGATGGCCAAGCAGATCCTGCCGGCCGTCGACACCAGCTACCTGGCCAAGCCGGAATACGGCGGCCTGCAGGACGCCAAGTCGCTGATCGGTATCTGGTCGATCATCGTCGCCCTCAGCGCCGCCATCGTGCTGCTGATCGCCATGCACTGGAAGCGCTGGATGGACCTGAAGAAGAGCGTCAACGACGGCGCCTTCGGCTCCATGCTGCCGATCCTCAACACCGCCGCCGAGGTGGGTTACGGCACGGTGATCGCATCCCTGGCCGGCTTCGTCATCATCCGTGACCTGGTACTGGGCGTCTCCAGCAACCCGCTGATCTCCGAAGCGGTGGCGGTGAACATCCTCGCCGGTATCACCGGTTCCGCCTCCGGCGGTATGTCGATCGCGCTGAAGACCCTCGGCGCGCAGTACCTGGAAATGGCCAACGCCGTCGGCATCAGCCCCGAGCTGCTGCACCGCGTCGCCGCCATGGCCTCGGGCTGCATGGACACCCTGCCGCACAACGGCGCGGTGATCTCGCTGCTGGCGATCTGCAAGCTCACCCACCGCGAGTCGTACAAGTTCATCTTCGTCAACACCGTGGCCTTCCCACTGGTGGCGTTGGTTGTGGTGATCACCCTGGGCACCCTGTTTGGCAGTTTCTGAGCCATAAGCCTCTGGGAGCCCCCCAGACGCTGCACTGTCGCTCAGCAAAAGGTGTAGGAGCCAGCTTGCTGGCGATGCTTTTGAACCGCATGGATCGCCGGCAAGCCGGCTCCTACATGACCCCTTCGTCACGAGTACCCGCAATGAGCAAGATCATGACCGCCGCCGAAGCCGTGGCGCGCATCCCGGACAACGCCAACCTGGCCACCGGCGGCTTCGTCGGCATCGGCTTCGCCGAGCAGATCGCCATCGCTCTGGAGCAGCGCTTCCTCGCTGAACAGGCGCCGCGCGATCTGACCCTGGTGTATGCCGCCGGCCAAGGCGACGGCAAGGGTCGCGGCCTCAACCACCTGGCCCATGAAGGTCTGGTGCGCCGGGTGATCGGCGGGCACTGGGGCCTGGTGCCGGGGTTGCAGAAGCTGGCGGTGGACAACCGCATCGAGGCCTACAACCTGCCGCAGGGGGTGATCTCCCAGCTGTTTCGCGATATCGCCGCCGGCAAGCCGGGACAGCTGTCGCGGGTAGGCCTGGGCACTTACGTCGACCCGCGCCACGGTGGCGGCAAGCTCAATGCACGCACCACTGCCGATCTGGTGCGGTTGATGCCCATCGATGGCGAGGACTACCTGTTCTACCCGACCTTCCCGATCAACGTCGGCATCGTTCGCGCTACCAGCGCCGACCCTGACGGCAACCTCAGTTTCGAGCGTGAGGCGCTGACCATCGAGAGCCTGGCCATCGCCATGGCCGCGCGCAATAGCGGCGGCCTGGTGATCGCCCAGGTCGAGCGGGTGGTCGAGCGCGGCTCGCTCAACCCACGCCAGGTGAAGATTCCCGGCATCCTGGTGGATTGCGTGGTGGTGGCCGAGCCGGCCAATCACCAGCAGACCTTCGCCACCGCCTACAACCCCGCCTTCGCCGCCGAGACCCGCGTACCGGTGGACAGCCTGACGCCCATGCCGCTGGACGTGCGCAAGCTGATCGCCCGCCGCGCGGCGCTGGAGCTGAAAGCGGACGCGGTGGTGAATCTCGGCATCGGCATGCCCGAGGGCGTGGCAGCGGTGGCCGCCGAAGAAGGCGTGATCGAGCGCCTGACGCTGACCGCCGAACCCGGCGTGATCGGCGGCGTACCGGCCTCTGGCCTGGACTTCGGCGCGGCGAGCAACCATAGCGCCTTGCTCGACCAGCCTTATCAGTTCGATTTCTATGACGGCGGCGGCCTGGACATCGCCTTCCTCGGCCTGGCCCAGGCCGATGCGGCGGGCAACCTCAACGTGTCCAAGTTCGGCAGTCGGCTGGCCGGGGCTGGCGGTTTTATCAACATCAGCCAGAACGCCAAGCAGGTGGTGTTCGTCGGCACCTTCAGCGCCGGCAAACAGGACATCCGCATCGAAGACGGCCAACTGCGCATCGTCGAGGACGGCGAGCTACGCAAGTTCGTCGCCGAGGTGGAGCACCGCACCTTCGCCGGTCGCCTGGCCGCCGAGCGTGGCCAGCCGGTGCTCTACGTCACCGAGCGCTGCGTGCTGCGCCTGAGTGTCGAAGGGCTGGAACTGATCGAAGTGGCGCCGGGCGTGGATATCGAGCGCGACATCCTCGCGCGTATGGACTTCGCCCCCATCGTGCGCCAGCCGAAGCTGATGGATGCACGACTGTTCCGCCCCGAGCCCATCGGCCTGGGGCAATGCCTAGCCTGACGCCCGGCCACTCTTTGAGCGTGAACTTACGGGCCTGAACAGGCCCGTTTTTTTGTCCGCAATCCAGCGCAAACCGGAACAATGCCCATCGGCGCGTCCCACCCTACGTCTTTTCCCCCAGCTTATGCCGCGCGGCGTACAGGCAGATCATCTCCATCGCCAGGGTGGCGCCGGCCAGCGCGGTGACCTCGGCGTTGTCGTAGGGCGGCGCCACTTCCACCACGTCCATGCCGATCAGGTTGATGCCGCGCAGACCGCGCAGGATCTCCAGCGCCTGATGGCTGGAAAGGCCGCCACACACCGGTGTGCCGGTGCCGGGGGCGAAGGCCGGGTCGAGGCAGTCGATGTCGAAGGTCAGGTACACCGGATGCTCGCCCACCCGCGCACGAATGCGCTCGGCGATCTGCTCCGGCGTACTGCGATGCACCTCGCGGGCATCGAGTACCTGGAAGCCCATCACGTCGTCGTTGGTGGTGCGCAGGCCGACCTGCACCGAGCGCGACGGATCGACCAGGCCTTCGCGCGCGGCGTGATAGAACATGGTGCCGTGGTCGATGCGTTTGCCTTCCTCGTCCGGCCAGGTGTCGCTGTGCGCATCGAAGTGGATCAGCGCCAGGGTGCCGTGTTTCTTCGCATGGGCCTTGAGCAGCGGATAGCTGATGAAATGATCGCCGCCCAGAGTCAGCAACGCGCTGCCAGCTTCGAGAATGCGCGTGGCATGCGCCTCGATCACCTCCGGGGTGTCCTGCGGCGTGCCGTGGTCGAAATAGCAGTCGCCGTAGTCGACGCAGGCGAGCAGGTCGAAGGGGTCGAACTCCCAGGGAAAATGCCGCGCCCAGGCCGACTGGATCGACGCGGCGCGGATCGCCCGCGGGCCGAAGCGGCTGCCGGGCCGGTTGGTGGTGGCGGTGTCGAACGGTACGCCGCTGATGGCCAGGT
>JBLUOL010000163.1:0-10517 GCA_048065775.1 Pseudomonas sp. GW6
GTTGCCGAGGAGATCGGCGACCTGCTGTTCGTCGTCACCAACCTGGCGCGCCACTTGAAGGTCGACCCGGAAGCGGCATTGCGCGCGGCCAACGGCAAGTTCGAGCAGCGCTTTCGCTTTATCGAACAAAGCGTGCGTGAAGCCGGACGCAGCATGGACGGTTGCTCGCTGGAGGAACTGGATGCCCTGTGGGGCGAGGCCAAGAAGCTGGAGAGGCAGGCGCCTGGCTGTTGAACCCTATAGGCACGGCGGCGTTCCGATTTATCCGCGCAGCCTTTGCTGTCCGCCTTTCGCGACTGAAGCGGTTCGCCGCCCGGTCGCTCCTAAAGGCTGGAGCCGCCGCTGCTTAGCCCTTATGCTGGGCGCCTTGGACTGGCAGCGTGAATCTGTGTCGCTGCCGCAACTGAATCATGTTCGGGATCTTTAGTCATGGGTCTTTCCCTGCGCGACCAGCTGCTCAAAGCCGGCCTGGTCAATGAAAAACAGGCCAAGCAGGCTGGCAAGCAACAGCAAAAGCAGAAGCGTCTGGTGCAAAAAGGCCAGGCCGAACTGGATGACAGCACACGTCAGGCCGCACTGCAGGCGCAAGCCGAAAAGGCCGCACGTGATCAGGAGCTGAATCGTCAGCAGCAGGAAAAAGCCGAGCAGAAAGCCCGCGCGGCGCAGGTCAAGCAACTGATCGAGCGTTCACGCCTGCCCAAGCTCGACGGCGAGGACTACTACAACTTCGTCGACGACAAGAAGGTCAAGCGCCTGCCGGTCAACACCATGGTGCGCAACAAGCTGTCCAACGGCTGGCTGGCCATCGTCCGTCATGGTGGTGGTTACGAGATCATTCCGCGCGAGGCTGCGCTGAAGATTCAGGAACGTGATGCCTCGCGCATCGTCCTGCTCAACACCCACGTCGAAGAGCCGGATGCCGATGATCCCTACGCGGCCTATCAGATTCCCGATGATCTGATGTGGTAACGCCGCGTTACTGCATGCTCGCGTAGGGCGTCGCGTTCAGCAGCGATTGCCGCTCAACAGCACCCGACCAAAGCTGGCGCCTGCATCCTGTGGGGTGATCGCCAGCAGGCGATCCATGCGCAGGCGCTGCTCGCCATCGGTGGTGCGTACCAGCAGAAACTCTTCCTTGCTCGCCGTGGTTTCCGTGGTCAGGGCCTGGCCCCGCAGGTGAGAGCCGTCGATCAGTTCGATATCCAGCTGATAGCGGTGCATGCAGGCGATCTCCAGGTAGTCGTAGAGGTCGCAGGCCAAGGGTTGGTAGTCGTCCATCGAGTTATCCTCCGAGATCGCTGGAGCCTAGTCGAGAAATGGCTCCGACTGTTTTCCAGGCAGATAAAAAACGCCGCAACCCGGTACAGGCGTTGCGGCGTTTTCGTGTTACTGGAGTGTTTACATCAGGGGGATGGTGTAGCTGACGATCAGGCGGTTTTCGTCCAGATCACCGATGCTCGCATTGGAGCGCACCATCGCGTTACGCCAGCGCACGCCGAGGTTCTTCAGTGGGCCTTGCTGGATGATGTAGCTGATATCCACGTCGCGTTCCCATTCCTTGCCGCTTGCGCCACCCACGCCGTCGAAGCCGTCGCCGGTCACGTAGCGGACGAACGCCGTCAGGCCCGGAATGCCATAGCTGGCGAAGTTGACGTCATAACGTGCCTGCCAGGATTTCTCGTCCTTGCGGGTGAAGTCGAGAATCTGGATGTAGTTGACGATGTAGGGATCGGTCTCGGTCAGGAAGGGGAAGGCGTTGTCGCCGCCGACCTTCTGATAACCCACGCGGAAGGTGTGTGCACCAATGCCGGCCCAGAGGTTGACCGAGGTCAGGTCGTTATCCAGCTTGCCGCCGAGTTTGCGGCCGTTGTCCTGGGAGTCGAAGTAGGCCAGGTTGGCGCCCAGCTTCCAGTCGCCGATCGGCTGCACGTGGATCAGGTTGTACAGCTTCTGGTCATAGATATCTTCCAGTTCGCCGTACCACACGCCAACGGTGGTGTTGCCGCCATTGAACTTGTAGTCGCCGCCGGCGAAGTTGTAGCGGTCGCTTTCGCCGCCGACGTTGGTGGCGGTGATATCCACCCTGTCGGTGGATGCGCGTTGGTTGACTTCACGCAGTTGGCCGCCATTGAGCGTCAGGCCGTCGATTTCCTGCGAGGTGATCATGCCGCCGGTGAACACCTGTGGCAGCAGGCGCGAGTCGCCGGAGGTGACGATGGGCAGCTTGGGCATCAGCCCGCCGACCTTGCCGACGGTCTTGGAAATGCGTGCCTTGACCGCGCCGCTGAGCTCGGAATATTCGTCCGGCCCCTCGTTGCCGAAAGCGTTGGGCAGCAGGCCGGTGCCGGCGCGTTCGTCAGACGAGTCGAGCTTCAGGCCCAGGCCCGCATAGGCGTCCAGGCCAAAACCAACGGTGCCCTCGGTGAAGCCGGACTCGGCCTTGAGGATGAAGCCCTGCGCCCATTCCTCGCGTTTGGACTGCTGGGCAGCCGTCGTGTCGCGCAGGTCGCGATTCATATAGAAATTGCGGAGTTCCAGCGTCGCTTTGCTGTCGCCGATGAAGTCAGCCTGTGCCAGGCTCGGCAGGGTCAGGCTGGCGCCCAGCGTGGCGAGGGCCACGGCGCGGGCGAGGGGAGTCTTACTCATTATTGTTGTCTCCTCGTTGTTATTAGCAGGTCGGCCACGATGTGACCGGCCAGTTACGGCGCGATGAAATAAAGCATCTCGATAGCGAGTCGACTGTAAGACTTTAGTCTCGCGGGGCTTTGAGCGTGGCTGGAGCGTAAGTGAGGGCGGCCTCTAGATCGCGGTTGTCAGGGGTTTTCTGGATTTGGCCATCGATCGGGAAAATCTCGTTCGAGCGCAAGCGAGCTGAGAAAAATCAATAACCGTTGGTCGATAAAGGTTAAAGCTTGCCTTTCAACGGCCGTTAATTTCGGCAGATAACCTGTTTGGGTACCCCGTCATGAATCCTCTGAGCTCACTGAATTCCGCCGCTTCCCGCACTGCGCAAGCCAGCCAGGCTTTGGCGGCGCGCAGCAATGCCGCCGATGCCCAGGCCACCTTGGCCAATCGCCTCGCCGAGAAGCTCGGTGTGCCGTCGGGCTCGCTGTCTGGGTCGCGTGATGAATACACCCCGGAGAAAGTGGCGGGGCGGATTCTGGGCTTCATCGAGCAGCGTCTGCAGAGCGAGGCCGCTGCTGGCGCTGATCCGGCCAAGTTGGACAAGCTGCTGTCCCAGGCGCGTGATGGTGTCGAGAAGGGCTTTGCCGAGGCGCGCAAGATTCTCGATGGCATGGGCGTGCTCAAGGGGCAGGTGGCCAGCGATATAGACGATACCTACAAGCGTATTCAGGATGGCTTCGGCGATCTCGACAAACGCTTCGGCAGCGCTGCCCCGGGCGCCTCGGACAAGGTTGCGGTGGCCGGTTACAGCGAGCGTTTCAGTGCGTTGGCGGAGACCTTCGACCTGTCCGTCACGACCCGCGATGGCGATCGCCTGCGCATTTCCGTGGCACAGGCTTCGGCCAGCTGGTCGCAGAGCAGTTTCGCCGCTTCCAGCGACGGTAAGTCCACCACTGTGGTGGGCACTAGTCAGTCTGGCAGCATGCGCATCGGTGGCTGGCAGGTGGATGTCGAGGGTGAGCTGGACGACGACGAGATCAAGGCGTTGGAGAAGCTTTTCAGTCAGGTGCAGGATCTCTCCGACAAGTTCTACGCTGGTGATCTGGCAGGTGCCTTCGACCGTGCCATGGCGCTGGATATGGACGGTGAGCAACTGGCTTCGATGTCGCTGCGCCTGACGCAGACCAGCGTGCGTCAGGCCACCGATGCCTATGGCGCCGTGGCTGGGCAGGGCGCCAGTGCGGTCAATACCGGGCTGCAGGAATATGCCCAGGGCCTGCTCGATGCGCTGCGCAGTGCCGGTGATCTGGCGCAGGACGCCGGCGGCATGCTCAAGGAGTTGCTCAAGGGCGGCTTCTCGCTCGATGAGCGCTTCGACCTGCCGCGCCTGGAAAAAGCCGACAGCCTCAACCGCAGTCTGCTCGACGGTTTGCAGTCGCTGCTCGCTGGCCAAGCGGGCAAGGGCGTTGACGCGAGCTGATCGACAGCCGGTGCTAAACTGCGCACCTTGCTGATAGTGAGGTGCGCTCATGACGCCTGAATGCCAACTTTTCGGAACCCTGGGCTGCCACCTTTGCGAGGTGGCCGAGGCGCTGCTCATGCCATTCGTAGAGAATGGTCTGCTGGTCGAGTTGATCGACATCGCCGAGCACGAAGGGATGGTCGAGCAGTACGGTTTGCGCATTCCGGTGCTGCGCCGCTGCGACAGTGGAAGCGAGCTGAACTGGCCATTCGATGCCGAGCAGGTGGTGGCTTTTCTGAGCTGAAAGGCGCTACCGACAAATCGAAGGCAATAAAAAACCCGCCGATTAAGGCGGGTTTTTGATTTGGTCGGAGAGACAGGATTCGAACCTGCGACCTTCTCGTCCCGAACGAGACGCGCTACCAAGCTGCGCTACACTCCGAATGAGCCGTATTCTACCGAAAAACTTTTACTGCACAAGGGGTTAGCCTGAAAAAATCAGCAGGCCGATATCCCTTTCTGCAGCCGGGGCGAGCCCGGTTGTCCTTCAGCGGTGCCTCGGGCTCTCGCCTCAGAGTTCCTTGACGGTCTGCACTTGATCCTTGTTGATCGTGGCGCGCTTGCCGTCGAGTTGCTCGAATTCGTAGAAGCCGGATTCTTCATCGAACTTGGGTTTGTCTACCGTCTGTATTTCACGCCCGTCATTCAGGGTGATCACCGACGGCGTGGAGCAGCCGGCCAGCACAGTGAAGCCGATTGCCATCAGCAGGGCGGGGATTATCCGTTTGGTCATGGTGTGTCTCCTTGGGTGCGAAAGAGGTGCTATACCCTCGCTCAGACGTGAAACTGCCGTATGAGTTCCGCGCAGGGCTTCTCGCTTCAGCAAGGCGATATGCCGTTCGCGAGCGTTTCCGGTGTGTTCAGGTTGGCCAGGCGGGCATCTTCCGGCGTGCAGTCGACGGCGATGGGGGCCAGGTTGCCGAACCAGCGCTGCGGGCTGCGTTCACCGGATTGCCAGGCGTGTTCCAGATCGTCTCTGAGCCCCGTAGGCAACAGGCAGAACAGTGGCTGCCAGTAGTTGCCCTGGCGAATCACCACCGGCCGGCTCCCCGCGTGGGCAAGCAGTGACTCGATCAGCGCACGGTCCACCAGGGGGGCGTCACAGGGCAGAACCAGCATTTGCTCGTGGCGTGCCGCGGCCATGCCGGCGCGGATACCCGCCAGTGGCCCCTGAAAGTCCTGATCCTGATCTGCGACCAGTTGGTCGGCGTAGCGTGCATAGTGCTCCGTGTTGCGGTTGCAGGAGATGATCAGGTCGTCGCTCAACGGTCTGGTCAGATCATGCAACCACGCGATCAGTGGCCGACCGCGCCACTCCAGCAGGCCTTTGTCGCGGCCGCCCATACGCAGGCCTCGGCCACCGGAAAGTAGTAGCACCGAGCAGGTGGGGCGGGCGTTGGATGCGGGCATGTGTGCAGTCTCCGGAGGCAGGCTGTGTGATATAACAGCGCCCATTCTCTCCCAATTGGATGCCTGCCATGAACCATAAGGCCGACGCGGTTTTCGTGCCGCTGAACATTGCCGTGCTGACCGTCAGCGACACGCGCACGCTGGAGACCGATACCTCGGGTCAACTGCTGGTCGACCGTCTGACCGCCGCCGGGCACCAACTGGCCGCTCGCGTTCTGCTAAAGGATGACCTCTACAAGATCCGCGCCCAGGTGGCGACCTGGATTGCCGAGGATCAGGTGCAGGTGGTGGTGATCACCGGCGGTACCGGTTTCACCGGGCGTGACAGCACGCCGGAAGCGGTCGCCTGCCTGCTGGACAAGCAGGTCGATGGTTTCGGTGAGCTGTTCCGGCAGATCTCCGTGGCCGATATCGGCACGTCCACCATCCAGTCGCGTGCGCTGGCCGGTCTGGCCAACGGCACCCTGGTGTGCTGCCTGCCGGGTTCGACCAATGCCTGTCGTACCGCCTGGGATGGCATTCTCGGCGAGCAACTGGATGCACGGCATCGTCCCTGCAACTTCGTGCCGCATCTGAAACAGGTGGGCGCCTGCGAGACACGCGGATGAGTGGTTGCGATCATCCCGGTCTGCTGCCCATGGAGGCGGCGCTGGAGCGCCTGCTGGCTCTGGCGGATGCGGCGCCAATCGAGCAGGTCGAGCCGGTCGTGCTGGCCGAGGCTGATGGTCGTGTGCTGGCCGAGCCGCTGATCGCAGCGCTGGATCTGCCGCCCTGGGCCAACAGCGCCATGGACGGTTACGCCCTGCGCCTGGCCGATTGCAATGGCCAGGCGTTGCCGATTAGCCAGCGCATTCAGGCGGGCACCGCGCCCACACCGCTGGAGCCCGGAACCTGCGCGCGCATCTTCACTGGTGCGCCGCTACCGGAAGGTGCCGACACCGTCGAGATGCAGGAAAACGTTGAGCTGGATGAGGCAGGGCGCGTGCATTTCCGCGAGCCGCTGAAAGTCGGGCAGAACGTACGGGCTCAAGGTCAGGAAACCCGCAGCGGCGACTGCGTGCTGCCGGCCGGTACCCGCCTGGGGCCAATCGAGCTGGGGCTGGCAGCCTCTCTTGGCGCCGCACGGCTGTCGGTGCGTCGGCGCCTGCGCGTTGCCGTGCTGTCCACCGGTGATGAGCTGGTCGAGCCGGGGCAGGCGCTTGGGCCGGGGCAGATCTACAACAGCAATCGCCGTCTGCTGATTGCCTGGTTGCAGCGGCTGGGCTGCAGCGTGGTCGATGCGGGCATATTGCCCGATGACCTGCAGCGCACCCGCGAAGCGTTGGGAGCCTTGGGCGAGGTCGATCTGATCCTCTCCACGGGTGGTGTTTCGGTGGGGGAGGCGGATTTTCTCGGCATAGCCCTGCGCGAGGCGGGCGAACTGGCGCTGTGGAAATTGGCGATCAAGCCAGGTAAACCGCTGACCTTCGGCCACTATCAGGGCGTTCCGGTAATAGGTTTGCCGGGCAATCCGGCCTCGACACTGGTCACCTTCGGACTGCTGGCGCGTCCTTACATGTTGCGTCGTCTTGGGGTGCAGCGGGTCGAACCACTGGGCTTCGCGGTGCCGGCAGGTTTTACCTGGGCTAAGCCGGGTATGCGCCGTGAGTACCTGCGCGCGCGTCTGGAGCATGGGCGCGTGGTGCCCTATGCCAATCAGAGTTCCGGCGTTTTGCGCAGCGCCGCCTGGGCTGAAGGGCTAGCCGAGGTCATGGAAGGCAGTACGCTGGCCGAGGGTGATATGTTGCGTTTCATTCCGCTCAGCGAGATTCTCGGCTAGGTTTCCGAGCCGCCCGACCATGCAGATGGTTGGGCGCTTTAGATGAAATGGCGAGACCACTGAGTCACAATTCTGTCGATAGAATTTGCAAATGAGCGTTATAGAGGGCATAGTCGCGGACTTGTTAAATTCACTCGACACGGTCGTGCCCATGCTAAAACGCTTCGCACCCCTCGTGCCTATTGCACTCACAGTCTTTCTCGCTGCCTGTGCCGGCCATGCGCCGCAGACGCAACCGCAGCAACCGATCAGCGATGCAGCAGTCGAACCTGTGACTCGCCTGATGATCGAGCAGGATGAACCTGCCGATGATGAGATCAACGCGCTGATCGACGATCAACCCTATGAAATGCCGCAACTGGCCGACAGCCTGCTCGATCTCGGGCGTTCGCTGATCGGTACCCGTTATCGCTACGGCGGTAGCTCGGTACAGACTGGTTTCGATTGCAGCGGTTTTATCGGCTACCTGTTCCGCGAGGAAGTCGGCCTGGAACTGCCGCGTTCCACGCGTGAGCTGATCAACCTCGATGCGCCGAAGGTGGCGCGCGCCGATCTGGAACCGGGTGATCTGATCCTGTTCAATGATCGTGGTCGTGGTCGCGTCAGTCATGCCGGCATCTACCTGGGTGATGATCAGTTCATCCACTCCAGCAGCAGCCGCAGCGGTGGTGTGCGCATCGATAGCCTGGATGACAGTTACTGGAATCGCAGCTACCTGCAAGCCAAGCGCGTACTGGCGCTGGCGCCAGTGGACGATCAAGTCGCAGCCAGGCGTCATCCCTGATGTTTCACGGCGTAACCCCAGGGTTGCGCCGTTCGTCGTGTCTCGGGCAGAGTAGGGCGCATTCAGGCTCAGGATCGCCTCGCTTATGCCCGTCACGACCCGTGTCGCTGTAATTTCTCTTGTTCTGCTACTGAGTGCCTGTAGCAGTCGCGCCCCTTCTCCTCAGCCTGCCTACACGCCGCCAATTGCTTCTTCGTCCTATCAGGGCGGTGCCGAAGATGTGCTGTTTCGCGCGCTTGGCCTGGTTGGAACACCCTATCGCTACGGTGGTAATACACCGGATGGCGGTTTCGACTGCAGTGGCCTGATCGGCTATGTCTACCGTGATGCCGCTGGCATCAGCCTGCCGCGTTCTACTCGTGAGCTGAGTGCGATGCGTACGCCAGATGTTCGTCGTGACGCCCTGCAAAGTGGTGATCTGGTGTTCTTTGCCACCAATGGTGGCCGCGCCGTCAGTCATGCCGGGATCTATGTCGGTGACGGCCGCTTCGTTCATGCCCCCTCTACCGGCGGCACCGTGCGCCTGGACAGCCTCACCAGCGGTTACTGGCAGGGCGTCTATCTCGATGCCAAGCGGGTCATCACGCCAGAGCTCGCGCGTAATCCCTGAATTACTGTCCATGGTCGATCCCATTCGCCTGCCGCCTCAGCCTGAGGTCTGCGAACTGTGTGCACGCCCCGTCGCATTGACCCGTCATCACCTGATTCCCAAGGCGCTGCACGACAAGGCTTATGTGCAGAAGCGCTACCCCCGTCATGAACGTATCACCGCCACGCTGTGGGTCTGCCGCGCCTGCCATAACCAGATTCATCGGCTTTTCAGTGAAAAGGAGCTGGCGCTGACCTACAACAGCCGCGAGGCACTGCTGAGCGACGAGCGTTTGCGAACGTTCGTCGACTGGTTGGCGAGCAAGCCGCCCGGGTTCATGCCCAGGCACTGAGTGGCGTTGACGGGCAGGGCTGCCAGCCTCTACCCTGCGCGCCTTGCTTCAGGTGCCCCGCGTTGCCGTGAATGGCGGCCAAGGGGTGAAACAGGGAAGCCGGTTCGAATGCCGGCGCTGCCCCCGCAACGGTAGGTGAGTCAAACGCTGCTCAAAGCCACTGTGCTATGCACGGGAAGGCGCGGCGTCGAACCCATGGTTCGCTCACAAGCCCGGAGACCGGCCTGTCGCAGTTTCACGGCATCGCGGAGGGCGTTGTCCGGCCAACGCTCCGGTTCTACCGGGGCGTTCGTGTTTTTTCGTCTTCCGCTCGCCTGACCAGCCATTGGCGCCTGGATGAGTGCGTGCGGATCATCGCGATCTTCTTCCTCATTGCCGTTCGTACTGTTCGATGAACAGGCGGCGCGGGTGCCTGACGTGCAGGAGCACAGCATGAGTGAGACCGCCGAACGCGACGCCCGTCACAAGGCGCGCATGCAACGCAAGAAAGCCCTGATCGACGAAAAGATCGCCCAGGCCCAGGACCAATACGGCCTGTTGCTGGTGCACAGCGGCAATGGCAAGGGCAAGAGCAGCAGCGCCTTCGGCATGGTCGCGCGCGCCCTTGGCCATGGCATCAAGGTCGGCGTGGTGCAGTTCATCAAGGGTGCGGCCAGCACCGGTGAAGAAACCTTCTTCCGCCGTTTTCCCGAGGAAGTCAGCTATCACGTGATGGGTGAAGGTTTCACCTGGGAAACCCAGGATCGCCAACGTGATATCGCCAAGGCGCAGGAAGCCTGGGCGGTCGCCCGGCATCTGCTCAGCGATGAGTCGGTCGGCCTGGTGGTGCTGGACGAATTGAACATCGCCCTCAAGCATGGCTACCTCGAACTGGACACGGTGCTGGCTGATATCGAGGCCCGGCCGCTGCTGCAGCATGTGGTGGTGACCGGCCGTGGCGCGTTGCCAGGCATGCTTGAGGCGGCTGACACCGTCACCGAAATGAGCCTGGTCAAGCACGCATTCAAGTCTGGGGTAAAAGCACAGAAGGGCATCGAATTCTGATGACCACACGTCACTGTCCGGCACTATTGATTGCCGCACCGGCTTCCGGTCAAGGCAAGACCACTGTAACCGCCGCGCTGGCGCGCCTGCATACGCGTCAGGGGCGGCGGGTGCGGGTGTTCAAGTGCGGCCCGGACTTTCTCGATCCGATGATCCATGCGCGTGCCAGTGGCGCGCCGGTGTACCAGCTCGATCTGGCCATGGTCGGCGAGGCGGAAAGCCGTCGCCTGCTATGGCAGGCCGCCGGCGAGGCGGACCTGATCCTGATCGAAGGGGTCATGGGCCTGTTTGACGGCAAGCCGTCGGCGGCCGACCTGGCGCGCCACTTTGGCGTGCCGGTGCTGGGCGTGATCGACGGTGCGGCCATGGCGC
>JBLUOL010000164.1:0-10406 GCA_048065775.1 Pseudomonas sp. GW6
CCGAAGCGCCCCCTGCTGCGGCAGCGGCGCCGGCCGATGAGGCGCTTAAGAAACTCAAGATCGAAGCCAGCATGGCCCAGGTCGCGCTGAAGAAGGCGGAAAAACAGCTGGCCGCCCACGACACGCCCGAACTGCAGACTCAGGTCAGCGAGCTGCGTGCTGCTGCCGAAGCCGCACAGAAGGCCCTGGCCGACGCGCAGGCGGCTGCACCTGCCCCGACGCCCAAGCCGGCCGGTGACGAAGCGCTGAAGAAAGCCAAGATCGAAGCCGCCATGCTCAAGGCCCAGCTGCGCAAGCTGGAAAAGATCGAGAACCCGGACGACGATCAGCAGGCCGAACTCGCCCGCCTGCGTCAGCAACTGGAAGCAGCCGAAAAGACCCTGGCCAGCCTGGAAAGCCAAGCGCCCGCACCCGCCGCCAAACCGGCCGGCGACGAAGCGCTGAAGAAAGCCAAGATCGACGCTGCCATGCTCAAGGCACAGCTGCGCAAGCTGGAAAAGATCGAGCCCCCGGACGACGACCAGCAGGCCGAAATCGCTCGCATTCGCCAGCAACTGGAAGCAGCCGATAAGGCCCTGGCAGACCTGGAAAAGCAGGCGCCCGCCCCCGCTGCCAAGCCGGCCGGTGACGACGTCCTGAAAAAGGCCAAGGTCGAGCTGGCGATGAAACGCGCCGAGCTGAAGAAGGCCGAGAAGGCCGGCGCTGACGAAGCCACTCTGCAGCCGCTGCGTGATGCCCTGGCCGCTGCCGAAAAGGCCCTGCACGCCGCCGAGGCGGCCTCGGGCAAGCCTGCCCCGGAACTGGTACGCACCGAACGGCCTGGTGTGGATGCCGAGCTGAAAGCCTTGAAAACCGAAGTGGCCTTTGCTCGCGCCGACCTGCGCAAGCTGGAACGGGACGACAACGCCGCCGCCGATGCACTGGAGCAGGCACGCACTCGTCTGAGCGAAGCCGAACGCAAGCTGGCCGACTATCAGCCGTAACGATCATCCCGGATGCAATCCGGGGAATGAACACCACTGCGATCAGTACGAACGCAGTAACAGAACCACCGGAGCGCCGATGACCCTGCCCCGCATCACATCGCCCCACGCCAAGGGCAGCAACCGCACCCAGCAGGTCATGCTGCAGGTGCTGCTGGCCACTGTGCCGGGCATCCTCGCCCTGACCTGGCTGTTCGGCGCCGGCACCCTGTTCAACCTGGTCTGGGCCAGCCTCTGCGCGCTGGGCTTCGAGGCCGCCTTGCTGGCCGCACGCCAACGCCCGCTGGCCTTCTTCCTCAAGGACTACAGCGCCCTGGTCACCGCCGTGCTACTGGCCCTGGCCCTGCCGCCCTACTCGCCCTGGTGGCTGACCCTGATCGCCTGCGGCTTCGCCATCGGCTTCGGCAAGCAGCTATATGGCGGCCTCGGGCAGAACCCCTTCAACCCGGCCATGGTCGGCTACGTGGTGGTGCTGATCTCCTTCCCGGTGGAAATGACCAGTTGGCCTGCGCCACACGGCGTCGCCGCGCTGGACGGTCTCAAGCACATCCTCGGCATTGCCAACCTGCCCGACGGCTGGGCCCAGGCCACCGCGCTGGACGCATTGAAGGTCAACAAGAGCCTGACCATCGACGAGCTACGCGCTAGCAATGTGGCCTTCGGCCACTTCGGCGGTGCCGGCAGCGAGGCGGTCAACCTGGCGTTTCTCGCTGGTGGCCTGTATCTGCTGCACAAGCGCCTGATCACCTGGCATGCGCCAGTGGGCATGCTCGCCGCGCTGTTCGTCATGAGCCTGCTGTTCTGGAACGGCAGCGGCTCGGATTCCAACGGCTCGCCGCTGTTTCACCTGCTTACCGGGGCGACCATGCTCGGCGCCTTCTTCATCGTCACCGACCCAGTTTCCGGCGCGACCAGCAATCGCGGGCGCCTGGTGTTCGGCATCGGCGTCGGCGTACTGGTCTACGTGATCCGCGCCTGGGGCGGCTACCCGGACGCGGTAGCCTTCGCCGTGCTGCTGATGAACCTGGCAGCGCCGACCATCGACTATTACACCCGGCCGCGTAGCTATGGCCATCGCAAGCCCAACAGCGGCTTCAAGCTGGGAGAATGAGCATGCTGCCGGAAATCAGCCGCTCCATGCTGAAGAATGCCCTGGTGCTCGGGCTGTTCGCCATTGGCACCGTCGGCAGCGTCGCCCTGCTGCAACAGGGCACCGCCACGCGTATCGCCGCCGCCGAGCGCGAAGCGCAGGTGCGCGCCCTGGCCGAGATCCTGCCGGCCGGCAGCTATGACAACCACCTGCTGGACAACCGCATCGAGCTCAACGCCCCCGAGCTGGGCCAACGCAGCCCGCAGTCGGCCTACCTGGCCTTGAAGGGCGACCAACCCAGCGCGCTGATCCTGCCGGTGACCGCACCGGATGGCTACAGCGGCGCCATCCACCTGCTGGTGGGCATCTTCGCTGATGGTCGCCTGGCTGGCGTGCGTGTGCTCAGCCACCGAGAAACCCCGGGGCTGGGTGACAAGATCGAGCTGGCCAAGAGCGACTGGGTGCGCAGCTTCGAGGGCAAGTCCCTGAGCAACCCCGGCGAAGACGGCTGGGCAGTGAAGAAGGATCGCGGCGAGTTCGACCAGTTCGCCGGCGCCACCATCACCCCGCGCGCCGTGGTCAAGGCCGTGCACGGCGCCCTGCGCTACTTCGACAAGCACCGCGCCCAATTGCTGGGCCTGGCGGAGGACGAGCAATGACCAGTTACCGCGAAATCAGCTTCAACGGCCTGTGGAAGAACAACCCGGCGCTGGTGCAGCTGCTCGGCCTGTGCCCGCTGCTGGGGGTGAGCAACTCCACGGTCAACGCCCTCGGCCTGGCCCTGGCCAGTGCGGTGGTGCTGGTGTGCTCCAATACCGCCGTGTCGCTGGTCCGCGGCGTGGTCAATACAGCCGTGCGTCTACCTGCCTTCGTCATGATCATTGCCGCGCTGACCACCTGCATCGAACTGCTGATGCAGGCCTACACCTATGAGCTGTACCAGATTCTCGGCATCTTCATCCCGTTGATCACCACCAACTGCGTGATTCTCGGCCGCGCCGACGGCTTCGCCGCCAAGCATGATCCGGCCCGCGCCGCCTATGACGGCCTGATGATGGGCCTGGGCTTCGGCGTGGTGCTGGTGCTGATCGGCGCCATCCGCGAGCTGCTCGGCACCGGCGCGCTGCTGGCCAACATGCACCTGCTGTTCGGCCCGATTGCCGCCGAGTGGAAGCTCACCCTGGTGCAGGACTACAAGGGCTTTCTGCTGGCCATTCTGCCGCCGGGCGCCTTCATCGTGCTGGGCCTGCTGATCGCCGGTAAGAACCGCATCGATCAGATTGCAGCCGAGCGGGCCAAGGCCGCCGCGCCCGAGCTACCCGCCCAAAGCCGCCGCGTTCGCGTTACCGGAGTCATCGAATGAATGCTGCCAAGCGCCAGGAAATCTTCCGCCGCCTGCACGAAGACAACCCCGAGCCGAAGACCGAGCTGGCCTACAGCACCCCCTTCGAGCTGCTGGTGGCCGTGACGCTCTCGGCCCAGGCCACCGACGTCAGCGTCAACAAGGCCACGGCCAAGCTGTTCCCGGTGGCCAATACGCCGGAGGCCATCTACGCCCTCGGCGTCGAGGGTTTGTCCGAATACATCAAGACCATCGGCCTGTACAACAGCAAGGCGAAGAACGTCATCGAGGCCTGCCGCATCCTCATAGAGAAGCACGGCAGTCAGGTGCCGGACAACCGCGAGGACCTCGAAGCCCTGCCCGGTGTCGGCCGCAAGACGGCCAACGTGGTGCTCAATACCGCGTTTCGCCAACTGGCCATGGCCGTGGACACGCACATCTTCCGCGTCAGCAACCGCACCGGCATTGCCCCCGGCAAGAACGTGGTCGAGGTGGAGAAGAAGCTGCTCAAGTTCGTGCCCAAGGATTATCTGCTCGACGCCCATCACTGGCTGATCCTGCACGGGCGCTATGTTTGCACCGCGCGCAAACCGCGTTGTGGCGCCTGCCGCATCGAAGATCTGTGCGAGTACAAGGCCAAGACATCCGACGATTGATCGACCATAGAATCTGGCGATCTCCTGATTGAAAAAATCTTTTTTACCCGCTCTATTTTTGCCGCTATAAGGTGCGCAAACGGCCCCAGTAACTGGCCTGGAGTGGAATAGATGAGCACTGACAAAGAAGATCTCGAGCTGGACGAAGACTTTGTCG
This sequence comes from Pseudomonas sp. GW6, assembly GCA_048065775.1. Classification (GTDB taxonomy): domain Bacteria; phylum Pseudomonadota; class Gammaproteobacteria; order Pseudomonadales; family Pseudomonadaceae; genus Aquipseudomonas. The sequence goes on from JBLUOL010000164.1 coordinate 4,229, forward strand.
CGGAAGAATCGGACGATGCCGAGCCTGCGGTAGAAGTCGCCAAGACCAACCTGACCAAGCGCCGCATCATCGACAACTTCCTCGAAGAACGTCGCCTGCACAAACAGCTGGCCGAATACGACTTCGATATCTGATCGCGCCGCGCAAGAAGCCCCGCCAACCGCGGGGCTTTTTCGTTTCAGCTCACCGCGCGCAAGGCGCGCCGCGCGCACTTGTTGGCGTACATCGCCGCATCGGCTTGCCCCAACAGACTATCGAGTCCCTCGTCGGGATTCAGCGACGATTCGCTGATCCCCATGCTCATTGATAGTCTCTGACCGGCTCCGCCCTCTCTGCCACGCAATGCCTGCTCAAGACGCCGCAGCACCTCTTCGCTATCGCTGTAGTCGCTGGCCAGCACGACGAACTCATCGCCGCCCAGGCGAGCGATCACGTCGGTGGTACGGAACTGGGTCTTGAGCACTTCGGCCGCCGCCCTGAGCAAACGATCCCCGGCACCATGGCCGAAGCGATCATTGACCGGTTTGAGATCATCGAGATCGGCGTACAGCAACAGGCAACGGCCCTTGCGCCGCTGCGCCGCACGCAGTTCGCGTTCGGCCAGCAGGCGAAAACCGCGACGGTTGTACAGCCCGGTCAACTCATCGGTCAGCGACAGCTGGCGCACCGCCTGCTCGGCCAGCTGGCGTTCACGCACCTCGTCCTGCAAGCGCCGATTGGCCTCGGCCAGTTGCGCCGTGCGCTCTTCTACACGCTGCTCCAGCTCGGCATAGACCTGGACATTCTCCAGGGCCACCGAGGTGGAGTCGGCCAAGGCCTGCAGCAGCTGAATCTGCTCGTCGGAGGCCTGATAAGACTCCGCCCAATAGGTGCCAATGGCGCCGATCGGCTCCAGGGTGCGGATGGGCACCATGACCAGACTCTTGACGAAGGTAGGCCGATACACCTCATGGGGAATGCGTGAGTCGACATAGATATCGGGGATCACGGCGGCGCGGCGGTTGAGCATGGCCCAACCGCTGATACACGCACTGAGGGGGAAACGCTGGCCCTTCCACAAGGGTGAGATGGCGTCCTCATCGCGATAGAAACATTGCTGCCCATCGCGCAGAACGAAGGTGGCGCCGTCGGCCCCGGTCAGCTCGCGGGCCGCGCTGCGAACAATCTCCGCCACACGGTCCACGTCCTTCGCCATCGACAGCTCCTGAACCACGCGAATAAGGCGCAAGGCCTTGGGATCAGCCATCATGGGGCACCTCGCCGATCAGCGAATAGCCACTATCCTTGTAAGCATTTACTTACAAAGATTTCCAACTGTCAATCGCTTCGCTTGGGCGACAGCAGCTCGACCTTGTAACCGTCCGGATCCTCGACGAAGGCCAGGATGCTGCTGCCATGCTTCATCGGCCCCGGCTCGCGGGTGATCTTGCCGCCCCGACTGCGAATGTCCTCGCAGGCCTTGTAGACATCCTCGACTTCCAGGGCGATATGACCGTAGCCGGTGCCCAGTTCGTAGCTGTCCACACCCCAGTTGTGGGTCAGCTCGATCACACTGTTGTGTGCCTCGTCGCCATAGCCAACGAAGGCCAGGGTGAACTGTCCGTCCGGGTAATCCTTGCGGCGCAGCAAGGTCATGCCCAGCACTTCGGTGTAGAAGGCGATGGATTGGTCCAGGTCGCCGACACGTAGCATGGTATGCAGCAGTCTCATCAGGTTTTCCTCTTCTGGAAAGCAGAACCCCGGCACTTGGCCGGGGTCCTTGTAGCGCAGGTGAATCAGCTTAGACCAGCTTGCGGCCCTTGCCGGCGGCGATGCGCATGCGCAGGGCGTTGAGCTTGATGAAGCCAGCCGCGTCCTGCTGGTTGTAGGCGCCGCCATCTTCCTCGAAGGTCGCGATGTTGGCATCGAACAGCGAGTCGTCGGACTTGCGGCCAGTGACGATGACGTTGCCTTTGTACAGCTTCAGGCGTACCACGCCGTTCACGTTGGCCTGGGAGGCGTCGATCATCTGTTGCAGCATCAGACGCTCCGGGCTCCACCAGAAACCGTTGTAGATCAGGCTGGCGTACTTCGGCATCAGCTCGTCTTTCAGGTGCGCCACTTCGCGGTCGAGGGTGATCGACTCGATGGCGCGGTGAGCCTTGAGCATGATGGTGCCGCCGGGGGTCTCGTAGCAGCCACGGGACTTCATGCCGACGAAACGGTTCTCGACGATGTCCAGACGGCCAATGCCATTCTCGCCACCGATGCGGTTCAGCTCGGCCAGTACCTGTGCCGGGCTCATGGCCTTGCCGTCGATGGCGACGATGTCGCCGGCGCGGTAGGTCAGCTCGATATAAGTCGGTGCGTCCGGCGCTGCCTCAGGGGAGACAGTCCATTTCCACATGTCTTCTTCGTGCTCGGTCCAGGTGTCTTCCAGCACGCCACCTTCATAGGAGATGTGCAGCAGGTTGGCATCCATGGAGTACGGCGACTTCTTCTTGCCGTGGCGCTCGATCGGGATGGCGTGCTTCTCGGCGTAGTCCATCAGCTTCTCACGCGACAGCAGGTCCCACTCGCGCCACGGGGCGATGACTTTCACCCCCGGCTTCAGCGCATAGGCGCCCAGCTCGAAACGCACCTGGTCGTTGCCCTTGCCGGTAGCACCGTGGGAGATGGCGTCGGCGCCAGTCTCGTTGGCGATTTCGATCAGACGCTTGGCGATCAGCGGGCGGGCGATGGAAGTACCCAGCAGATACTCGCCTTCGTAGACGGTGTTGGCGCGGAACATCGGATAGACGAAATCGCGGACGAATTCTTCGCGCAGGTCGTCGATGTAGATTTCCTTGACGCCCATCGCCTGAGCCTTGGCGCGGGCCGGCTCGACCTCTTCGCCCTGACCGAGGTCAGCGGTGAAGGTCACCACTTCACAGTTATAGGTATCTTGCAGCCACTTGAGGATCACCGAGGTGTCCAGGCCACCGGAATAGGCCAGAACTACCTTTTTGACGTCCGCCATGCCATCACTCCACGGGTTGTACGGTAAAACCGGTGATTCTACTGGCCCTGCGGGCCAATTTACAGGGGCGCGACAGCTTGTGACGACGAAGCGACGGCGGGAGTCAGCGTTTTTTGCTCAGGAGGGGGTGCTTCCGACCGGATCGACCGGGGTGGTCGGTGGAGCGGTCTGCGGTTCGCTCTGTACCGGGACTTCCGGCGCGGGTACGCGATCCAGGCGCAGGGTCGCGCGGCGGTTCTTGGCGCGATTGGCTTCGTTGTTATTTGGCACCAGCGGGTAACGCTCGCCATGAAAGCGCATGGTGATCTGCTCGACCGGTACGCCACCGGCCACCAGATATTCCTGCACGGCCAGCGCACGGCGGCGTGAGAGGTCGCGATTGGTCAGACGATTGCCGCTGTTGTCGGCGTGACCATCGATCTGGAAGCTGTTGATGCTCGGGTCAGCCTTGACGAAGTCGAGGATGATGTCGAGCTTGGCCTTGGCCATCGGATCGAGATCGATGCCGCCACCGGGAAAACCGATCTGCGCCTGGCGAATCTGATCGAAATTGACCGGTAGCAGCTTGGCGGTGCACGCCTGGTAATCGTCATAGGCCTTGTGAAACTTGACCGGCAGCAAACGTACTTCCAGATTGTCGCCGCCATTGAGGGTGCGATGGCGCACCACCGGGCTACGCCCTTCCAGCAGACCGGTGAGCAGCCGCGCCCCCTGCTCCTGCGAGCTGTTGAACGGCACCTCGCCATTACCGACGCTGACCACACCGAGATTGATATCGCCGCGCCCCGGCTGCCAGGGCGCCGCCGCCGCCAGCAAAGTCGCCGAACCCGCGCCCATCCAGCGTTCACGGGCCTTGAGGCGGAAGGTGACCTGCTCGCCGGCACGACGCACGAACTCACCACTGCCGAAATTGCTGATGGTCTGGCTCAGGCGACATTCGAACTGATCGCCCTCGACCGTCCACTCCACCTTCTCCAGCCGCGTCTGGAAGCTGATGGCGTGCGCTGGCAGGCACAAGGGCATGCCAGCCAGCAGGCTGATCAGAAGGAAATTGGGCGCACGCACGGTCGACTCCACGGCGGTTCACGGCATTCCCAAGGGGTATCGGTCAGGCGCACGGAAACTTGACCCCCGACGTGCGATTGTCGCGTCGGCGCGAGCGCGAACAGGCGCTTTTCAGTTAACATGCGGCCACGTTTTACCCGCCTGGAAGCCTCCATGTCCGACCGCCTGACTCTCCTGCGTCCCGATGACTGGCACATTCACCTGCGCGATGGCGCGGTGCTGCCACACACCGTCGGCGATGCCGCGCGCACCTTCGGCCGCGCCATCATCATGCCCAACCTGGTTCCGCCGGTACGCAACGCCGCCGAAGCCGACGCCTATCGCCAGCGCATTCTCGCGGCCCGCCCGGCAGGCAGCCGCTTCGAGCCGCTGATGGTGCTGTACCTCACCGACAACACCAGCCCCGAGGATGTGCGCGCGGCCAAGGCCAGTGGCTTCGTGCATGCCGCCAAGCTCTACCCGGCCGGCGCCACCACCAACTCCGACTCGGGCGTGACCAGCATCGACAAGATCTTCCCGGCGCTGGAAGCCATGGCCGAGGTCGGCATGCTGCTGCTGGTGCATGGCGAAGTGACCCGCGCCGAGATCGACGTGTTCGACCGTGAGAAAGCCTTCATCGACGAGCACCTGACCCGCGTGGTCGAACGCTTCCCCACACTGAAAGTGGTGTTCGAGCACATCACCACCCGCGACGCGGTGCAGTTCGTCGAGGCCGCCTCGGCCAACGTCGGCGCCACCATCACCGCGCACCACCTGCTCTACAACCGCAACCACATGCTGGTTGGCGGCATTCGCCCGCACTTCTATTGCCTGCCGATCCTCAAGCGCAACGTGCACCAGGAAGCCCTGCTCGACGCCGCCACCAGCGGCAACGTCAAGTTCTTCCTCGGCACCGACTCGGCACCGCACGTCAAGCACGCCAAGGAAGCCGCCTGCGGCTGCGCCGGCTGTTACACCGCCTATGCGGCCATCGAGTTGTACGCCGAGGCCTTCGAGCAGCGCGGTGCGCTGGACAAGCTGGAAGCCTTCGCCAGCTTCCACGGCCCGGATTTCTACGGCATGCCACGTAACAGCGACAGCATCACCCTGGTGCGTGAGGAGTGGACCGTGCCGGCCACCCTGCCGCTGGGCGACAACAGCGTGGTACCGCTGCGCGCCGGCGAAACCCTGCGCTGGAAATTGCTGGAGGCTCAGGCGTGAGCGAAGACAACTACGACGACGAACTCGAACCCAGCCTGCCGTCCGGCCCGCGCACGCCCATGGCGGCGCGCTTTCGCGGTTATCTGCCGGTTGTGGTGGATGTGGAGACCGGCGGCTTCAACTGCGCCACCGATGCCCTGCTGGAAATCGCCGCGACCACCATCGCCATGGACGAGAGCGGCTTTCTGTATCCGGATCACACCCACTTCTTCCGCATCGAACCCTTCGCAGGCGCCAACATCGAACAAGCCGCGCTGGAATTCACCGGCATCAAGCTCGACCACCCGCTGCGCATGGCAGTGAGCGAAGAACATGCCCTGGGCGAAATCTTCAAGGGCCTGCGCAAGTCGATCAAATCAGCTGGCTGCAAGCGCGCGATCCTGGTCGGTCATAACAGTAGTTTCGACCTGGGCTTCCTCAATGCGGCGGTGGCCCGTTGCGGCATCAAGCGCAACCCCTTCCACCCTTTCTCCAGCTTCGACACCGCTACCCTCGCCGGCCTCGCCTACGGCCAGACCGTACTGGCCAAGGCCTGCCAGACTGCCGGTATCGAGTTCGACGGCAAGGAAGCACACTCGGCACGCTACGACACCGAGAAGACCGCCGAACTGTTCTGCGGCATCGTCAATCGCTGGAAGGAAATGGGTGGTTGGGACGAGTTCGATCAGTGAGCCTCTGCGCGGCGATCGAACCCCATGAAAAAACCGGCGTCCGCCGGTTTTTTAGGCTCTTCGCATAATTTTGGGACAAGTACAGATTGGCACCGGACTGGCAAGTTTGTGTGTTCTGCGTGCAGCGCTATTTATCTCTGGGCCAAGATCATTAGCGTGTCGATCTTTCGTCTTGGTTTCGCCCCTCACGGGCGAGTCACTTTCTCTTGCTTGCCCAAGAGAAAGTAACCAAAGAGAAGGGCAC
>JBLUOL010000165.1:0-10302 GCA_048065775.1 Pseudomonas sp. GW6
TGCACACTGCCGGCGTGCTCGGCCGCCTGTTCGCCGAAGCGCTGGAAAACACCCCACGCGAACCAGCCGACGCCATTCGTGAAAGCGGCGGCGGGCGCATGCTCGCCTTCTGCTACGGCACCCTGCCCGGCGTCTGGCCGCAACTGGTGGCGTACACCCTGTATCGCTGGGAGAACAACATCCGCATGGCCAGCGTGCTCGGCTTCGTCGGCGCCGGAGGGCTAGGGCAGATGCTCTACGTGTCGCTCAGCCTGTTCCAGGAAGCGCAGGCGGCCACGGTGATCCTGGCCATGCTCCTGCTGGTGCTGGCGGTGGATGCTCTGAGTGGCTGGGCGCGGCAACGCTGGGTGAGCTGAGCCGGCAGCGCGATATCGATATTCTGCCTGCCGCCTGAGCGCGCAGCGGGCATTTGTCCGGGCCACCACGGCAGGCATTGAAAACGCTCGAGGCTTGAGCCAGCATGCATAGCCCATGGCCATCATGCATCGCCGACTCGCGCAGATGCCTGGCCATGAGCCAACAGACCTTTTCCCGACAACAGGATGTCGTATGCGCGCTCTCAAATACCTTCTCGTCGCCAGCCCACTGATCATTGCAGGCTGCGCCAGTCAGCCTTCGCTGCCACCACCGGAATTCCCCGGCATCGAGCAATCCGACAAGATCGTCATCCACGATCAACGCCCCAGCAGTGAAAGCGAAAAGGAAATTTTCAGCCTGCTGGTCACCAGTAGCGCCTATGCCATCTACCGCATGCCGGACACCGCCACCAAGCCTACAGGCCCTCGACTGCTGGCTCACCGGGCTTATGAGACCTTCCCGGAGCTGGGCAGCCAACCCGCCATCAACGTTCATCACTTCGTGACCTACGCCAACCTGCAATCGCAATTGCGCAAAAGCTCGCTGGTCGCAGGCCTGACCGGCCCGATTGGCGTCGCCATCCTCAGCCGCCAGGAACTACCCGTTGGCGAAGTTCTGACAACCCGGATCGACAGCAGCATCTTCGACAAAACTGCAGGGGACGAGGAATACACCCGCGCCTTCTTCAGCGCCGAAGAAAATCCGGAGAAGTCGCCGGTCAACCTCATCTACATCGATGCGGAAATGCTCGGCCAACGCGTGGCCAGCCGCTGCCTAGTTCCGCCGATCAAGGACAAGCCCCACCTGTTTCTGATCGAGGCGATGGATATGTGCATCGCCAACCACCTGGCGCTGTACAGCACCGACTCTGCGAAGGAAACGGCCGCCAAGTAGCTCAGCATCGAGCCGGACAGGAGCCTGTCGAAAGATGGGTTTCTGCTTTGGCAACCTGCGATGTGCCTGTTCGCCTAGACGTTCCAATGGCCTTGCTACTGATGCTGGCGGTGGATGGGTGACAGGCTGCAATCGGCCAAGAGCGGACACACCTTTGTTAGCGTCCGATCATCCCGTTTGACCCTGGAGAGCGATCTAGGAAGCTGAGGATGCAAAACTGGGCTTCACACGCCAAACAGGCCCCTGCATTGCGCAAATGTAGCTCTACACACCTACAAACTTGACCAGCGTTTGTGTGATTAGGCGGGTGCTGCTGTAAGGTAGCTTCACCGTCGGTTAGGGTAGCAAGGGGGCGTATCTAGAATGGTTGCGCCCCTTTTATTCGCCAGAGAATAGCGACCTGCTTCCAAATCTGCCAGAACAAAGCAATTTAATAAGCTGTTCATTCTTTAGTTTACTACTGGCATATTGTAAGGCCTTCTCAATGTTTCCGGCTGGGTTCTGATTGATTGCTTTAATTGCATTGAGGGGCTTGTGTTGATTTTCGAGGTATTGTTCTAATTGTGCTCTAGATAAAAGCGATGAGAGATATGAAGTAGCCACACTACCAACATTTATGTACGGTGGGCTGGCAGTGTGCCTTCCGTTATAAATATAAGGCCAATATATTTTGTCATCGAGATGACTCTTTATAAGCTGTCCAAGCCGAGCAGTAGTAAAACGAACGGCTAGATTACTTGAGAAATAAGAAATCATTCCTCCTCTTAGCTCTCCGTCAAAAAAAGTTGGTCGGCCATGGGAAAAAAAGACTGGGACCCCAGTGGTTTCTTGTAAATCTTGGGCTTTTTCTATTTCTATGGAGGTCGGATGGGGGCCTTTTACTTCAAGATATAGATGTGCGTTGGGTAAATAGAAATCGGGCTTGTAAATACCGTGCCTTGTTAAAACCTGCTCTGGTTCATAAAGCCAGGCAATACCTAAGGCGTCAAGCATCGCAGCCCAGCGAGTCTCGGAGTAGGAGCGCATGTGATAATTATTGTGATGAAATACAGTACGCCATTCATTCATGGAGTTATCTCAAGGATTTCGCAGTGGCTAGTCATTGATAAAAGTGGAAGTATTCTGTTTGAATAGTGATATGTCGCGTCTGGTTTTGAAAATATAATCCATCCACTCGTTGTGGCTTGAGGGCAAATAGATCATGCCAGAAACTCTTGTGATTGCAGTATAGATTAGTGCAAGCTTTTTCGAGAAGCTTCTTTTGCTTGTAAGTGATGAGAAGTAATACAGATCCTCTGATATTGCCAGTCGAGGTAATTCATAGTTCTTGCAAGAGAAAACAGTGGCTACAAGATGACGAGAAGGAGTGCTTTGCATTAATTCATCTAACTCTGCGCAAGTGTAAAGTTGAGAGACACCAAATTTCGAGCCCACCTCTTCAAACCACTTATCTACACGTGAGAAAGAGTCGCTCCACGACATAGCTTGCCTCAGCTGCTCCCAACTCTGATAACCGGATATTGCTCCATGCGTCGGACGCTTGCCATGAACGAAGAGGTTAAGGCAGTCGTCTATAAAATTTTTAAAGAGGCTATTCCAATCTATTACAGCTACCGCTTTGTTATGTTGTCGACCTTTGATCAGCCAATCAAAGATTCCCCATTCGTCACACGTCAAGATTACGCATTGCGCTGGTGGGAATGAGCTTGGGTCATACTCCTCGACTACAGTCTCTTTGTTTTTGTCTGCCTGGAAAGGGTGGCTGCGTGACTCTGGATAAGCTTCTACTAACTGATTGACATAATCGGTAAGCGAAGGGCCTGCTCGCAGTGATAAGGACATCTCGCGATGACGAATGGATGCCTTGTGAGCTACATACTGACCTTCTAAGTTTTGCAAAGGGTCCCCTAAGGCAATAACTGTCTGTGGGGTCATGTCAAGTATGTTGATCATTGGCTGGGACAAATCGTGTCCTTCATCAACAAGGATCACTTCTGCCTGCTCTGGGATTTGAAGTCCAGCCAATGACATTTGCTTGATACGGTGATAGCCACGCACAGGAATGCATTCGTCGCCGCTCTCAATGTGCGACAATTTAAACCAGAGTTTCGCCGACGCAGCGGCCACAATCTCCTGGTTAACTTTAGAAAGGTAATTGATGTAGTTCCGAGGTATGTGCTTGGTGGTGATTACTGAATCATCGGATTCACAAAATTTATACACCACCGCCCAGCAGAGCGATGCCACCTGGGCGGAACTTAAATTTCCAATCGGACCAAACGCGAGCTGCTCTGCAAGCTTAGGATAATTTAGAGGTACCCTTGAAGAGGCGGCTAGATTGGCCTCGAGATTTTTGTTTCCCTTGGCGAGTACTCGCTCTGCCATGCTTTTGAACGTGCTGGTCCAGATCTGACCTTTAAAACGCTTTTGAATGGGAAGGAGTTTGGCGCTAACATCCGCAAGAAAAAGAAATTTTCGATCCGGCATTAATGCCAGGATTTCTGCTAATACATAAGTTTTTCCTGTACCGGCGAGGGCCTGGGCTTCAATTGATTCTTGCGGGTTTGCTCGTACTGTATCCACAAAGCGCAGTTGTGGATCGCTCAATAGAACAACATGCCCGCTGGGCCTCCTGTGCTCATGACTTATAACTCCCGAAAGTTTTGCATATTGCCGCGAGAAATCAAAATTCCATGATCCATCGGGGTGCAGAAACTGACGTTTATACAGCGCATCGTGGTCCAGCAGACCGACTCCAACCGCCGGAGCTAGAATAAGCCCCGCTGTGAATGCTTGTTGTGAGTAGTCAGTGCTCAACACTGATCGCAAAGTATCAGTTGAATAGCCAAGCAATTTAACAAAATTTCGTTCAAGCTCTAATGAGCGAGTATTTTGTGAATTCAGTTTCGGGAGTTGCTGAAGGAAAATGACAGCCGCAGCTTCGTATCGAGCTAGACTCGGAAAATCAGGAAATGTGCCGCTCGAAAGGGCGACGCAGAAGCTTTCGCTTAAGGGCAAGTACCAATCTGGGCGATTCATAACATAAGATATTGGCTCAAGAGATGGCACATCATGCCATTTCCAAGCTCGGAATACTACTGCGCCAATCTGTAAAGTAATACACGCTGATTGTGGTTTTGTTCTTAGGCTAGCCTAAGGTCATAACGAGGTTCAGCTAACTGGTCTCATCAACTAGAATACTTCAGCTCTGTCCTCGATTGTTCGATTGTTCGATTGTTCGATTGTTCGATTGTTCGATTGTTCCATACAAGGATGGGACGGCTCATTCAGAAAAACGGCAAATCCCCCACATCGACTCCCACGCTAGAAATATATTTAAGCGTGGATATTTGCCTTAGCTTCTTTAGCCCCAAAATAATCTTAGGTGCAATAAAGCTCTTCCCGTTTAGGTATCCGGAAAATTCAGCAGTATCACTTTCGCCACATTCATACTGGTCACATAAATCGTCGTATGCCTCAGAGTAACAAAGTGGGCTGCTGACATCGGCAAGGGCTAGCAATGCGCTCATTTCTCTTATCGAATAATTCTTACACAGAAAAGAATAAAATTCACGATCCATGCCGGAACCAGACAACAAAACATCCCGCCAATTTGACTTGTTAGATTCGGCTGTTGCTCTGATACGAAACTCAAGGAAATTAGCAATTTTCTCTGCCGAGATATCTTCAATTGATATTTCCACGCCAATATTAAAAGCAAACTCCCGATGAGACTTTATTACATCTATAATTTCAGACAGGCCTCTCTGGCTAATTGAGTATCTCTCGCATATTTCATTCTTTACAACTCTGAAGCAAGGCTTTCCCCAGTTGGACTTACGGGTTAGCTCCTTTGAAATATTTTCGATAACAGATCTTGAGGCTTGCTTCGTGTATGTTCCCGTGCCGTACTCATCGGAGAGAAAATCAGTAAGAATTTCCGCATTCTTTATACCTTCTGAGAGCGCACAGAAAGCCGAATAAAACACCTCAATATTAATTAGTGAAACGCTACCCTCAAGATGCTTATTATTATTGTTGTCATAGGCATATCGAAAGGTCTCTCCGGTAGGGTCAATCAACGAAAGCTCACGAATTGCAGGCTCTATGAGTGAGACCATCTCTTTATATCGAGGATCACACTGCCCAGATGCAGTCACATACATTTCCCACAACGCACCGAGATCATGAGTTCTCATCAGCTTTGGATCAGATACAGTAATATGCCCTCTGACTCTTTCAATTAACCTGATTTGCATCTTCAGAAATAATTCTACTCTATGCCGAGCGCAGAATACGATCGGATATACTACTTCGTCCGGGCCAAATCCCCTGGATATGGTATCTCGGCACACTGTGTGAACGACGCTGTCAAATCCATTTGCATAGTAATTTGTTCCAGGCCAGCCATTCCTGCCTACGCATGCATTCAGCTGTGTATTCTCACCGCTCGCGAATAAATTCATGTAAACATTCCCTTTATGCTGATTGCCCATAGCGCCCCGCACGTCAATGCAACCACAGTACGCGCGACAGATAATTTACCCGCGCTACTGAACCTCTTTGCTTTCGATCAGACTTTAAATTAATCGCGCCTGACTTTGCTCACCAATTTGCAGAATAAGGGGACGGATTTATTTCTAGCCCCGGCTGACCGCTCCTGGGCGGTAGCAGCCTCTCGCGAAGGTCAGCTAATCGGCATAAGCGACCAGTCGCGACAGGCAGAATCGCCGGAGCTGACGCTCGGCAGCATCTATATCGTGGTCTGTCCCCGATTGTTTTGCTCAAATCGGGACAACACGATATTCCAACGGTAATCCAAATTTCTCCCGCAAGCCGTTCAGATAGGCTTGGTCTTGGGGCGTGAGCGGTGTTCGCCCAACCGCAACCAACTTGGTGCTAAAGCGAGAGTCAGCATCAAAGACTGAATAGAAGCCATATTCAAGTAATTGTCCGAGCGCAAGCCTGAGCACCGTGCGTGGCACAAGGTCAGATTTGACCTCATAAAGGATGCGCTCATTAAGTGTCTCGACGGAGATATCTACAAAATCTTTTTCGCAGCTGATGTCTGCATCTGGATACTCCGCTCTAAGCTCATCAAGTAGTTTTGCCTGAATTAGCCCGTGCTCCGGTGTGCAAACCTTTCCAGCGGAACCACTCCTGTAGAACGGTAGTTGATTCGGGGCATCTTTACGACCTCTGCGGCCCGGACTGACTCTGTCGACGAACGGGATTTGAGTTGCGTTCCGGATTTCATTGAACTGATAACGCTTTAGGTTCAGGACATACTCACCATCTTGTGCGTATGTTCTAGGTGGATACCAGCGCACATTCTCCTGCCGAAAGCGGACGTTGATAATGCCGCCTACCCATTCCGGATCCCCCAGAGCGGTGGTATCCCCCCCTACAGCGATAATTTCGGAACGCATTTCATCGATCCAGCCATTCGCTGAAAAATGTTTATGAGCGGCGTCAGATTGGCTGCGACTGAGGCATTCTAAATCCAAAATTTTGGCCACATATCTGCGCCGGCCTCCGGGCTCGCAGGTATAAATAGTCACGTCCACCGCCTCATCCATACCAGCAACGGTTGAGCGACTATCATTCACTCCCTGCAAGAAACCGTACTGCCAGCCATCAATCTGCCAATCAAAGCGAAACAGCCACTCTTCGTGGCCGTAACCAAACATTCTGGAAAATGAGGGTGGTCTGGAGACTTCAAGTCCTCTAGCCTCCCCGGTGGGACGTCTCCACCCTTGAGAGTTGAAGCACACCCTAGAAAGATACTCCATTGATTTCGCCCCGTTCGGCTCAGCTTTGGAATTCATTAAGCCATAACATGCTCATGTTGAATCGGCCTTCGTAGACGCGGTATGTCCACTTTTGGCCGATAGCAGTCCCCACATAGTCCAGCTACTCCACCCTCTCCCCTCTTTCAGCGTAAAGTCGCCCCCACACACCTGCGGTTTCCGCTCAGACGAATGGGGTCGAACAAGGACTCACCAACATGGACCGTTTACCTAGCACCCTCCCCGCCTTCGCGCTCTGCCTGCTCTCCCTCGCTCACGCCGACACGCGCCAACCTCAGCCCTGCAACGCTGCATTGCTGGACTCACTGGCCACCCAACTGGGACAACAAGGCTGGACGCCCCCTGACGAGCGTGGTGACGGGCCGTTGGTGGCGGCTGCCTGCAAGCCCTGGCCGGATGATCCGGCGTTGTCCGTGGTGACCCTGGCTTACCGTGACGCCGAGGACACCACGCCAGCGGGCGAGCGCTATCTCAACTGGCTGGTGGCGAAGGTGGACGCGCAGAGCGGGCAATTGCGCGAGCGCTATGACGACTACCTTGGCGAAGATGCTGCGCTGGAAATCGATGCCGGTAGCCTGTGGTTGGATACCGCGCGTTATCACCTGGCGCCGGACGTTCGCGCCTTCGGTGTGGTGGTGCGCAGTGTCGCGCGTGGGGCAAGTTGTCCGGATGCCGGCTTCAATAACCTGCTGACGCTGGTGGTGCCGCAAGGGCCTCGGCTAAGGCCGGTGTTTGCCACTTATCTGTACTCGTGGACGACGGTAAAGGGCATGGCCTGCGCACTGGATGGTGATTTCGAGTCGGAGCAGGCCGACCTGACGCTGGGCCTTGGGCCCAAGCATGCTCATGGCTATGCCGACCTGGTGGTAACCGCTCATGTTCGTGCTGGCCGGCAGGAGCCCGTGCTACGCAAGGTCAGCACCACCGTCCGCTACGACGGCAAGCACTACCCGTTCGATCAGTTCCCGACGTTCTGGATGAGAGAGCCGCAGCCGTAACGACGAACAGGCAAGGACAAGCCAGCGCCCCACAGCCGTCTAGACTCCTGATTCTCAAACCATGGTGGGAGACTCAGGATGACCAGCAAGAACACCATCTGCCTCTGGTACGACCGCGACGCGCTGGAGGCTGCGACTTTCTACGCCAAGACCTTTCCCGACAGCGCCGTGCTGGCGGTACACCATGCGCCCGGCGATTATCCTTCTGGCCAGCAGGGCGACGTGCTGACGGTGGAGTTCAGCGTGATGGGCATTCCCTGCCTGGGCCTCAACGGCGGCCCGGTGTTCCAGCATAACGAGGCGTTCTCGTTTCAGGTGGCGACCGACGATCAGGCCGAGACGGATCGCCTGTGGCACGCGATCATCGACCACGGCGGCCAGGCCAGTGAATGCGGCTGGTGCAAGGACAAATGGGGCATCTCCTGGCAGATCACCCCGCGCATCCTCAGCGCCGCCATCGCCAGCCCTGATCGCGCAGCCGCCAGGCGCGCCTTCGAGGCGATGATGACCATGAGCAAGATCGACATCGCCAGAATCGAGGCTGCGCTGAAGGGCTGACTGAGATGAATCAGACGCGGGCGTTCTTCTTCTGCAGGATCAGCGATGCTTCGTTATAGGCGCTCTGGAAGGCGTCGCTGCCGATCCAGATGATCGCGGCGTCTTCGTCTTCATCGTGGAAGATGCCGCGGTAGACGATCAGCAGGCCCATCATGAAGTCGGTCGCGGCGTCTTCCGATTCCTCGGCGACCACCAGCTCCAGCACCGGGTACTGCAGGAATATCAGGCACAGGGCGAGCAGGCTGATGCCTTCGCCGGCTTTCATCGCCTGGAACAGGTCATCGAAATGCGCGGGGTCGAAGCCATTCTCTTCGATGTCCTTGAAATCGAAGGTGCTCAGGTCGATCTCGACGTCATCGAACGGCTCGTTGATCAGCGGGTTGGCGAGAATCGGATGGACGACATTGGCCAGCGCCTTGGGCTTGCCCATGCGGTTCTGCCTGGCTTTGGTCTTGGCCCGTTGGGCGCGCTTCTTCTGTTTGTCTGCGGAGGCCATGGGGCGTTCCTCGTTCGGTACAGCCATGTGCATGGCGCGGAAAGTTCAGGCGCCATTGTATTCAGTCTTGGTCATCGCCTGCGGCTGAATTTGCAGACGGAGAGTCATGCATTGAAGAACGGGCTTGCCTCTTCGACTTCCACCTGTTTTCTTCGGGATGCATGGATGACGGGAGCCTGACCATGACGGACCGTAAACAACTCCACCACGACGGCTATGCGTTGCTGCGCCAGGCGGTTCCTGTCGGGTGGCTGGATGGCTTGCGCACCCTGTTCGATGCGGGCATTACCCCCTCGGATCAGTGGCCGGTACCGCGTGGCGCAGACTGGCATCACTCGCTGCTGGACGACGACGCCATGATTCAGGCCGTGTGCCGCCTGCCACAGCTGCTGGCAGTGGTCGGCGAGCTGATCGGCGAACGTTTCTTCCTCGCCCAGGTGGAGGGTCGTGAGCCACTGCCTGGTGGCGGTCATCAGCAACTGCATCGCGATCTGTCGGCGCAGCGCCCGGGCGATATCGCCAATGCCATGGTCTACTTCGACGACTACGGCCCAGACAATGGAGCCACCCGTATCGTCCCGAGCAGCCACCGTCCGCCTGCCAGCGAGCCCCCCTTCGACTTCAACGACGAGTCCCGCTCAGTGCAGCTTGCGGGTGCGGCCGGCGACATCCTGGTGTTTGATGTGGACCTGATACACGCCGGCAGCCTGAACCGGCTCGGCACACGTCGCCGCTCGATCCTGATCAGCTACTTCGCCGAGCCACTGTACGCGTCCTATCTGCAGACGCGCAGCCTGCGGGGGATTCGCATGGACGCGAGCGAACGCTTCGAACCTGCGGTTTTTTCCTTGAGGCAGGTGTGAGCAAGGCGGTTGCCTGTGTCAGCAGGCGACACTGGCGTCTCTCGCTGGCGGCAGGCCGAACAGCCGGCGGTACTCCCGGCTGAACTGCGACACACTTTCGTAACCCACCGCGAACGCCGCACTGCTGGCGGTGGCGCCCTCCCCTGTCATCAGGCGACGCGCCTCGATCAGTCGCAGCTGTTTCTGAAATTGCAGCGGCGTCAATGATGTCTGGTTGCGAAAGTGGTGATGAAAAGACGACGGACTCATACCGGCCACGGACGCCAGGTGCTCCACCGGCAGCGGCCGGGTGAATTCGGTGCGCAGCACCTTCACCGCCCGGGCGA
>JBLUOL010000166.1:0-10190 GCA_048065775.1 Pseudomonas sp. GW6
CCTGGAAGGCGCCGCCGGCGGCGGGATCACGCCCTGGGCGGTGCTGGCCGGTTACGGCGAGCGCGGCGAGTGGGGCGCAGACGTGTTCGCCACCCGCGTCGAGACCGGCGACTACCGCCTCGACGTGGCCGGTGTGGCGGCGGCCTACGGCAACCGCATCGAGCTGTCTTATGCACGTCAGCGCTTCGACCTGGGCACCCTGGCCCGCGACCTGCGCCTGCCGGACAACAGCCTCAGCCAGGACGTGCTCGGCCTCAAGCTGCGCCTGGCCGGCGATCTGATCTACGACCGCCTGCCGCAGATTGCCCTCGGCCTGCAGCACAAGCGCCAGCGCGACTTCCTCGTGCCCAGCCTGGTCGGCGCGCAGCGCCGCGAGGACAGCGAAGGCTACCTGGCGGCCAGCCGGCTGATTCTCGGCGGCGCCTTCGGCTACAACCTGCTGCTCAACGCCAACCTGCGCTACAGCCGGGCCAACGAACTGGGCCTGCTGGGCTTCGGCGGCGACCGGCGCGACCGCCATTCCTGGCTCAAGGAAGGCTCGGTTGCGGTATTGCTGGATCGGCACTGGGCGGTGGGCATCGAGTACCGGGAAAAACCCGACAACCTGAGCTTTGCCGGCGAGAGCGACTGGGCCGATCTGTTCGTCGGCTACTTCCCGAACAAGAACCTGGCCCTGGTGCTGGCCTACGCGCGACTCGGCGAGATCGCCACGCTGGACAACCAGGACGGTGTCTACCTGTCCGTGCAGGGGAGTTTCTGAACGTGCGCCTGGCCATGCTCTGCCTGCCGCTGCTGCTGGCAGCCTGCGCCCAGCAGGCGCCGCGCGACGACGGCCTGTACCGCGCCCTGGGCGAGGAGCCCGGTATCGTGCGGATCGTCGAAGGCATGCTGCTGGGCAGCGCGCGCGATCCGCGCATCGCCCGGCACTTTCTCGACATCGATATCGAGCGTCTACGTGAGAAGCTGATCGAACAGCTGTGCTTCGAGAGCGGCGGCCCCTGCGTCTACACCGGCGACAGCATGGAGGAGAGTCACAAGGGCCTGCGCCTGACACCCAGCGACTTCAACGCCCTGGTCGAGCACCTGCAGGACGCGATGGAGGCCGAGGGCGTGCCGACGCCGGCGCAGAACCGCCTGCTGGCGCGCCTGGCGCCGATGCGCGGGCAGGTGATCGACCGCTAGTGCCTGGGCTCAGGTGTAATTCTGCGGGCTCAGCTTGCGCTCGATCAGCTCGATGAGGATGTGCAGGGTCTTGATGTGCAGTTCCTGCACGCGGTCTGCGAAGTCGCCGCCCGGGGCGCAGATGCACACGTCGGCCAGGCTTTCCAGCAGCGAGCCGGGTTTGCCGGTCAGGGCGATCACCTTCACACCCAGCGTCTTGGCGGCTTCGGCGGCCTTGACCACGTTGGGGCTCTTGCCGCTGGTGCTGATGGCGATCAGCACGTCACCTTCGCGACCATGCGACTCGATGTAACGCGAGAAGATGAAGTCGTAGCCGAAGTCGTTGGCCACACAGCTGATGTGGCTTGGGTCGCTGATCGACACGGCGGCGATGCCGGGACGGCTCTTGCGGTAGCGCCCGGTCAGCTCCTCGGCAAAGTGCATGGCGTCGCACATCGAGCCGCCATTGCCGCAGGAAAAGGCCTTGCCCTTGTGCTCGAAGCTCTCGACCAGCAACTCGGCGGCCTTCTGGATATTGCGCAGGGTCTGTTCGTTGGCGAGGAAGGCCTCCAGCGCGCGCTGGGCTTCCTGCAGGCTGTTGCGGATATGTTCGATCATCGCGTCTCAGAACCTCAAGGGAGTTCAGGGCTGGAATAGAAGGCGGTCAGCACTTTCACCAGGTGCTCCAGGTCGTGGCTGCCGGCCAGTTCGCGAATCGAGTGCATGGCGAAGGTGGGCAGGCCGATGTCGACCGTGCGCACGCCCAGCTGGCTGGCGGTGATCGGGCCGATGGTGGAGCCGCAGGCCATGTCGCTGCGCACCACGAAGCTTTGCACCGGTACTTCGTTTTCCAGGCACAGGTGGCGGAAGAAACCGGCGGTCTCGCTGTTGGTGGCGTAGCGCTGGTTGCTGTTGATCTTGATCACCGGGCCGGCGTTGAGCTTGGGGCCGTGGTTGCCATCGTGCTTGTCGGCATAGTTCGGGTGTACGCCGTGGGCATTGTCGGCCGACACCAGCAGCGAGCGCTGGATGGTGCGGACGAAGGCGTCGCCGTCTGGCAGCACGCGGCGCAGCACCTGCTCGAGGAAGGGACCGTCGGCGCCGCAGGCCGAGCAGGAGCCGACTTCTTCATGGTCGGTGCAGACCAGCACACAGGTTTCCTCGTCGTCCGCGTCGATCAGCGCCTGCAGGCCGGCGTAGCAGGACAGCAGATTGTCCAGGCGGGCGCTGGCGATGAAGTCCTGGTTGAGGCCGACGATGGCAGCGCTCTGGGTATCATAGAAGCTCAGCTCGTAATCCAGCACCGCGTCCGGGTTGAAGTCGTGCTCCATGGCCAGTTGCTCGGCGAGCAGGGCGCGGAAATCGGCGGTTTCGCTGCTGGCGAGCTGGGCCAGGATCGGCGGCAGCTCGTTCTGCGGGTTGATCGCCCAGCCCTGGTTGGCCTCACGATTGAGGTGAATGGCCAGGCTTGGGATCACGGCGATGGGCTGGTAGAAATCGATCAACTGGCTCTCGACCTTGCCGTCGCGGCGGTAGGTCACGCGGCCGGCCAGCGACAGGTCGCGGTCGAACCAGGGGGCGAGCAGGGCGCCGCCGTAGACTTCCACGCCGAGCTGGAAGAAGCCCTGGCGCTGCAGCTCCGGGTTTGGCTTGACGCGCAGGCATGGGCTGTCGGTATGCGCGCCCACCAGGCGAATGCCGCCATCTACGGCCGGACGCTTACCCAGCTTGAAGGCGATGATCGAGGAGTCGTTGCGGGTCACGTAATAGCGGCCGCCAGCTTCGGTGTGCCAGGTCGCGCGCTCGTCCAGGTGACGATAACCGGCGGCTTCCAGGCGCATGGCCAGGCTGGTGGTGGCATGGAAAGGGGTCGGCGAGGCGTTGAGAAAATCGAGCAGGCCTTGAATCAGTTCTTCGCGCATGTATCACTCCGGACAGCGATGGCGCAGTGTAACCGTTTTGCCTGTTCTTGGCAGAGCGGCGCATGCATGGCCCGGATAGAGAACGGCAATATTGCGTGAGGGACGGCAGTATCAGATGACGAGTGCCCGGAACAAAAAAACGGATACCGACAGAGCCCCGATCTGCCGGTATCCGTACGCTGCAAATCAGAATTTGTAGGTGGCCGATAGGCTGAACACGTCACCCTTGGCTTTCACTTCACCATCCATGCTGGCGCCGCCCAGGCGATCCTGGTTGACGGTGCGCAGCCGCGCCTTGTCGACGAACTGGTGGGAGTAGGCCGCGTCGATGCTCAGGTTCGGCTCGGTGGCGAAGCGGTAGCTGCCACCGAAAGAGACGAAGGTGCGATCGCCATCGGGAATCCGCGCGTCACGGGTGGAGTTGCGGGTTGGCGTCTGATCCAGGGCCACGCCGGCACGCAGGGTGAGCTGCTCGGTGACGCGATAATCGCCGCCGATCGAGTACATCCAGGTGTCCTTGTAGTCGTAGGGAATGACTACCAGGGTGTTGCCGTTGGATTCGAGCTTGAGTTCCTTGAACGATGACCATTGCGTCCAAGTAACGCTGGCACCCAACGAGAAGCGGTCGTTGAACTCATGGACCCAGTCCAGCGTGGCGCTGGCAGGTACATCCAGACGGGACTTGGCATCGGCGCCGTCCGGGTTCAGGTTCAGGCCGGGGAAGGCCAGTTCGATGGCGGTCGCATCGCCGAAGACCGGAGGAAACAGCGGGTTGGTCATCAGATCATAGGAATATTGATCCGCATGGATGTTGTAGTCCCCTTCGAGCTTGTTGCGAATGCGGGCGTGATAGTTGAGGCCCAGCGTGTCGCGCTCGGTAGGTTTCCATGCGACACCGGCAAACCAGCCGAAGGAGGTGTTGTCCACCTTCACCCGGATCAGCGCATCGCTGATACCTGGTGGCAGGCCCAGCGGTAGCTGGGACGATGGCGTGCCGGCAGCAGCCAGCAGATCGAGGTTCTGGCTGATGAAGCCCTTGGTGTGCTGGACGATGACGCCACCGCCGACGGCAAAGGCATCGTTGACCTTGAAGGACAGGGAGCCGGTGAGGCCGACAGTCTCGATCTTGGTATCCACCGCGAAGTCCTGACCTTTCCAGTCACCATCCCAGGTGGTTTGCGCGCCCATGGGCACCACCTGGCTCAGGCCGAAGCTCAATCGGTCGTTGATCGGCATGACCAGAAAGCTGGTGGGCAGTGCCTTGCCGAAACCACCCTGACCGCCATCGTTGGTGATGGGACCGTTATCGATGATGTTGCCGGTCGGGTTACCGGCCGGGT
This sequence comes from Pseudomonas sp. GW6, assembly GCA_048065775.1. Taxonomy (GTDB): domain Bacteria; phylum Pseudomonadota; class Gammaproteobacteria; order Pseudomonadales; family Pseudomonadaceae; genus Aquipseudomonas. The sequence continues at coordinate 4,424 of JBLUOL010000166.1, forward strand.
CAAATTCCAGGTCGCGATCCGAGCGCGGGTCGCCCTGATGGTCGTAGACGTTGCCTTTGTACTTCAGGCTGACCCGTGCATGGTGCACGGACACCTGAGCGACGTTATGGTCGATGAATGCCATGGCGGCAGGGTTGTTGAACGCAGCGCTGGGATCGTTCTTCCACATAGAACCGCCAGCAAATGCACGGCCCCAGCCTGGTGTGCCGTAGGTCGGAACACCGAATGCGCCCGCCTGAACCTGAGAAGCGGCCAACATGGAACCTGCCATGGCGGCAATCCAGATAGTTCGGTGTGTTTTGGCAGAGAGAATATTATTTTTATTGCGCATGGCTGATCTCTTTTGTCTGAGAACTTCATTACTTCCAATAACCCGCGTCGTTATTGAACGATTCAATTCGGACGCGGGTTATTACTACGTGCAACTATTCAGTTGACCGAAATGGCCGGCGCCTGAACGTTCAGAGAACGAATGTTGCAGTTGCCTGCCAGTGCCTGTGCGGAGGTGACGCGCAGGGTGCTATTGGAGTTGGTCCATTGCACGTTGATGGTGGTCGGGCCTGCGCAGTTGGAGGCCGGGATCAGGGGCGGGGCACCGGCGATGGTGAAGCCGACGCCGGATACGGTACCGAGCCAGGTTTCGCCACCGTCGGTGGTGGTGCTTGGAGTCAGTGTCCATGGCAGGCCGGTGATGGTCGGCAGGGCACACAGGCCGCTACCACTGACGGTCACGGTGTTGATGTTGGCGCTAGCCCCGCCGGCGTTGATGGTGCCGTTGAAGACGACGCTGCAGTTCACCGTTGCGCCAAAGGACGAGGGCCCCGAAACGCCGATGGTGCCAGTTGCGGTGAACGGAGAGCTACCCGTGATGGTGGCCGCCGAGGCCATACCGGAAATACCCAGGCCGATTGCCAGGGCACCGATGACACTAACCAGTTTGTTGTTTTTCATTGTTTCCTCACTAACAGATTGTTGTTGTATGTATGGCTGTTACGAGATGCACAACAAAACACAGACCTATCTCTTCCAGCCCGAACTTCCCGAACAGTCCCGAGTGTTTTTTCAGGCAGGCGCTCGGGATACAGCTAACTTCATGCAGGTGTCGTCATATGCATGCAGTTGACTGTTTTGCAGGCGAAGCAAAAGTTCGCCGAATCGCGGTGAAACGTCCTTATTTCTTGCCGGGTGTAATGGCTGAAGAAATAGAGTGGGAGGCCACAACATGCCGAGGCGTGATGTGATTGCGCCCAGACAGAAAGCAGGAGCGGATGAAGAGTTGCCTAGCGAGCAGTTCCATCTGGTTCAAGCTCCCCGTTATGTGTTGGCAGGACCATTCGAGTTGAGCGATATGCAGACCGTGCGGTGCAATCGGCGGGCTCGTTGTCTGCCTCTAAGGTAATCTTCCGTGGCGAAAGAAAACCCCAGCCAAGGATGGGTAGGACTGCTGACCGATCGATCAGCTGTGAGTAACCGGGAAGAAGCTACACACCGCCTGTCGCCGATCCATACCAATGGATGGGGGCGGTGTGCTCAGTTTGCGACTCGTACGTAACCGGGCTCGAGCCCGAAGACTTCCAGCCCATCAGGCATCGAGCGTCCGGCCTCGACTTCGACCACGCTGACGGGATGCTCGGGGGCGCTGCGGTAGTCGAGCAGCCACTTGTCTCCGGCTCGACGCATTGCGGCGCTGGGCACCACGAGCGCGTCGGGATTGTGATAGGTGAGGATGCTCAGCTTGGCGCTCATGCCCAGCCTGACCTGGCGCATCTGCGCTTCATCCAGTTCCGGGATGCTCACCACGACTTCGAACTGAGAGCTGCCGCCGGGCACGCTACCGCCGAGGGCCTGGCCGCCCACCACCATGACCTTGCCTTGCAGGTGCTGGCCATCGAAACCGTCGCCGGTAACGTCGACCGGCTGGCCTTCTTTCAACTGGTTGACGTCCAGTTCGGCGACTCGGGCAATGACGCGCAGCCCCTCGATACTGGCGAGGCCGAACAGGGGCTGGCCCTGGCTGACTCGGCTGCCTGTCTGCACCGGGCCCTTGGCTGCCTCTTCGGCGCTTATGCCGGGGGCCTGCACGACGATGCCGGAGAACGGCGCGAGGATATCTCCTGAGGCCAACTGTCGGCTCAGGGCTGAGTGCTTGACCTCGGCATTGGCCAGCTCCATCTCGGCGATCTGCCGGTACTCGCCGCGGCCGCGCTCAAGCACGGCTTGCAGCTCTGCCTCCGCGGCCTGCAGGTCGAGGCGCTGCAGCTGCGTCTGTCGTTCCAGCTCTTCCAGTTCGTTGCGGGCAACGATGCCTCGCTCATGCAGGGAGCGTGTGTCCTTGAGTTTCTGTTCGTTGCCGTCCAGGCCCATCTGCACGCTGCGCAGGGCACGCCGTGCCCGGCTTACCTCCTGTCCCGCCTCCCAGTCCTGAAGTTCGCGCACCGTACGACGGGCCTTGAGCAGCGTGGAGAGGGCATCACGTACCTGCACCTCCAGCTCGCTGGCATCCATGCTGAGCAAACGCTCGCCCTTGATGACCCGTTGCCCGGGTTCGACGAAGTTGTTGGCGATGTTGCCGCCAAACGGAGCGCTGATGCTGATGGTGCGCGCTGGTTCGATGCGGCCGACCAGGCCGATGCGATGCTCCAGGTTGCTCGGCTGCACGGCCAGCCACTGCCCGGATGGCGGTTCGGCGGTGGCGCGTGGCTGCATCTGGAACGACAGCGCTGCGATGCCCGCCAGCAGTGCGAGTCCGGTGATCATCGGGCGCGGTAGGCGCCAGTGTTTGCGCTTAGTGGTCATTGAGAATGATGTCCCAGCTTTCCAGCGTCATGCCCAGGGTCAGGTCCAGCTGCGTCTGCGCGTTGAGGTAGGCGATCACGGTGTTGAGACGAGCGTTCTCGGCGTTCTGCAGGTCGCTCTCGAAGCTCAGCACCTGAAAGTTGCTGGAGCGCCCAGCGGCCAGCTTGTCCCGTTCGATCGCCAGCTTGCGCTTGGACAGTTCCACACCACGCTGGGCGATTTCGTACTGGCGCCAGCGGGTGCTTACATCCCGTATGACATCCTTGACGTTGCGGATCAGTGCCTGCCGGGCATCGGCCAACTGCAGTTGCTGATCTTCGACGTTGATCCGGGCATGTACTTCCCCCTGGCGTCTGCTCAGATCGCCGATGGGGATGTCGAGCCGTATGCCGGCATAGCTGTCCCAGCTGCGATCTGCGCCATTGCCATAGGTCGAGCCGTAGCGATCTCTGGCCTGATTGGCGCCGACTTCGAGCGACAGATCCCAGAGGCTCTGGTTCTTGGCGACCAGCAGGTTGATGTCCGCTTGCTGGCGCATGATCAACTGGCGCAGAAAGTCGGGTTGCTGTCGCTCGGCCAGACTGATGGCCTGGCCGGGGTCGATCTCGATCGCTTCAGCGTGCAGGGCATCGGTTGCCCGCACTGGCGAAGAGAGATCCAGCGCGAGCAGGCGCAGCAGCTCCAGGCGGCTGCTGTCGACCAGATTGGCCGCTTCCTCGACGCCCAGCTCCTGGCTGGCCAGGCTGGCTTCGGTCTGCACCACCTCGAACTCCGCCATCCGCCCAGCCTCGATCATCGCCTGGTTGACGCTCAACAGCTCCTGCGAACGCTGCAGGGCGGCCCTGGCGATGTCCAGCTGCTCCTGGGCGCGCAGCAGCTCGCGGTAAGCGAAGATGATCGCCGCGACGGTCTGCGAGATACCGGCCTTGAGGCCGAGCCTGTTGGCCTCTTCGGTCAGTTGCGCGAGTTGCAGTGGCGCGGTGGTGACGTCGCGCCCGCCGCCACGCAGTAGCGGCTGGATGATGCTGAAGTCGACGCCGTCGTTGCGGCGCCAGCCCGCCTGGTTGGCTTGCGTGTGGTACTTGCTCCAGCCGAGGCTGACCACGGTGCCGTATTCTCCCAGCAAGGTCGCTGTGGCGCCGAACTGACCCGCACGCTGGCTATCGGCATGCCCCCGCGAGGCTCGGTAGCTGTTGGAGAGATACAGTTTGGGGTTGAACGCGTCCTCCGATACCCGCAGGTCGAACTTGTCGGCGATGCGCCAGAGGTAGGCGCTCTTGATCGAGCGGTTGTTGCGCAGCCCGAGAAACACCGCGTCGACCAGCGACAGGTCGGCCATCTGTTCACTGAGCAGTTCAGCTGGCGCCGGGTCGGGCATGCTGGGTGCCGAAGGGCGCAAGGGCTCTTCCCGCCACGCCTGTGCTGGTGCGCTGAGGGTAACGATGAGGAACGCGCCGAGCGCCAGTCGCCTATTCATCGCGCAGCGCCTCTACCGGTTGCAGGCGTGACGCGGCGATGGCCGGATGCAGACCGAAGAACAGGCCGACCAGTACCGTACTGCCGATGCCCAGGGGCAGCGCGCCGGGTGCCAGAAAGAATGCCCAGCCAGACAGCTGCGCATAGCCCCAGCCTCCCAGCATGCCGAGAACGGCGCCCAGCAGTGCACCAACGCTGGTCAAGGCCACGGCCTCGACCAGGAACAGGTTGCGGATATCTCTGCGCCGTGCGCCCAGGGCCAGGCGCACGCCGATCTCCCGGCGGCGTTCGCTGACGTTCATCAGCATCACGTTCATCACGCCTACGCCACCACCTATCAGCGAGACGACGCCGAGCGCTGCCAGCAGGTAGGTGAAGGTTCGGGTCTGCTGTTGCATGCCCTCGAGGATCTGCTGCGCGAAGATCAGGGTAACCGGAGCATCCCCAGCGATGCGCTGGGTGAGAGCCTGGCGCAATTGCTCGCCGGCCTGGATGACTTCTTCGGCGCTGTTGGCGCGGGCCACAACGTGGCTGATCTGTGGCACGGGGTTGATGCGCGTCATGCCCTCCATGGGGATGAACAGCGTTTCGTTGGCATTGAACGGCAGGAGCATGCCGGGGGCACCTTCCTGGAGAATGCCGACGACCCTGAACTGATAGGACTGCAGGCGTAACTGATCACCCGGTTGCAGCGGATCGTCCGGCAGGCTCAGGGTCTGTGCCAGCGAGGCGCCGATGACCGCATAGGCTTCCTTGCGGTCGAACCCCGACAGCGACCGGCCGCTGGCGATATCCAGACGCGCGGCCTCGAACAGTGCCGGGTCGGCGCCGATGATGTTGGCGTTGCCGATCCGTCCGTGGAAGATCGCCGGTGCGCCATAGGTCATCACCGGAGACAGGCTGGCGACGGCCGGGGTTTGTCGACCCAGCGCTTCCACGCTCAGACGCAGGGGCAGGCCGTCGCGCCCGGTGGGTTGTGGTGGCAGCTGCAGCACCAGGGTATCGCTGCCCAGGTTGCGGAAGATCGCTATCGATTGCGCGGCGGCATTGCCGCCGATGTTGAGCAGGGCCACCACCGAGCAACTGCCCATGACGATGCCCAGCAGGGCCAGCAAGGAGCGCCGACCGAGCATGCGCAGGCTGTTCAGCGCCTCGACCAGTATCTGTGCGGCGCTCGGCCCGGTACTCAACGGCATGGCCGGGCTCATGCTGCGCCGGCCTCGCGCAGCAGTCCCTGGTGCACCTCGACCTGGCGCGCCAGGCGGTTGGCGATCAGCGGGTCATGCGTGACCACGATCAGCGTCACGCCTTGCTCGCGGTTGAGCTCGAGCAGCAACGCCATGATCTCCTGGGCTGTGCTGGCATCGAGATTACCGGTCGGTTCGTCGGCGAGGATCAGTGCAGGCTTGCCGACCAGCGCGCGGGCGATGGCGACGCGTTGGCGCTGCCCACCGGACAGGCTGGCGGGGCGATGCTCGCTGCGTTCGACCAGGCC
>JBLUOL010000167.1:0-10146 GCA_048065775.1 Pseudomonas sp. GW6
GCCACCGCAGCGGTATTGACCTTTGCCCTGGCCGCTGGCGGTGGCGCACGTGGCTATCGCTTCATCGTCGTTGGCATTGCCATCGGCGCGTTGTTCGGGGCGCTGACCAACCTGATGCTGGCACGCAGCGACATGGACGCCGCCAACGCCGCCTACCCCTGGACGGTCGGCAGCCTTAATGCACGCCCGGCCGACTCGGTGCTGCTGCTCGGCATCGGCCTGGCCGTGGGCCTGCCGCTGGCCAAGTTGCTGGTCAATGCCCTGAGCCTGATGCGCTTTTCCGACAACGTCGCCATCGGCCTTGGTGTACGTCTGCAACGCATGCGCCTGCTCACCCTGGCGCTGTGCGTCTGGCTCACGGCGTTGGCCGTTGCCGTGGTCGGCCCGGTCGGCCTGATCGCCCTGGCGGCGCCGGAAATGGCCCGTCACCTGGGCAACCGACACGGCGTGCCGCTGCTCAATGCAGCGCTGTCCGGCGCGCTGATGATGATTCTCGCCGACTGGCTCGGCCGTACCCTGCTGGCGCCCATCGAAATCCCGGTTGGCATCATCGCCGCCGTGGTCGGCGGCCCCTACCTGCTGTGGATTCTGCTGCGTCAGGCCCCACGGAGTTCGACATGACCCTGCTTTCCTCACTGCTCGGCGACGCGCGCCAGTCCGACGTGCACCTCGAAGCCCGCGATCTGAGCATGGGCTACGCCCAGACCCGCATCATCGAAGACCTCGACCTGCTGATTCCCAGTGGCCAGGTCAGCGCCATCGTCGGCCCCAACGGCTGCGGCAAATCCACCCTACTGGCCGGTCTTGCTCGCCTGCACAAGCCCATCTCCGGCAGCGTACTGCTCGACGGCAAGGCCATCGGCAGCCTGCCGTCGCGTGAAGTGGCGCGCCGGCTCGCCCTGCTGCCCCAGGACGCCTCAGCTCCCGATGGCCTGACGGTCAGCGAACTGATCCGCTTCGGCCGCCAACCGCACCAGAGCCTGCTGCGCCAATGGAGCGAGGAAGACCAGGCCATCGTCGACGCGGCATTGGTAGCCGCCGATCTGGTCGAACTGGCCGATCGACCGCTGGAGTCGATGTCCGGCGGCCAGCGCCAGCGCGCCTGGATCGCCATGGCCATCGCCCAGGCCACGCCTCTGCTGCTGCTCGACGAACCCACCTCGGCACTGGACCTGGGCCATCAGATCGAAGTGTTCGAGCTGATCCGCCAACTGGCCGCCGCCGGCAAGACCATCGTCATGGTGGTGCACGATCTCTCCAGCGCCTGTCGCTACGCCGACCACCTGATCGCCATGCATCAGGGCCGGATCGTCGCCAGCGGCCGCCCCGACGAGATCGTCACCTCGGCGCTGGTCGAGCGCCTGTACGGCGTACGCTGCACGCTGCTGCGCGATCCAATGAGCGGCACGCCGGTGATTGCGGGGGTGAGCAGGCTCTGATCCCGAAATCATCTTGCAATCTTCGTCTGAAAAACATGTAGGTAATTGGCTAGTGAGATGTGTCGCCATCTCTTACGCGAGCAGAGTTTTTGTTGACCAATCAATCAGTTATATGTGCCCTCTGACCTGCAAACCGAGAACGCGTATTTTTTGAGCATGAAGGAGGTCTGGACTATGGTCCAAACAACTCCATTTCGAAGGGACTCGACCGATGAAGCCCATCACGAGAACCGCCACCCTGGCACTTTCGCTCTTCGCTGCACCGGCGTTCTCAGCCGGTGAGCTGCAAGGTCAACTCAACGTTCAGATCACCATCGGCACCGGTTGCACGGTAACCAACGGTACGGCCAGCGGCTCCAGCAACACCTTCGGCTCACTGTCCTTCGGTGACTACAACGACCTCGCCAACCTGATCGATGGCCGCTCCTTCGGCAGCGCCGGGGGCAGCTCGTTTGGCTTGCAATGCAGCCTGGGAACCGACTACAGCGTTGCACTGAACGCCGGGCAGAACGCTTCCGGCAGCCAAAGGCGCATGATCAATGCCGGTGAGTACGTCGCGTACAACCTCTATCAGGACAGCGGCCGTACCGAACCCTGGGGCGACGGTGGCGCCACAGGCACAGTGCTTTCCGGCACTGGCACCGGTGCCAACGAAGAAGTGATCGTCTACGGCCGCGTGCCCTCGCAGGACACCCCAAGCCCAGGCACCTACACGGACACCGTGCAAGTCACCATCGCCTGGTAAGTACCGCACAGTCAAAGCAAGAGGATCTCGAACCTTTCCGGGAAGAATCGCCATGCGCTGCCTGATCGCCTCCCTGCTTTTGATGGCCCCGGCAGTCCTGCCGGCGGTCGACAAGACCGCCACCATCGGCCTGAATGTCGAGGTGTTACCGGCCTGTCAGGCAGGTAGCAGCAGTGGTTCGGGCGTCAGCTTCGGGACCCTGGATTTCGGCACCCACCTCAGACTCGACAACCTGATAACCCAGGTCGGTCAACCGGACGCAGGCGCCCTGCGCGTCAATTGCCAGCAGAATATCCCCTATCGCGTGCTGATCAATGCCGGCCACAGCGGCACCACCAGCAATCGGCAGATGGTCGGTCCCGGCTCCGCCGTACTCAGCTACAACCTGTATACCGGCGCGGACTACACCACCGTCTGGGACAACAGCACGGGGGTCAGCGCCGTTGGCAATGGCCAGGATCAGTGGCTTGCGATCTACGCCCGGGTGCCAGCACAGAATGTTCCGCCCCCGGGAAGCTACAGCGATACCCTGACCGTCACGGTGAGTTGGTGATGCCGTGCCGGGCCCATTCACTCGCGGTCACTCACCTTCTCTGCCTGACCGTACTGGTCATGCACGCCTTGCCTGCTCGTGGCGACACGGGCATCAACGACCAGATCGTCAGCCAGAGCTTCCAGTTGCGCGCGGAAATCGTACCGGGTTGCCTGCTCGGTGCCGGGGGCAGCGACGCCACCTCGTTCGGCAGCATCTCATTCGGCCAGATCAGCACCCTGCCCAGCAACCTGGATGCGGCCAGCACACCGGACAACGGCTCCATCGTGCTGCAGTGCTCACCCGGTACGGCCGTCACGCTGTCGCTCAATGCCGGGCTCAATACCGGCAACGTGGGCGGTGGGCGCTACCTAGCGCGTGGCGCGGAACGCCTGCGCTACCAGCTCTACCAGGACGCTGCGCGCAGCATCATCTGGGGCGATGGCAGCAACGGTGGCACGCGCATGAGCATCAATTTTCCCGTGGGCGGCGCCACCCAGACCTACACGGTCTACGCCCGCCTGTTCAGTGTCAGCCCGCTACCTTCGGCCGGCATCTACACCGACACCATCACCGTGACCGTGAGTTATTGAGCCATGAGGACACGCACCCTCTTCGCCTGCTGCCTGACGCTGACCACAGCGCTGGCGAGTCTGGCCACACAGGCCGCCAGCTCCATTCTGATCTGGCCGATCAACCCACTGATCGAAGCCGATCGCCAGAAATCAGCCGCGCTGTGGCTGGAAAATCGCGGGCAGGAAGCGGTGGATTTACAAGTACGCGTACTGGCCTGGGAGCAGGAGGAATTCGAAGATCGCCTGACGCCGCAGAAGCAGGTAGTGGGCAGCCCGCCGATGGCAACGCTGCAACCGGGCAAGCGGCAACTGGTCAGGCTGGTCAACCTGGAGCCGCCGAGCGCCGGCACGCTGCGCACCTACCGTGTGCTGGTCGACGAGGTGCTACCGCCACAACCGCGGCCGTCCCAATTGGGCGTGCAATTCCAGATGCGTTACTCGGTTCCCTTGTTCGTGGTCGGGCCTGGGGCCTATCTGGATGACGGTGCGCGAGAAGCGCCAGGCCAGGGCCAGCCACTGGCTCCCGAGCTGCGCTACCGCGTCGTTGACGGTAGCAACGGCGCCTTCCTTTACCTGCGCAACCTCGGCCCCGCCCCGGCCAGGCTGTCCCAGGTCGATCTATCGCGAGACAGCGGCAAACAGCCACTGGCCGAAGGCCTTCTCGGTTATGTACTACCTGGTGCGCAGATGCGCTGGCCTCTGCCGGCAGGCGTGCGCAGTGGCCAGGTGCAGGCACGCATCAACGAAAGTCGACACAAGCAGCCGCTGGCCGCTGAGTAGATCGCTGGTACTGCTGCTACTGGCTACCTTGCTGTCAGTCCCGTCAGCCCATGGCGATGACGCACAGCAGTTCGCCGAGGCGCAGTTGCTCTACCTGGAGTTGATCGTCAATGAGCTGTCCAGCGGCAAGGTGGTGGAAGTGAGAGAACATCAGGGCCGTTTATTCGCCCAACGCGACGATCTGCTCGCGGCGGGCGTGCGCCTGCCCTCGGAGACGACAGCCTGGATCGCCCTGGATCGGATCGATGCCCTGCGCAGCGAATATCAGCAGGACAGCCAGCGCCTGCTACTCACCCTGCCCAGCGAATGGCTACCGCACCAGCGTTTCGGCCCCAGCAGCCTGAGCGAGCCGATGCAGGCACAGAGCGCGTTCGGTGTGCTGTTCAACTATGACCTCTACTACAACCACACCGAGAATGCCGGCCACTACGCCAACACCTGGCTGGAACAGCGGGTGTTCGACGGCTTCGGCATGATTTCCAACACGGGCGTCTATCGCCACAGTTTCTCCGGGCCGGGCTATCGCGATGGCTATACCCGCTACGACAGCACCTGGCGCTTCAACGATCAACAACGCATGCTCAGCCTCACTGGCGGCGACCTGATCACCGGCGCACTGACCTGGAACAGCGCGGTCCGCCTTGGCGGGCTGCAGATTTCGCGCAATTTCTCGCTGCGCCCGGATCTGATCACTTACCCATTACCGCGGTTCGATGGCGATGCTGCGGTGCCCAGCACCGTGGATCTGTTCATCGACGACGCCCGCCTCGGCCAACAGGAGCTGCGCCCCGGCCCCTTCACCCTCAACACCGTGCCTTACATCAGCGGCGCCGGCACCGCGACACTGGTGACCACGGATGTGCTGGGGCGCCAGGTCTCCACCACCGTACCCTTTTATGTGACCGATACCCTGCTGCGACAGGGGCTTTCGGACTTCTCCCTGTCGCTGGGCAAGCTGCGCCGCAACTATGGCGTGGACGACTTTTCCTACGGCAGCCTGGTGAGCAGCGGCAGCCTGCGCTATGGCCTGACCGACAGCCTCACCCTGGAAAGCCATGCCGAAGTCGGCGCAGGCCTGCGCCAGGCTGGTGTCGGCGCTACCGTCGGACTTGGCCTGATGGGCACCCTGACCAGCTCCGTAAGCCAGAGCAGCGGTATCGGCAACGGCCAACAGTACAGCCTTGGCTACAGCTACTATGCGCGTCGCTTCGGTATCACCGCGCAGCGCATCCAACGCACCTCGGACTATGCCGACCTAAGCGTCGCGCATGCACTGGACAACGACCTGGCCGGCGGCCCGCTGAGCAAGATCCTCGACCAACTGACCTTCAGTTTCAGCCCGGAGGGGCTCGGCTCATTCGGCATCGGCTACTTCGCCAGCGAAGAGCACAGTGGGCAGCGCACACGTCTGCTCAACCTGTCCTGGTCACGCAGCCTGTGGGGCAGCGCCAGCTTCTTTCTCTCCCTCAACCGTCAACTGGACGACGCCTCGCACGCCATCCAGGCACAGCTGGTCATCCCGTTCGACCTGTACTCCACCCTGACCACAGGCGTGGAGCGAGACAGCAACGGCAACCAGCGCGCGCGCGCCAATTACAGCCGCAACCCACCCAGCGACGGTGGTCTGGGCTGGAACCTTGGTTATGCCGACGGCGACAATGAATACCGCCAGGCCGACCTGACCTGGCGCACCCAGCATGCCCAGGTGCAGGCAGGTGTCTACCAGAACGACGGCATCACCACCCGATGGGGCGGCGTCAGCGGCTCGCTGGTTGCCATGCAGAGCCAGGTATTCGCCAGCAACCGGATCGATGACGCCTTCGTGCTGGTCAGCACCGAGGGCTATTCAGATGTGCCCGTGCGCTACGAACATCAGCTGCTGGGCCGCACCGACTCGGCGGGTTATCTGCTGGTGCCCTGGGTGCCGTCCTACTACCCCGGCCAGTACGAAGTCGACCTGCTGAATCTACCGAGCAACCTGCAACTGTCGGAATCCCAGAAGCGCATCGCCGTGCACCAGGGCAGCGGTGCGTTGCTCGCCTTCCCCATGGTGATGAGCCTGTCAGCCAGCATCCAGTTGGTCGACGGCCTGGGACAACCACTGCCCCGCGGCAGCCAGGTGCTGCATCGTCCCAGCGGTCGACGCACCTATATCGGCTGGGACGGCCAGCTGTATTTCGAAGGGCTGGCGAAGGACAACCAACTGGAGGTACTTCTGGCCGATGGTAGCCGTTGCAGCAGCCACTTCTCGCTGGACGACAGCGCCGTGGAAATGGCCGTGGTCGGCCCCATCACCTGCTTGCAGGAGGACGGTCAGCCATGATCCGCCGGCTGATTTACGCACTCCTGCTGTGCGGCACCTTGGTGAGCATGCCGACCTATGCCTGCAGCACCTATGCAGGTGGCTCGGTCAATCTGGGCAATACCAACTCTCTGAGTCTGCGCACCACGCAGCAGCAAGCAGCAGCCGGCGCCGGCCTGGCCTGTCCGGGGTTACTTCAGGTACTGGCGGGTGCATACGTTCGGGTCACGCTGCAAAACCCCGGCACCCTGGCCTTGCAGGACGGCCAGGGCAATCAGATTCCTTTTCAGGTGTTTCAGGACGCCGGCTACAACCAGGCGCTAGTAGCCGGCCAGCCGCAACAGCTCGGTGCAATCAACCTGCTCGCCCTCGGTGGCAACTCCACCGCCATCGGCCTGTATTTCCGCACCAACCCCGGCCCCAACGTGCCAGCCGGCACCTACACCGCCACCATCACCCTGCGCTGGGACTGGGCGATCTGCACAGTCGGCGCGCTCAATATCTGCGCCTGGAACCGCAGCCCCGGGTTGACGCAAAGCTGTGTCGTGATCTGCGGTGCCCCCACCAACTGGGGCACAGGGTCACTCGCCACACTGACCGTCACCCTGGTGGTCAGCAAAGCCTGCCGCGTCGATACCTTGCCCAACGTGGACTTTGGCGCCAACGCCCTGATCAGCCAGTTCAGCGCGCAGCAACGCACCTTCGCCGTGACCTGCACCAACACCGAGGGCTACACGCTGAGTTTCGACAACGGGCAGAACTACCAGGCGCCCTGGCGACGCCTGACTAATGGTAGCCAGTTCATTCGCTACAACCTCTACTACAGCGGCAGCAGCCTGATCTGGAACGCCGCCTCACCGCTGACGGCCAGCGGCACGGGCAACTCACAGAGCTTCAACTACCAGGCGATTCTCGACCCCGGGCAAGCTAACGCGCCGGTGGGCGTCTATACCGACAACGTGTTGCTGATCATCAACTACTGAAGCCTTACCAGTAGATCACCAGCGTCGAGCCGGCATTCTCGAGGGCGTGGAAGGGAATGGTCCCAGCCTCGGCCTCGCGCACCACCGGCAAGGTGCGCTCGTTGCCATCACGGACCTGGTAAGCGGCATGCTCGCACCCATGCCCCGTCAGCTGTACGGCGAAATCGTCGCTGCGCGCAGAGACTTCACAGCGTTTGAGAATGGTCAGACTGATCTGCAACTGCCCGCTGATCTGCTCAGCAAGAGAAAGGTTGGCAGTGGCGCACAACGCGGAGGCCACGAACAAGGCAAGAAATCGGTGAAACGACATGATGACGGTCTACGGTAAGGATGGCCTGCTGCGGTGAAGGTCAAAATCCATCCGTAGAAACGGTCACGACATCAGAATGTGGACCGCAGGCAAAAGAATAAGGCGATATCACATTGAAATCACCGTCATTCCGACGAACGTGGTTCAGGCCAGGGTTTGTGCGACGAAGCGCTTGCCCGGCGCCACGATCTGCTCCTGCGCGGCGACCAGCGGCAGGTCGCGCGCGCCGTCCGCAGTCTGCTCGACCAAGGCGTAGAGCGTTGCGGTAGCCAGCTCCAGAGCCTGTGGCAACGCCTGCCCGGCCAGCAACCGGCCCAACAACGTGGCCGAGAACACATCGCCCATGCCATTGGGCAATGGATGCAGCGCCAGGCGCGGGGTGCTCACCAGCCAGGCGCCCTCGCCGTTCACCGCCAGCGTGCCCAATTCGCTTTCAGGGATATCCGGCGTCGACAGGCTGGTGACGATCACCACGTCAGGGCCTCGACCACGCAACTGCCGGGCGACTTTCACCGCCTCCTGCAAATTGGCCGGTTTAGAGCCCGTGAGCAGTTCGAACTCGAACTGGTTGGGCGTGATGATATTGGCGAAGGGAATCGCCTGATCACGGAGGAAATCGGGAATCGCCGGGTTGACGAACACGCCGCGCCCGACGTCGCCCATCACCGGATCGCACAGGTAACGCAGTGACGGGTTGTGCTGACGAATCTCGCCCACCGCTTCAAGGATTACCCGCCCGGTATCGGCATCGCCCAGGTAACCGGACAGCACCGCCGCCAGGCGCGGCAGCACCCCACGCTCACGCAGCCCCAACAGCACCTCGCGTACATGCTCGGCACCGAACACCTGGCCGCGAAACTGGCCGTAACCGGTGTGGTTGGAGAACTGTACGGTGTGAATCGGCAGCACCTCGAAGCCCAACCGCTGCAACGGAAACACCGCAGCAGCATTGCCGACATGGCCCCAGGCGACATGCGACTGAATGGACAGAACGAGGGGCGGTAGCGTAGCGCTCATGACGATCTCTGCTGGCTGGGTACGACGAGGCGCAGATTATTCGCCAAGCGGCCCGGGCATACCACCCATCAATGATCTGAAAGGTTCAGGCCGGACCATCCACGCATCGGGCATTTATCACCTAACTTTCCGACACATTCATATTCTAAAATCGTATTTATTTTTAATATTTAAAACCAATAAGGTATAAACAACCGGACCACCGGAGCCTCGATATTCCCGCCGCTCCGTTGCGCCCTCATCTCGGTGCCGTTGCGCGCACATCCACAAGATGAGGTTTGCATGACCAGTCCGATTACCCTTGAGGACAGCGACCAGGACGTCGCCCCTGCGCTACATCCTGCCGCCATTCTCAGCACCGACGCCGAAGCCCTGCAGGCCGCACAGGCCCTGGCAGAAGCGGCGCAGACAGAAGTCATCCAGCGCGACCGTGAACGCCGCCTGCCTTGGGAACTGGTGGAGCGTTTCACCGCCAGTGGCCTCGGCAGCATCGCCGTGCCGCGCACCTTCGGCGGCCCGCAGCTGTCCTACGTGACCATCGCCGAAGTGTTCCGCATCATCTCCGCGGTCGACCCGGCCCTGGGCCAGATCCCACAAAATCAGTTCGGCCTCCTCGGCCTGTTGCAAGCCGGCGCCAACATTGAGCAACAGCAGCGCCTGTTCGCCAGCGTGCTGGCCGGCTGGCGCATCGGCAACGGCGGCCCCGAACGGGGCAGCAAACACACCCTGGATATCCAGGCACGCCTGGTGAAACGTGACGGTCGCTGGCTATTCAGCGGCGAGAAGTTCTACTCCACCGGCGCCCTCTTCGCCCACTGGATCGCCAGCAAGGCGCTGGACGAACAGGGCCGCCCCTGGCTGGCCTTCATCCAGCGCGGGCGCGCCGGATTGCGCATCGTCAACGACTGGTCCGGCTTCGGCCAACGCACCACTGCCAGCGGCACCGTGCTGCTCAACGAGGTGGAAGTCGACGAGAACAACCTGATCCCGCTCTGGCCGCTGGCCGACAAACCGAGCATCCAGGGCGCTTTCTCTCAGTTGATCCAGGCCGCCATCGATCTGGGTATAGCCGACGGCGCGCTGCGCGACACGCTGGATTTCGTGCGGCATAAGGCTCGCCCGTGGATCGACGCCAAGGTCGAGCGTGCTGGTGACGACCCCTACGTGATCGCCGATGTCGGCCGCCTGCAGGTTGAACTGCACGCCGCCGAAGCGCTGCTGCACAGGGCCGGGCGCGTGCTCGATGAGGTCGCTGCAAGCGCCATCGATGCCGACGCTGCCGCCCGCGCCTCCATTGCGGTGGCCGAAGCCAAAGCGCTCACAACCGAAATCAGCCTCCAGGCCAGCGAGAAGCTGCTGGAACTGGCCGGCAGCCGCGCCACCCTGGCCGAGTTCGGTCTCGACCGCTACTGGCGCAACGCGCGCACCCACACCCTGCACGACCCGGTGCGCTGGAAGTACCA
>JBLUOL010000168.1:0-10121 GCA_048065775.1 Pseudomonas sp. GW6
GTGCGCCCTGGCGCTTCGTCCTCAAGCTGGGCGAGCACAAGCACGCCGTGGAGCTGGACGTGCTCGCCAGCGGCGCCCAAGCGCACCTTTGCGTGCGCCGGGGTGAGGAACAGCTGTCCCTGCGCCTGCTGGCCAGCGACGGCCGCTGGCTGACTTTGGAGCTGGACGGCGTACGGCGCCGCCAGGCCTACCACATCGAAGGCGAGCACCTGTGGCTGTATGGCGAGCACGGCAACCTGGAACTGGTTGATGTCACCCATGAACCGGCCGGCGGCCAGAACACCGCCAGCAGCGGCGCGGTGAAGGCACCGATGGATGGCGCCATCGTCGACGTACTGATCGCCGAGGGCGCCAGCGTGAGCAAGGGGCAACTGCTGGTGGTGCTTGAAGCGATGAAGATGGAGCACCCGCTCAAGGCTGGCGTCGATGGCATCGTTCGCAGCGTCGGCGTGAGCCAGGGCGACCAGGTGAAGAACCGCCAGTTGCTGGTGGAAATCGAAGCCGCCGAGATTTGACCACATCACAGTGGGAGGGGCTTTAGCCGCGATGAACAATGCTCGCGGCTAAAGCGGATCGCCGCCCGGCCCCTCCCACAGTCCCATGACAACAAGAAGGAGCACGCCCATGTCACTTTCCGGCAAGACCCTGTTCATTACCGGCGCCAGCCGTGGCATCGGCCGCGAAATCGCCCTCAAGGCCGCCGCCGATGGCGCCAACATCGTCATTGCGGCCAAAAGCGCCGAGCCGCACGCGAAACTGGAAGGTACCATCTTCAGCGTCGCCGCCGAGGTCGAAGCCGCTGGCGGCAAGGCGCTGGCGCTGCAGCTGGACGTGCGTGACGAACAGGCAGTGGCGGTCGCCATGGCCCAGGCCGCCGAGCATTTCGGCGGTATCGATGCGCTGGTCAACAACGCCGGGGCGATCAAGCTGGTGGGCGTGGAGAAGCTCGAACCCAAGCGCTTCGACCTGATGTACCAGATCAACACCCGCGCGGTGATGGTCTGCAGCCAGGCAGCGCTGCCTTACCTGAAACAGAGCCCCAGCGGCCACATTCTCAACCTGTCGCCACCGCTCAACCTCGACGCCAAGTGGTTCGCCCAGCACGGCCCCTACACCGTCACCAAGTACGGCATGAGCATGCTTACCCTGGGCATGAGCGAGGAGTTCAAGAAGTACGGCATCAGCGTCAACTCGCTGTGGCCGAAGACCATGATCGCCACCGCCGCCATCGAGTTCGAGCTAGGCAGCCGCGACGCCTTCAAGCGGGCACGCACTCCGGCGATCATGGCCGACGCGGCGCATGCGATCCTGAGTAGCGAAGGACGCAGCCTCACCGGACGCCTGCTGATCGACGAGGACATCCTGCGCGAACGGGGCGTCACCGATTTCGAGCAATACCGTTTCGATCCTGCTGGCGGCAGCCTGATACCGGATCTGTTCGTCGATTGAGTCAATCTTCGGCTGCTCATCGGGCCTGCAGCAAATACCGAATGTGCGCCCAAAAGAAGTCAGGCACAATGCCATCACATGCCTGGCATGTCAGGAAGCCGTATGCAGGGAAGTGCAATCTGAACCCTCCCGCCGTACCGCTGATAAAAACGCGTCGCATCGCTCGCCTGGCAGTTGCCAGGCAGCGCAGGGAGCAGTCATGAACAAAGCTTTTAGTATCGTCTGGAGCTTTACCCGCAATACGTTCGTCGTTGCCGATGAACATGCCAACCTGCACGGCAAGCGCAGTGGCGGCGCACTCAAGCTCGCAGGTGTAGTCCTTGCCCTGACGACCGCTGGAACAGTACAGGCTGTCCCGGCTATTTGCGGGGCTGGCAATAACACCATCAGCGGCAACGAATCCTACAGTTGTTATCTGTACGGCAATGACAGTCTGACCGTGAGCGAATCCGGCAGCATCACCACAGCCAATGAGTCAGCCGTTTTTAGCGATTCCGGTTTCGGCAGCATCAGCAATGCCGGGATCATCCGCAATACCGGCGGTACCTACTACCTGGACGGTTCCGGCATTTATCTACAAGCCAGCGGCAGCAGCATCAGCAACCTGGCAGGCGCCACCATCGAGGGTTCCTTTGTCGGTATTACCCTGGATGGTCTGATGCAAACGGTGACGCTCGATAGCCTCAACAACGCCGGTACCATCACCGGAGGTACCGGTATCCTGGCGACCGGAGATGTGGGTATCAGCACCATCGTCAACAGCGGCACCATCAGCGGCATCGGTACTGATGGTGTCGGCATCGGTATTGATACCGGCACGACCATCGACTCAGTCAGCAACAGTGGCACCATCAGTGGCACCCTGGCGGGCATTCAGGTCTATGACAGCGCCATCGGTGCCATCGATAACAGTGGCACCATCTCCGGAATTCAATACGCAATCAGCGACCTGAGTTTCAGTGGTATTTCCGCAATCAACATCACGGGCAATACTGCACGCCTGGTGGGCGACGTTGATGCTGGGAACAGCCTGTTCACCCTCAAGTCAGGCGCAGTTTTCAGCAGTGAAAATGCCATCGCCGTCGACCGCTTTGTAATCGAGAACGGTGCCACTCTGAAGATGGGCGCAGGCCTCAGCACTTCCAGCACGATGGACGACGGCATCTTTGCCTTCAGCGGCTTCAGCAACGCGGGAACCCTTAGCCTGGCTGCGGGCGTCACCGGCACCATTTATGGCGACTACAATCAGGCCAGCAGCGGCGCCTTGAAAATTGGCGTGGCGGATGACAACTCCTACGGCAAGCTGGTGGTAGACGGCACAGCTACCTTGCTCAGCAATGCCAAGATCATGGTGGACGTCAGCAATCCCGGCTACTCCTTCACGGCCAGCACACTCAACGATGTACTCAGCGCCAACAACCTGATCAGTGACGGTACCTTTGCCGTCAGCGACAACTCCCTGCTCTTCAACTTCGGCGCAGTCAAGGACGGCAATACCGTCGATCTGACACTGGCCAAGGCCGAAACTGCCGGCGTGCTGGACAGCGTCATCAATACCGGCAACAACCCGGCACAAGAAGCGGCCCAGGTGCTCGATAACGTACTAGCCGAAGATCCGACTGGTGAGCTGGCGTCCAACTTCATCGGCCTGACCAGCGAGCAGGAGGTCTCCAACGCAGTCACCTCTACCATGCCCACTGTCGCTGGCAGCGCCACCAGTGCTGCTAGCAGCACATTGGCCGGTATCAACCGGGTGATTCAGGCCCACCAGGACAGCAATCGTGGCCTGTCTTCGGGTGACGCTCTAAGCAACGGCAATCTTTGGATCAAGACCTTTGGTTCCTGGGCCGAGCAAAATGAACGTAGCGGTATCTCTGGCTACGACGCCAACACCAAGGGCCTGGCTATCGGTGCCGATACGGCCGTTTCCGAGACCACCCGGCTTGGCCTGGCATTCGCTTACGCACAGACCGACCTGGACAGCGACTCGCGGGTTGCCCCGCAAAGCGCCCAGATCGATACGTTCCAACTGATTGGCTACGGCAGTTACGCCCTGAGTGCCGATACCGAGCTGAACTTCCAGCTGGACGCCGGGCAGAACCGCAACGAAAGCAAGCGCCACATGCCTTTCGCAGATGCCACTGCCCACGCCGACTACAACGGCTACAACGTCCATGCTGGCATTGGCATCGGTCACAACATGCACCTGTCCGAACAGTTGACCTTCGTGCCTTCGGCCCGCGCGGACTATACGTGGATAGGTACTGATTCGTATCATGAGAAAGGTGCTGGCGCTCTTGATCTGGACGTAGACAGCAACGACACCGAAGAGCTGCTGTTCAGCATCGACGGAAAACTCAACTACGCCTTGAGCGAAGCCACCCTGCTCAGTGCCAACCTCGGTGCCGGCTACGACGTGATCGACGAAAACGGCACAATCACGTCCACCTACGCTGGCGCACCCGGCGCCGCCTTCAGAACCCAAGGGCTGGACCTGGAGCCCTGGCTAGCCCGCGCCGGACTGGGTCTGACCCACACCCTGAGCGGAGGCACCGAAGTCAGCCTGCGTTACGATGCAGAGGCGCGTAGCGACTTCACCAACCAGGGTGCCTCAGTGAAAGCACGCTGGGCCTTCTGAGCACTGCGTCGCGACACAAAGGCCACGCCCAATGCCGTGGCCTTTGCGTGTTGGCGCTCAGCACCGATGAGCAAGATGAAACGACGGCGCGCACTACCTTAGGAAACCCCGCTCCATCTGCAAACAGCTCGGTCAGTTGAGGTAGATATTCATCCATGCGCCTGAGCCCCCTATTCCTTCTGGCAGGAACACTACTGCTGGCAGCCTGCACCTCCTTTCCCAGCCCGGGCGAGCGGCACCAGCAAGCATCCATGTTCGCGCACCAACAGAACTGGCAGGCTCTGCAACTGCAGGGCGGTGCATTTCGCCTGCAGGCCTTTGCGCCTCAGACCAGAGGTGATGAGCTGACGATCTATCTGGAGGGTGATGGCTTTGCCTGGATCAGCGCTCGCCAACCTTCCAGTGACCCGACCCCTCTCGACCCGATTGCCCTGCGCCTGGCATTGGCGCAACCCCGAGGCAACGCTGCCTATCTGGGCCGCCCCTGCCAGTATCTGGATGCCTCTCGCCCACCCTGCCAAAGACGCTACTGGACTGACGCCCGCTTCGCAGAAGAAGTGGTACACAGTCTTGATCAGGCTGTTGACCAATTGAAAGACCGAGCTGGCGCTCGACGTCTGGTGCTCATCGGCTACTCAGGCGGTGGAGCCCTGACATTGCTCCTAGCGGCGCGGCGTCACGATGTGAAGCGCATCGTCACAATTGCCGGCAACCTCGATCATGCCGCCTGGACCCATCACCATCGAATCTCCGCCCTGAACGGTTCATTAAACACTGCGGTCCTGCGTGCGCGTTTGGCGAATGTTGAACAGTTTCACCTAGTAGGAGATGAAGATCGCATTATTCCCCCTCAATTAACCGAAGCGTTCCTGGCGAGCTACCCTCCCGGCCACCGCGCGCAGCGCAAGGTAGTACGTGGCTATGATCATCGCTGCTGCTGGGCGCAAGACTGGCCTGCCCTTTGGGAGCATATCGAGGCCTGGCAACCGGGCTCACACGATTTCTAAACGACGATAGCTACGCAATTCGCCGATCTGCCCACCGAAGCGCGCGCCAGGGCCATGGCTGGTAAGCGCCACGCTGACTAGAGTCAGAACTCGCCCCCAATCCATAACAGCCAAGTGCGAGCCCCATGAGCCAAGCCGATCTGATTTCTCCCTTTCGCTTCCTGGCCCACCTGCCGCAGCACCTGCCGCGCGTGCCGCGCATGCTGCGTGGCCTGTACTACGCCGGCATCCGCAACCGCGAGAAAAACCTGTCGCTGGCCTGGGCGCTACAACGCGCCGCCGAACGCCACCCCGAGCGCCCGGCGCTGATGGATGAAAATCGCCTGCTCAGCTATCGCACTTTCAATGCCTGGGCCAACCGCCTGGCCTGGGCGTTCAAGGCCGAAGGCGTCGGTCATGGCGATGTGGTCGCGGTGATGCTGGATAACCGCCTGGAGCTGCTGGCAATCCTCGCAGCCCTAAGCAAGCTCGGCGCGGTCGGCGCGCTGATCAACACCACCCAGCGCGGCAAGGTGCTGGCGCACAGCTTCAACCTGGTCAACCCCGGCTTTCTGGTGATCGGCGACGAACTGCTAGGCGCTTTCGAGGAAATCGCCGCGCAACTGAAGAACCAGCAGGCCAAACTCTACTGGATCGCCGACCAGGATTGTCTACGTGATCCCGGCCAGGCGCCGGACGGCTGGCTCAACCTCATGCAACTGGCCGCCGGCCAGGCCGAGGACAACCCGCCGGACAGCCAGCGCGTACGCATGAAGGACGCCTGCTTCCTGATCTACACCTCCGGCACCACCGGCCTGCCCAAGGCCTCGATCATGAGCCACGGCAAGTGGATCAAGGCCTACGGTGGCTTCGGTCACTCCGGCCTAACCCTGAACGAACGCGACGTGCTCTACCTCACCCTGCCCTGCTACCACAACAATGCCGTCACCGTTTGCTGGAGCGCGGTGCTGGCCGGCGGTGCGGCCATCGCCCTGCGCCGCAGGTTCTCCGCCAGCGCCTTCTGGAGCGACGTGGCGCGCTACCAGGCCACCTGCTTCGGCTACATCGGCGAACTGTGCCGCTATCTGCTCAACCAGCCCGTACACCCGGCCGAACAGGGCAACAGCCTGCGCTGCATGATCGGCAATGGCCTGCGGCCGTCGATCTGGGCCGAGTTCAAGCAGCGTTTCGGCGTCGAGCAGATCACCGAGTTCTATGCCTCCAGCGAAGGCAATATCGGCTTCACCAACGTCTTCAATTTCGACAATACCGTCGGCTACACACCGGCTACCTACGCCATCGTCCGCTACGACCTGGAGAACGATCGGCCGCTGCGCGGCAAGAAGGGCTTTCTGCAGAGGACTGACAAGGGCGAAGCAGGCCTGCTGATCAGCGAGATCAGCGCCAAATGGCCGTTCGACGGCTACACCGATCCGGCCAAGAGCGAGGCAGCGATCCTGCGCGACGTGTTCAAGAAGGGCGACGCCTGGTTCAACACCGGCGACCTGATGCGAGACATCGGTTGCAAGCACGCCCAGTTCGTCGACCGCCTCGGCGATACCTTCCGCTGGAAAGGCGAGAACGTCTCCACTACCGAAGTGGAAAACGTGCTCGGGGCCTTCCCCGGAGTGGAGGATGCGGTGGTCTACGGCGTGGAGATTCCCGGCACCAACGGTCGCTGCGGCATGGCCGCGCTGCGCCTGGCGCCTGGCTTTGTGCTGGACGGCGCCGCGCTGGCCACGCACCTGGATCGTGAACTGCCGGCCTACGCCGCGCCGCTGTTCGTGCGCCTGCTCGGCGAGGTGGAGACCACCGGCACCTTCAAGTACAAGAAGACCGACCTCAAGCAGGCCAGCTACGACCCGAGCCGGGTCGATGGGCCGCTCTACGTGCGCCTGCCCGGCACGGCGAGCTTCCAGCCGCTGGATGACGAGCTGCATGCGGCCATCGCACGGCAGGCCTATCGTTTCTGAGCAAAACGCTACGCCCGAGATGTCTCGATCCCAGGCGCGCGCCAGCTCTGCAAGTGTGCGCTGTCCAGGCGCTGCCAGTGCACCGCATCGCTAAGCTGTTCGGCAGGCAGCCAGACATCGCCACTGCGGATCAGCATCTGTCGGGGCAGTGCCAGCAACGTCTCCATCGTGATCAACTGCACCTCGTGCTCGACACCACTGACGTGCAGGCCGGCGGCATCGAATGCCTCGAAGCACGGCATCGTAGGCAGAGGCTGAGCACTGTGGCGCAGCGTGTGCTCCCGGGTATCCAGCAGCAACAGGTGCCACTTTATGGTCTCCTCGCTGATCACCCGGCGACTCAGCGCCAGATAACGGCCGTCCGCCGACCAGACCATCGAGGGTGCCAGATCCGCAACGCCACAACCGGAGGCGGTCAGGACACAGGCACCACCCGGTACAGGCCCGCTCCCTTCGCGCATTTCTCTGTCCAGTCCGAACAGCCAGGCGGCATCGCCTGCACCGGGCGCAGCGAGCAGGTAATCGCCCAGAGAGCTGGCAGGCACAGGGCGCCATTCCAGACGCCAATTTGGCAGCAGACGCAACGACCAGGCATCGACCGCCACCTGCACGGTCCGATGATGCAAGCGGCCAACCGCAACGAAGGCGTCGGCCTGTTGCGCTGCCGGCGCCAGCGCCTCGAGGCGCGGCAAGGGACCCGCACCAACGGCACTGGCCTGCCTGCCGACTATCTGCTGCAGGCTGATGACGCCGTCCTCGAACGCCTGCAGCCCGGCGATCAGCAGCGGCTCGTCGAGCCTCAGCAGGCGCCGCGCCAGCACATCAGCCACAACCAGTTGATGCGGAACGGCGGGCGCCTCGGCAAAGGCGATCAAGGCCAGATAACGCCCGCAGTCCGAAACGCGGTGATCGAGACACCATTGCCCCGGCAACCGCCAGGCGCCGACATGGCAGGCAAAGGCATGGCGACGGCCATCGCGGCTCTTGCGCAGCAGGTTCAGGCAGGGTTGCGCGCCACCTTGCATCGACGGCAGCTGCAGCGACAAGGCGCCCGCATGCTCCCCTTCCAGCTCGATGCACAGTGTCAGAGCCATAGGCTTTTCCGTTTCCGCCCCATGCATCAGCGCTTCGTAGAAGAGACGCTCATCCTCCAGACGACAGGGCGTGCTCCACTCCAGCACGGGTTCGTCGACGAGCGATTGCCAGGGCTCCTCCAGCGGTCGCCAACCGGAGGCTGCTCGCCACAGCCAGGTAGCGGTTTCCTCCACCGGCTGGCTCTCGACACGCGCGCGACAGACAAGCGCCTGATCGTCTTCGCTCCACAGCACCGAGGCGTCCTGCTCGAGCACCAGCCCCGTGGGTTTTTCATCCAGCCAGAAGCTATAGCCGGCCCCACCTTGGCCATCCACCTCGGTGCATGGCTCACCACGGAGGATATGGCCGCCCTGCGGTGAGCGGAATATCAGATGGCCGTTGCAATCAACTTCGCCCTGACGTTGCAGCTCCTGAGCCGTGGATCGGGAAGCGGTAGGAAGCTCAATGGACGAAGAAGAGTCCTCGGCCGTGCGGACAACGATACGGGGCGACCACTGATCGACACCCACTTGGAGCTGTTGGGTCACTCGACCGTCTATTACCCAGGCGAAACCATCCGTGGATGTGTCCTGCCAGGCGGTGCCATCTTTTGGAAGGTAGCGTGAACGGGGAGCGACCACCAAAGCCGGGGCCTGGCCCTGAAAACGCAGACTGACGCCGTGCTTGGCGCCGTAGCTGTCGAGCCTGAGAAACTGCGCCCATAACATCGTATGTATGCTGCCGAACAGGAATACGAAAAGTCCGACGAGAAAGCCCAGCCAACCGGAAACCTCACCCCATAGCTGAAATCCGAAGCCGATGAGCAGCGTGAACAAAGGAGCGGGCAACTGCTTGGCCACTTTCGGGTATCCCGAAAGCGCGATGATCGCGATGGCAAAGAACATCGACACGATCAGCCACACGACGCTCCACCAGGGCAGGAAGATTCCTGAAAGCAGTGGAACAATGAGCGCCAGCAAGGCGAAGACCACTCTATCCTGAGCGGGGCAATCGTATTCATCAGTCTTGGAAGACATTCGGCACTCCTTTGCCAGCAATTCAGGTGAGAGGCCGCGATAATAGCAACACACCGCCCGAGCGGCTTCGTGTCAGCCCGCAATTTGCCTCGAGCATGTCTATTGGCCGGAGCAGTCGGCTCGCAGAAGACTTACTGCTTGAACTCGAACTGCAGCTCAGCGCCTTCGATGGAGTCCCAGTAGTCGTCGACCCGTTCGTTGCTGATCAGCCGACCACTGATCTGGAACGGGCTCTGGACTTCGGGTTTCTCGCCAAACAGCGGCGGCAGCAAGGGAGAGAGATCCTCGCGGGTTTCGCTTTCCAGCGCCTGCTCGAACAGCTCCTGCGGCACGCTCAGATCCAATGCCAGTTTCGATTCAGGCTCCACCGGCTTGGGCTGTGGCGCTACAACAGGCTTGGGCTTGGCGACGACGGGCGGTTTGGCGGCGGGCACGGGCTTGCTTTCGACCACCTTGGCAGGCGGTGCTGGTTCGACAGGCTCTGGCTTGGCGACCTCGGCAACGGGCGCAGTTGCTGTGACCACTGCCGGCGCTGGCGCGGGCTGCTGTGCAACGGGTTCCGGCTCACGCTCACAGGCGCTCAGCCAACCCAGGCACAGCAATAGAAGAATGGACTTACGCATCATGGGACAAGGGTAGCTCGATCAGTACGCGCCCATGCTCCTCCGCCTGGGCGCGCCTGACAAGCCGACTTACATGACCTTTACCTCGGTGCCTTATTCACGCGACGGCTCGGTGGCCAGATGAGCGAGCTCAGCCTCGATATCCAGTTGTGGATAGTCGGCCTTTAGCTGCTCCAGCAACCGCTGCGCCTCCTCCTGCTCACCCGCCTTGCGCAGCTGCAGCAGACGCAGCAGCGCCTCGCGTGGTTCGCTCCGGATCACCAGTTCGGCCATGGGCGCCAGCGCAGCGCTACTAGCCAGCGGTGCCTCAGCCATATCGGCAGACGGCGCCTGGCGTACTA
>JBLUOL010000169.1:0-10119 GCA_048065775.1 Pseudomonas sp. GW6
CCCGGCCCCCTGGCCAGGGCGCGGCTCGTCAGCGGCGTACCTGCTTCAGCGTTTCGGCGATCATGAACGCCAGTTCCAGGGACTGGTCGGCATTCATGCGCGGGTCGCAGTGGGTGTGGTAACGGTCGGATAGGCCGTCCTCGGTGATCGGGCGCGAACCGCCAATGCACTCGGTGACGTTCTGCCCGGTCATCTCGATATGGATGCCACCGGCGTAGGTGCCTTCGGCCTGGTGCACGGCGAAGAACTGCCGGACTTCGCTGAGGATCTGCGCGAAGTCGCGGGTCTTGTAGCCGCTGCTGGCCTTGATGGTGTTGCCGTGCATCGGGTCGGAACTCCACAGCACCTGGCGGCCTTCTTCCTTGACCTTGCGCAGCAGGCGCGGGAAGTGCGCTTCGACCTTGTCAGCGCCCATGCGCACGATCAGGTTGAGGCGGCCCGGATCGTTGTCCGGGTTGAGGGTGTCGAGCAGGCGGATCAGCTCGTCCGGGTCCATGCTCGGACCGACCTTGACGCCGATGGGGTTCTCGATGCCGCGCATGAATTCGACGTGCGCACCGTCCAGTTGGCGGGTGCGGTCGCCGATCCACAGCATGTGCGCGGAGCAGTCATACCAGCGGCCGGTGAGGCTGTCGCGACGGACGAAGGCTTCTTCGTAGTTCAGCAACAGCGCTTCGTGGGCGGTGAAGAAGCTGACTTCGCGCAGCTGCGGTGCGCTGTCCATGCCGACGGCGCGCATGAAGGCCAGGGTTTCGTCGATGCGATTGGCCAACTGGTGGTACTTCTCGGATAGCGCCGAGTTGGCGATGAAATCGAGGTTCCACTGATGCACCTGATGCACGTCGGCGAAGCCGCCCTGAGCGAAGGCGCGCAGCAGGTTGAGGCTGGCGGTGGCCTGGTGATAGGCCTGCAGCAGGCGCTCCGGGTCCGGTACGCGACTGGCGACGTCGAAACCGATGCCGTTGACGATGTCGCCGCGGTAAGCGGGCAGGGTGACGCCATCGATGGTTTCGCTGCCGGACGAGCGCGGCTTGGCGAACTGGCCGGCCATGCGCCCGACCTTGACCACCGGGCAGCCGGCGGCGAAGGTCATGACGATGGCCATCTGCAGCAGCACCTTGAAGGTGTCGCGGATCTTCGCGGCGGAAAACTCGGCGAAACTCTCGGCGCAGTCGCCGCCCTGCAGCAGGAAGGCGCGGCCCTGGGTGACCTCGGCGAACTGGCGACGCAGCTCGCGCGCCTCACCGGCGAACACCAGCGGCGGGTAGCCGGCCAGGGTTTGTTCGACGCGAGTCAGGTGCGCGGCATCAGGGTATTCAGGCTGCTGCTGGATGGGCTTGGCCCTCCAGCTTTCGGGGCTCCAGGCGTTCGACATGCTGCGTCTCTAGCGGTTGATCAGGCGGAGACGCATGGTAACCGATAAGCCCCGCAGCTCGTACGTGTATTGGCTCATGACGCCGGGGCGGGCTCGAATGCGCGTGCAGGCCGCATGCGCGGCGATACATCGCGCGCCGGCAGGAAGCGCCCGTAGCGCTGTGCCTTGCCCAGATCATTCGGGTATTCCAGGCCGCGGCGATAGGCGATGCGACCGTTGATCATCGTCAGCGCGACCGCTGCATCGTTGCGTTTGACCACCCGCATCAGGCCCAGCACCTCCATCGGCGCTTCGTGCAGTTCATCCAGGGTGTCATCGAGGCCGGCGGGGTCGATCAGCACCAGGTCGGCACGATCGCCGACGCGCAGGTAGCCGGCATCGACGCCGATGAAGTCGGCCAGCTCGCCACTGCAGCGGCGCACCGCCTTGCCCAGCTCCATGAACGGCTCGCCGGCCAGTTCGGCGTCCCGCACGTACTTGAGAAAACGCAGCGGGAAGTTGTACTGGGCGATGGAGCGCAGATGCGCGCCGGAGTCGGCAAAGCCAGGGTGCGTCCAGGGGCTGGCCAGCAGCTTGCGCATGATCGCCTCGCGCTGGTTGCCGTAGCAGGTCGTCCACTTCAGCGCCTCGCGGTACTGGCAGGCCAGTTCGAAGTAAGCGTCTACTGCATCCAGGCCACGCGCCTGGCCCAGTTGCTTGAAGTTCTTGCCGACCAGGCTGGGGTCCGGGCATTCGGTCACCCAGCAATCGGAGAAGTCGCGGTGCCACAGGCCCTTGGTCAGCACGGCTTTGACCTGTTTCTTGAACAGGGCGCGGAACGCCGGCTCCCTGACCTTGGCGTAGAGTTCATCCGGGTCCTTGATGTTGCGCAGGATCTCGCCAGCACCAAATTCCTCGAAGGCATTCACGTTGAGTCCTTCCAGGCGCAGGGTGAAGGGCGCCGGCAAGGTCTGCCAGCGGAAGTGGCCGCGCAGCACCCTGTTAGCCAGCCAGCCGGAAAGACGAGTGAAGCGATGCAGCAGCGGCTGTGACTTGAGATCCAGCGCCGTCAGCATGGTGCATTTCAGCGGTTTCCTGAACCAGCCATGGGCCTGCCAGAGGAAGGCGAACACGTTGACCTTGGTCACTGCGTTCGGCGCGCCCTGCAGCACCGCGCCGCGCCGCCGCAGTACGGCGAACAGGCGGGAGAACTCCTTCCAACTAGCGAAGGTCGACGGCAACGGGCTGGACCAGGCGCGGTCGCCGTCCATCTTGTCCAATCGTGTGGTCATTACCGACAGGCCAATACACCCGGCGTTCAGCGCCTCTTCGAGCAACTGTTCCATGCGCGCCAGTTCGGCTTCGCTGGGCTTCACCCGACTGGTGGCGCGCTCCAGGCCCATCACCGCCACGCGCAGCTCCGAATGGCCGAGGAAGGAATTGACGTTCGGGCCCAGCGGCAACTGGTCGTAGAAGGCGCGATAGCCGGCGGCGTCGCGCCAGGTTTTCTTTTCCTGGAGGATCGGTAGCACGTACTCGCGCGGCACCGCTTCGACGCGGGTGAACAGGTCGGAGCAGTCTTCGGCGTCGGCCAGCACCATGCTGATGGAACAGGAGCCGATGGTCACGCTGGTGACGCCGTGGCGCACCGACTCCTTCAGTGCTGGTGCGGCGATCACCTCGGCATCGTAATGCGAGTGGATCTCCAGGAAGCCGGGGGTAAGCCACTGGCCTTTGGCGTCGATCACCTCGGGGCAACCGGCCCCCTCCAGTGGGCTGAGGCTGAGTACCTCGACCTTGCCGTCACGGATGCCGATATGGCGGATCGCCCCCGGCACGCCGGTGCCGTCGAAGTAAAGGCCGTTGTTGATGATGATGTCGTAGCTCATGGCAGTCTCCAGGGCGCCAGCAGCAGGATGCCGGTGACCAACAGCAGGATGTAGATGGCGAGGCGGAAATGACGCTCGTCGAAGCGCCGGTGCAGGCGTTCGCCCAGCCACACCCCGAGCAGCAGAAGCGGGGCGTAGGTGAGTACCTGAGGCAGCGCCGGCAGCAGGCGGCCGTCGAGCAGAAAGGCGAGGGTGAGCAGGCTGTTGAGGGTGAACCAGACAGTGACCAGGGTGGCGCGCAGTCGCGCCTTGTCCAGCTGGGTACCGGCCAGGCCGTAGACCAGCAGCGGGCCACCCGACGCGAACAGGCCATGGCTGAGGCCTGCGGCCAGGGTAATGCAGCGAGTCAGCCAGGCCGGGCGTTGCGGCAGTGCGCTCGCCCGGCGCAGGCGCCACAGTTCGCGGCCGGCGAACCAGACGATCAGCGCACCGAAGCCGACCTTCAACGCCTGGGTGTCCAGATAAGGCAGCAGCCAATAGCCGAGTAAAGTACCAATAAGCATGCCGGGCAGCAGGGTGCCAAGCAGCAGGCGGCGGTCGATCTGCTGCCAGTGGCGATGCACCAGATAGCCGGTCATGCAGATGTTCAGCGGCACCAGGATCGGTAGCAGTTGATCGATGGGCAGCAGCAATGCGCCGAGCGACAGCGCGATGACCACGCTGCCAAAGCCAGTAACGGCTTCCAGGGCGTAGGCCAGCAAAATGAAGCCGCCGAGGGCATAGGGCGCCAGGGCCATCAACTGATCTCCCCGGCGAAGCGCTGGCTCATCTTGCGGTGGTATAGCGCCGGTGCCAGGCGCCAGAGCAGGCTCGCCAGCCAGCTGCCACGATCCGGGAACAGGCGCTCGCGGCGCTGCTGCAGTGCATCGAGAATCAGGCTTGCCATCCAGTCGGCGCTGCGAATCTTGCCGATGGTCGAGCGGGCATGGCCGGCCGGTTTGCCGTCGCCGCCCAGGGCATTGCGGTCGATGGGCGTATCGAGAAAGCTCGGATAGACCATCAGCAGGCCGATGCCGTCGCGGGCGATCTCGGCGCGCAGCACCTCGAAGGCCTGGCCCAGGGCGCTTTTCGCGGCGCAGTAACCGGCACGGCCGAGCACCGGCATCCAGCCGGCCATGGAGCCGATGGCGACCACCTGGCCGCGGCTTTCACGCAGCAGCGGCAGGGCGGCCAGGGTCAGTTCCAGCGGCGCGTGATAGTCCACCGCCATGACCTTGCGAAACACCGCTGGATCGGTGCGCAGCGTGGGCGAGCGGTGGGTGATGCCGGCGTTGTTGATCAGCACGTCCAGCCGGCCGAAGCGCTGCCGGCAGCCATCGAGCAGACGTTCATGCAGCTCGGGTTCGGTGATGTCGCCAGCAAGGGCCATTACGCGCTCGCTGCCCAATTCATCGGCGCGAGCCGAGAGGCCGCTGGCGTCTATATCGGTGAGCAGCAGGGCATCGCCACGTGCGTGACAAGCGCGCGCCAGTTGCCAGCCGAGGCCGCTGGCGGCGCCGGTAATCAGGACCACGCGCATCACCGCTCTCCTGCGCTGGGCAAGGGCGTCAGCAACGCGTCGGCTGCAGGCGGCCTGCGTGACCACAGCCAGGCCAGGCTGAGGCCGGATACCAGATGCCAGCAGCCCCAGAAGGCCGCGATCAGCAACATGCCGCTGGCCTGCGGGAAGAAGGTGAAGATGATCACCAGGCCCAGCGCTGAATTCTGGATGCCCACTTCCAGCGTCAGGGCGCGGCGGTCGGCCACCGGCAGCCCGCTCAGGCGTGCGCTGAGGTAGCCAATGCTCAGTGCCAGGGCGTTGTGAGCCACTACCAGCCAGAAGAACAGATGGAAATGTCGGGTGAACTGCTCGAGGTTGCGGCTGAACGCCAGCGCCACGAAACCGAGCATTACCAGCAAGGCGAACAGACGCAGGGGCTTTTCCACTTTCAGTGTCAGTTGCGGGAAGCGCCGGCCGATCCACATGCCAGCCAGCAGAGGCAGGCCGAGCACCAGCAGCACGAGCAGCAGCAAACTCAGCGGGTCCAGTTCGATCTGCGTCAGCAAGGGTCGCGTATGTGGATTGAGCCAGGCGTACAGGGCGAAGTTGAGCGGTGTCAGCACGCTTGCGACGACGCTGGAAACGGCGGTCATGCTCACCGACAGCGCGACGTTGCCGCGAGCCATCCAGGTCATGATGTTGGAGAAGCTGCCGCCTGGGCAGGCAGCGATCAGGGTCATGCCCAGCGCCAGTTGCGGCTCGATGGCCAGGGCCCAGCAAGCCAGGCAGGTCAGCGCCGGCAGCAACACGAATTGCGCCAGCATACCGATCACCGGGGCCTTGGGCGCGCGGGCGATGCGGCGGAAGTCTTCGGCGCGTAGGTCCAGGGAGACGCCGAACATCATCAACGCAACGATCAGGTTGATCAGCACCAGGCTGCTGGGGTCAAAGGCGATATTCACCTGTTCCATGCTCATGCCCCCTGCGCAGCGAGTGCGCCATCGTTGGCCAGCTCACGGCGCAGCGCGGCGCTGTGTTCGGCTATGCGTCTACGATAGCTGTCCTTGTGCACGTAATAGGCCATGCGCTCCAGTTGCAGGTAGCGATAGCCGCCATCCAGGCGCTGGCTGGCTTGAGCACGAATAGTCTGGCGCAGGGCCTGAGCAGCGGGGCTGCCAGCCCGCGACTGGCGGATATACAGCGCGACCAGCTCCGCCTGCTCGTCACGACCCTGCCAGCCCAGGCCGGAGGCCTCGACCATACCGAGCATGAACAGGTCGTCGTGCTCGGGGTGGAATACGTTGAGATACAGCTGCGGTGCACCGGCACCTTGCGGCCAGTTCAACTCGTCGCGAGCGATGAAGGGGTAGTCGATCTTGTAGCCGGTGGCCATGAGGATCAGGTCGTACTCGGCCTGTTCGCCATTGGCAAAGGTCACGCTTTGCCCCCTCACTGCCGTGATATCGCCGCGAGGGTGGATGTCGCCGTGGCCGATATGGTGCAGCACCAGCGAGTTCATCACCGGATGCGACTCGTACAGGTGGTAGTCCGGGTCGGGCAGACCGTACTGCGAGGGTTTGCCGACCAGGGCGCGCACCAGCAGACCGTCGACCAGCTGTTTGAGACGGCGCGGTAGCTTGATCGCGCCGCCGAAGGTATCGGTGGGTTTGCCGAGGATGAACTTGGGCAGGAAGTGATAGCCACGGCGTACCGAGAGGTCGACCGAGGCGGCGCGATGCACGGCATCGACGGCGATATCGCAGGCCGAGTTGCCGCAGCCGACCACCAGCACCCGTTTGCCGGCAAAGATATCCGCGCTCTTGTAGGCATTCGAATGCAACAACTCGCCGGAAAAGTCACCAGGCAGGCGCGGCAGGTTGGGCGTATGCAGGGTGCCGTTGGCGATCAGCACACCGTCGAAACGCCATTCGCGTTGCTCGCCGTTGCGCTCGCTGATCAGTTTCCAGCCATCTTGCTCGCGTTGCACCTGTAGCACGCGGGTGTCGAACTGATAATGCTCGTAGAGACGAAACTGCCTGGCGTAGTCGCGAAAGTAGCGGCGCATCTCGCTGTGGTGCGGGTAGGGCGCCACCTCGGCACGCATGGGGAACTCGCGGAACTCGGTGGTGCCCTTGGAGGAAATCAGATGCGCCGAGTGATACATGCTGCTGTGCGGGTTATCGATATCCCACAGGCCGCCAACGTCGCTGTGCAGCTCGAAACCGATGAAATCGATACCGTGCTTCTTCAATTGCCGAGCCGTGCACAGGCCCATGGGGCCGGCACCTATGATGGCGTACATGGCGAACCTCGTTATTGTTATGAGTAGCAGCGCAAGTGTTGGAATTATTGCGTGACCGGGGGCGGCTGCTTCAATGACAATCGGCGCCTTTAGCCCGGTTCTTGTGGTACGGGATGTCACTGTGGGAGAGGTATCGATGCCAGGGTTGCCGCCGGACGACGAGTTGCAGCAGCAGGACGAGGTTCTGCTGGCCGAGGTGCACGACGCCTTCGGGGTGATCCGTGTGGTGCAGATCGGCGCCTACCGCTTTCTCGAGTTTGGTGATGCCATCGAGCAGAGTTGCGTGTTCCAGGGCGATCCCAGCTGGCTGGAATACGACTACACCCGCGCCATGTTGCTGGGCGCGCTGTGCCACGATGCGCCGGAAACCGCACTGTTCCTTGGTCTGGGCGCCGGCAACCTGACCCAGGCCTGCCTGAAGTTCCTGCCCTTGGAGGACGTCGAGGCCATCGAGCTGCGCCCGGACGTACCGCGCCTGGCCATGGAGTTTCTCGGTCTGGACGATGACCCACGGCTGACCATTCGCATCGGCGACGCCACCGAACTGCTCGACAGCGCGGAAACCGCTGACCTGATCTTTCTCGATCTGTACACCGACCAGGGGCCTGGTGTCGGGCATCTGGCCTGGCGCTTTCTCGAGCGCTGCCGCGAGAAGCTCAATCCAGGTGGTTGGCTGATCATCAACCAATGGGCAGGCAACGACGGCAAGCCGCTTGGCGCGGCATTGCTGCGTGGCCTCTATCACCGACACTATTGGGAGTGCCCGGTGAAGGAGGGCAACGTGGTACTGCTGATCCCGGCTGACCTCGAGCAACGCTTGAACATGGGACGCCTGCAGATGCGTGCGGGCGAGCTGGCGCCGCGCCTGGGTTATTCGCTACAGCCGCTGATCGAAGCGCTGCGTCCGGCCACTTGATGCGCCGTTGAGCGGTTGGATGCATGCCAATCGATAAAAACCAGCACCCGAGACAGGATTTTCCGGTATAGTTCGCGCCGGCCAATTTTCTGGCCACGTTCAGGTAGTGCAACTCGCCCGGGAAATTAACACCCGGCAGCCAGTCCCCAGCGGACTATCCTTGACGATTCACTTTCATCACGTTTTCGCAAATCCCCGCCGACCAGGCTGCCAGGGTGACCCAAAAGGTCTTACACGGCATGCGCAGCTTTGGAACATGGGTCTTTGCGGATGCACTTGAGGCAGACCCATGACCCAGGAAATCGGCGGCTTCGCCGCGCTCGGACTTCACCCCAATATTCTCGCCGCTCTGACCGCCGTCGGTTACGAAGAGCCGTCTCCCATCCAGTCGCAGGCCATTCCGGTGATCCTCGCCGGCCAGGACATGATCGGTCAGGCCCAAACCGGCACTGGCAAGACCGCAGCCTTCGCGTTGCCGATCCTGTCGAAAATCGACCCGACCAAGCGTGAACCACAGGCGCTGATTCTGGCGCCGACCCGCGAGCTGGCCCTGCAGGTCGCCACCGCGTTTGAAACCTATTCCAAGCAGATGCCTGGCCTCAATGTGGTCGCCGTCTACGGCGGCGCGCCCATGGGCCCGCAGCTCAAGGCCATCCGCCAGGGCGCGCAGGTTATCGTTGCCACACCGGGCCGTCTGGTCGACCACCTGCGTCGCGATGAGAAAGTGCTGTCGACCATCCAGTACCTGGTACTCGACGAAGCAGACGAAATGCTCAAGCTGGGCTTCATGGATGACCTCGAAGTGATCTTCGAAGCCATGCCGGAAAGCCGCCAGAGCGTGCTGTTCTCCGCCACGCTGCCGCACTCGATTCGTGCCATTGCCGAGAAGCACCTGCGTGAGCCGCAACACATCAAGATCGCTGCCAAGACTCAGACCGTCTCGCGCATCGAGCAGGCGCATCTGATGATCCACGCCGACCAGAAGACCAACGCCGTGCTGCGTCTGCTGGAAGTCGAGGATTTCGACGCGCTGATCGCCTTCGTGCGTACCAAACAAGCCACCCTGGACCTGGCCAGCGCTCTGGAAGCCAAAGGCTACAAGGCCGCTGCGCTGAACGGCGACATCGCCCAGAACCAGCGTGAGCGCGTCATCGAATCGCTCAAGGATGGCCGTCTGGACATCGTCGTGGCGACCGACGTGGCTGCCCGTGGCATCGACGTGCCGCGCATCACCCACGTATTCAACGTCGACATGCCGTACGACCCGGAGTCCTACGTGCACCGTATCGGTCGTACCGGCCGTGCCGGTCGTGATGGCCGTGCGCTGCTGCTGGTGACGCCGCGTGAGCGTCGCATGCTGCAGGTGATCGAGCGTGTCACCGGGCAGAAGGTCGGTGAAGTCAAACTGCCGAACGCCCAGCAAGTGCTCGATGCTCGCATCAAGAAACTGACCAACAGCCTGGCGCCGCTGGTGGCCGATGCCGAAGCCAGCCACGGCGATCTGCTTGACCGTCTGACCGCCGATATCGGCTGCAGCCCGCGTGCTCTGGCCGCTGCGCTGCTGAAAAAGGCTACCAACGGCCAGGCCCTGGATCTGGCCACTGTCGAGCGCGAGCAGCCACTGGTGCCGGGCGCTGGCGGCGCTCCGCGTGAGCGTCGTGAACGTGACGGCGAGCGTTCTGAGCGTGGCGGTGATCGTGGTGAATTCCGCGAGCGCCGCGCGCCGGTGCCGCTGACCGAAGGTCGCGTGCGTTGCCGCACTGCACTGGGTACTCGTGACGGTATCGCCGCGAAGAACCTGCTCGGTGCCATCCTCAATGAGGGTGGTCTGGCTCGCGAAGCGATCGGTCGTATCCAGATCCGCGAAACCTTCAGCCTGGTCGAGCTGCCGGAAGACGGTCTGGACCGCCTGCTGGGCAAGCTGAAAGATACCCGCGTGGCTGGCAAGGCTCTGAAGCTGCGTCGTTACCGCGAGGATTGATCCCGCGTGCCTGATGGCTCATGGCAGGATCAACGAAACGCCGCAACCCTTACCGGGTTGCGGCGTTTTTGTTTGTTAAGGGCAGGTGAACAGGTCGTTGAAAAACGTAGGCGAGGCAGTCAGTGCAAGGCAAAAACAGGCGAAAAAGCGCAGTTTACGAGTTGTAAATGAGCATTTTGAGCCTGTTTTTAACGCAG
>JBLUOL010000170.1:0-10047 GCA_048065775.1 Pseudomonas sp. GW6
CGTCGACCTCAAGCCCGGCAGCGCGGTGAATCTGGAGAAGGCCCTGACGCCCACCAGCCGCCTAGGCGGGCACCTGGTCAGCGGCCACGTCGACGGCGTCGGCGAGATCGTCTCGCGTGCCGATAACGCCCGCGCCGTGCAGTTCAAGGTGCGCGCGCCGCGTGAGCTGGCCAAGTACATCGCGCACAAGGGCTCGATCACCGTCGACGGCACCAGCCTGACCGTCAACGCGGTCGATGGCGCCGAGTTCGAACTGACCATCGTTCCGCACACCCTGGCCGAGACCATCATGGTCGACTACCAGGCGGGGCGTAAGGTCAACCTCGAAGTCGACCTGCTGGCGCGTTACCTGGAGCGCCTGCTGCTCGGCGACAAGGCCGCCGAGCCCAAGGCCTCTGGCCTGACCGAAAGCTTTCTCGCCGAACACGGCTACCTGAAGAATTGAGGAGACGCCCCGATGGCGCTCAACACCGCTGAAGAACTGATCGAAGACATCCGCGCCGGCAAGATGGTCATCCTCATGGATGACGAGGACCGCGAGAACGAAGGCGACATCATCATCGCCTCCGAATGCGTGACGGCCGAACATATCAACTTTATGGCCCGCTTTGCCCGTGGCCTGATCTGCATGCCCATGACCCGCGAGCGCTGCGAGCTGCTCAAGCTGCCGCTGATGGCGCCGCGCAACGGTTCCGGCTTCGGCACCAAGTTCACCGTTTCCATCGAGGCCGCCGAGGGCGTGACCACCGGCATCTCCGCTGCCGACCGCGCGCGTACCGTACAGGCTGCCGTGGCGCGCAATGCGGTGGCCGAGGATATCGTCAGCCCCGGCCATATCTTCCCGCTGATGGCCCAGCCCGGCGGCGTGCTGGCGCGCGCCGGCCATACCGAAGCGGCCTGCGACCTGGCGCGCATGGCCGGTTTCGAACCGAGCGGGGTGATCTGCGAGATCATGAACGACGACGGCACCATGGCCCGTCGCCCGGAGCTGGAGAAGTTCGCCGAAGAGCACGGCCTGAAGATCGGCACCATCGCCGACCTGATCCACTACCGTCTGATCCACGAGCGCACTGTCGAACGCATCAGCGAGCAGCCGCTGGACACCGAGCTGGGCCAGTTCAACCTGGTGACCTATCGCGATGGTGTGGAGAACACCGCGCACATGGCGCTGACCCTGGGCACCATCTGCGCCGAAGAACCGACCCTGGTGCGCGTACACAACATGGACCCGCTGCGCGACCTGTTCATGGTCAACCAGCCGGGGCGCTGGAGCATGCGCGCTGCCATGGCGGAAGTGGCCAAGGCCGGCAGCGGCGTGGTGCTGCTGCTGGGCAACCCACTGACCGGGCCGGAGTTGTTGGCGCTGATCAGCCGCCAGCAGCCGGCCAACCCTGCGGCTTACAGCACCGTGGGCGCCGGCTCGCAGATTCTGCGTGACCTCGGCGTACGCAAGATGCGCCTGATGAGCTCGCCGATGAAGTTCAACGCGATATCCGGCTTCGACCTCGAGGTTGTAGAATACCTGCCGGCTGACTAAAAGCGGCCCGAAGGGCCAAAGCTGATGACCCTCTCCCATTTATGGGAGACGACTGCATGGATGCAGGAGGTAGGGCGACGCAGGATGCCAAAGCCGAGGGTGCCCGGAGGGCGGGAGAGGGTGTTATGGCCAACGCCTAACCCTCTCTCTACGCGGGCCGCCCCGCCTCTCTCCCATAAATGGGAGAGGGAGCTAAAGCACGTAGCCCGGATGAAATCCGGGAAGATCGGCACACTGGCCCCGGATTGCATCCGGGCTACGCCGACAAACGAATTTTATTTTCGGAGCGCACCGCCGCTCCGGCTCTTTAACCCATGTGAGACCCGTCATGACCCTGAAGACCATCGAAGGTACCTTCATCGCCCCGCAGGGCAAATACGCCCTGGTGGTAGGCCGTTTCAACAGCTTCGTCGTCGAGAGCCTGGTCAGCGGCGCCATCGACGCCCTGGTGCGCCATGGCGTGCAGGAAAGCGACATCACCCTCATCCGTGCGCCGGGTGCCTTCGAGATTCCGCTGGTCACCCAGAAGGTCGCCCAGCGTGGCGAATACGCGGCGATCATCGCCCTCGGTGCGGTCATTCGTGGCGGCACTCCGCACTTCGAATACGTCGCTGGCGAATGCACCAAGGGCCTGGCCCAGGTGTCCATGGAGTATGGCGTACCGGTCGCCTTCGGCGTCCTGACCGTCGACTCCATCGAACAAGCCATCGAACGTTCCGGCACCAAGGCGGGTAACAAGGGTGCCGAAGCTGCGCTGTCTGCCCTGGAAATGGTCAGCCTGCTGGCGCAGTTGGAGGCCAAGTGAGCTCCGGTAACGGCCAGCCGGCCAAGAAAGGCCCCAGCGGCAAGATTCTCGCTCGTCGCGAAGCCCGTACTCTGGCCATGCAGGCCCTGTACTCCTGGCATATCGCCGGGCAGCCGCTAAACGAGATCGAAGCGCAGTTCCGCGTCGACAATGACTTCAGCAAGGTTGACGGTGCCTACTTCCACGAGATCCTGCACGGCGTGCCACGGCAGAAGACCGAACTCGACGGCGCCTTCGCCCCGCTGCTCGATCGCCCACTGGAAGAGATCGACCCGGTCGAACTGGCCATTCTGCGCCTGTCCACCTACGAGCTGAAGAACCGCGTCGACGTACCCTACAAGGTAGTGATCAACGAAGGTATCGAGCTGGCCAAGGTGTTCGGTGCTACCGACGGGCACAAGTTCGTCAACGGCATTCTCGACAAGCTCGCGCCGACGCTGCGCGCCGCCGAAGTAAGCGCCAACAAGCGGTGAATGAGTTCGAGCTGATCCGTCACTACTTCGCCGCCGCCCGTTGCGCTCAGGGCGGTGACGGCGTGGTTCGCGGTATTGGTGATGACTGCGCACTGCTGGCGGTGCCCGCCGCCGAGCAACTGGCGGTTTCCACCGACACGCTGGTCGCCGGGGTACATTTCCCCGACGCCTGCGATGCCTTTCTTCTCGGTCAACGCGCGTTGGCCGTCTCCGCCAGTGATCTGGCCGCCATGGGCGCTACGCCGCTGGCCTTTACCCTCGCGATGACCCTGCCTAGTGCCAGTGAAGCCTGGCTGGCCGAGTTCGCTCGCGGCCTGCAGGCGATGGCGCAGAGCTGTTCGCTGGCGCTGGTCGGTGGCGACACCACGCGTGGCCCGCTGAGCCTGACGCTGACCGTGTTCGGCCGTGTGCCGGCCGGGCAGGCACTGTTGCGCAGCGGTGCGCAGGTGGGTGATCTGCTGTGCGTCGGCGGCGAGCTCGGCGACGCCGCTGGCGCCCTGCCGCTGGTATTGGCTCAGCGTGATGCAACGCCTGAAATCGCCGAGCCTTTGCTGGCTCGTTATTGGTCGCCGCAACCGCAACTGGCCCTGGGGCAGGCACTGCGCGGCCGAGCCACGGCAGCACTGGATATTTCCGACGGCCTGCTCGCTGACTGCGGGCATATCGCCAACGCCTCGCAGGTCGCCCTGCACATTGAGCTGGCGCGTGTGCCGCTGTCTGCAGCGCTGCGCGCCTTTGCCGGCGAGCAGCAGGCACGGCTCTGCGCGCTCGGTGGTGGCGACGACTACCGACTGGCCTTTACCCTACCGCCAGCCCTGCTCGCCGATCTGCAGGCCGATTGGCCCGAAATACGGGTGATTGGCCGTGTGCAGGCCGGTACTGGGGTAGAGTTGCTGGACGCCGCCGGCCAGCCCATCGAGCCGCCGCGTGGCGGTTACCAACATTTCTGACAGGACGGAGTACGCGTGACCGATCACCCCAACCAGGTTCCCGCCGAATACGTACCGCCCTCGGTGTGGCGCAATCCCTGGCACTTCATCGCCTTCGGCTTCGGCTCCGGCACTCTGCCCAAGGCGCCCGGCACCTGGGGCTCGCTGGTGGCGCTGCCGTTCGTGCCGCTGTGGCAGATGTTGCCGGACTGGGGCTACTGGCTGCTGCTCGGGGTCACCATGCTGTTCGGCTTCTGGTTGTGCGGCAAGGTCGCCGATGACCTGCGCGTGCACGATCACGAAGGCATCGTCTGGGACGAAATGGTCGGCATGTGGATTACCCTGTGGCTGGTACCCGAGGGGTGGGTCTGGTTGCTGCTAGGCTTTCTCATGTTTCGCCTGTTCGACATCGTCAAACCCTGGCCGATTCACTGGGTTGACCGGCATGTGCATGGCGGAGTCGGCATCATGCTCGATGACGTGATCGCCGGGGTATTCGCCTGGCTGGCGATGCAGGGGCTGGTGTGGGGTTGGGATCGTTATGCGGCGCTGTTGGGCTTTTAGAGAGGCAAGCAAAGATGGCTGCGAGGCTGTTGGCATTGCTGCTGGGCATGAGCGTAATCCTGACGGCGCATGCCGAACTGCAGCCGCCGGACGAGATTCAGGTGGCCAGCGAAGTCTGGGAAGGGCACACCAATGCCGACGGCCCGGGCATGGCCTGGGGTATCCTGCGTGAGGTGTTCGAGCCGGTCGGGGTGCGCTTGCATGTGCAGAGCGTGCCTTACACCCGTGCGGTAGGTCTGGTTCAGCGTGGCAGTGCCGATGCCTGGGTGGGTTCCTACCGCGATGAAATAGATGAAGGTGTGCTGTATCCGCGCTGGCATTACGACGGCGAGCGCGTCAGTGCACTCGGTCTGCGCGGCAAGCCGGCCCCCACGCTGGAGTCGCTCGGTGAGCTGCATCTGGCCTGGAAGCGCGGTTACGAATACCAGCGCTATCTGCCGAATGTGCGGCATTACCGGGAAGTTCGGCAGCATAGCGATATTCTTGGCATGCTTGATCAGGGGCATGCCGATTTCCATATCGACTCCCATTCGGAACTCGAGCTGCTGCTGGCGAATGTTGCGCGACGCGGCCGCTATCAGTTGGTCGAGCTGACCTGGTTGCCGCTTTACATCGGTTTTGCCGATAACGTCAGAGGGCGCGCCCTGGCCGAGCTGTTCGATCAGCGCATGGCGCTGCTGGTCAAGGCCGGGACGTTACGGCCAATCTTCGCGCGCTGGCAGCAGCCTTATCCCTTCGATTGAGCCGGGAGGCCGTCCTACATGCAGTTTCGTCACTGTCTCGCCGTGTTGGCGCTGTTGGGGTCGAGTGTTGTCTGCGCTGCTTCTCAGGTTCAGGTGGTTGGGCTGTTCCCCGGTGCCGCAGTGGTCAATGTCGATGGCCAGCGCAAGCTGGTGCGGGTCGGCCAGACCGGTCCGGGTGGGGTAGAGGTAGTCAGCGTCGACAAGCAGGGGGCGGTGCTGCGTGTCGAGGGTGTCGAGCGCGCCTATCCACTGAGTCGTGAATACAGTGCCGGTTTCGCCGAGCCGGTAAGGAAGCGTCTGAGCATCGCCAAGGGGCCAGGTGGTCACTACTGGATCACCGGTTCGGTCAACGGCCAAAGCGTGCCATTCCTAGTGGATACTGGTGCCACGTCGGTTGCTCTCAACGAAGCCCAGGCGCGCCGCCTAGGCATCGACTTTCGCGTCAGTGGGCAACCGCTCACGGTCAGCACGGCCAGTGGCACGGCGCGGGGCTGGCGGGTCCGCCTGGATCGGGTCAAGGTCGGCGATATCGAGGTGCTTGGTGTCGAGGCCGTGGTGTTGGAGGGTGGCGCGCCCGCCGAAGCATTGCTCGGCATGAGCTTCATGGGGCGGGTGGGCTGGCGCGAAGAACAAGGCATGCTGGTGCTCGAATCCAAGCTTTGAGGTTGCCATTGACCGTTTCGATACTGATGATCGGCAATTCTGACTGACCCGCCAGCGGGGGCTGCTGATACAATGCCGGCCCTGTTTCGTACTCATTGCTAGGAGTATCCGGTGTCCGTCGTGTTCGTCGCCGCCTCCCAACTGCCCACGCCCTTCGGTGTGTTCACCATGCACGGTTTTCTCGATGAGGCTACCGGCAAGGAACATGTCGCCCTGACTTTCGGCAACGTCGCCGACGGTGCACCGGTGCTGGGGCGTCTGCACTCCGAATGCCTGACCGGCGACGCGCTGTTCAGCCTGCGTTGCGACTGTGGTGCCCAACTGCAGGCTGCGCTGCAGGCCATCGCCAACGAAGGTCGCGGCGTGCTGCTGTATCTGCGTCAGGAGGGCCGGGGCATTGGTCTGCTGAACAAGATCCGCGCCTATGAGCTGCAGGACGGTGGCGCCGATACCGTGGAAGCCAACGAGCGCCTGGGTTTCGGTGCTGACCAGCGTGACTACGCCATCTGCCTGCCGATGCTCGAGCATCTGGGCATCGACAGCCTCAAGCTGATGACCAATAACCCGCGCAAGGTCAAGGCGCTGGGCGACATGGGCATCGCCGTGGATCACCGTGTGCCGTTGCAGATTGCACACAACCCCTACAACAAGCGCTACCTCGCCACCAAGGCCGGCAAACTCGGTCATATGCTGGGCAACCAGCATCAGGGTGAGACCGAGGAGCGCCTGTGACCCGAGGCCAGGTAAAGCGGCGTCTTGCGCTGGCCTGGTGGCGTCAACTGGGCGTGGCGCTGGCGCCCTTGTTCATGTTCAACCTGCTGTTCGGCGGTGGCGGGCACACGGTCATGAGCATGCCGATGTTCATTGCCGGCCTGGCCTCGATGTTCGTCAGCCTGCCGCTGTTCTCTGCCTACAAGCACGCCCTTATCGCCACCCAGAAAGCCCTCGATAGTGACGAGGAACCCGCCGCCTGGCTGGAGTTGGATCGTGTGCGTCTGCGCGCCCTGCTTGGGGCTGCGCTGCCTGCGTGGATCGCCGCGTTGGCAGTCCTTGCTGGCCTCGAGGCGATCCCGTTGGTACTGCTGGCGCTGTCGTCCATCGTGCTACACAGCCTCTACCGCATACCTCGCCAGTTGGGTTGATGCGCACGCTGCTGCTCGCGCTTTGCCTGCTGGCGTTGCCGCTGTCAGCTGCCGAGCGTGTGATCAGCCTGGCACCCTCGCTCAGTGAAATCATGCTCGACCTGGATGCTGCTGACCTGCTGGTCGGCGTGCTCGAAGGCGATGAGCGTCCCGCCGCGCTGGCGCACCTGCCCACTGTTGGTCGTTATGGTCAGCTGGAATTCGAGCGACTGCTGCAACTGGAACCGGATCTGATCCTTATCGCACCCGGTAGCGTGCCGCCGGCGCAACAAGCGCAGTTGCAGCGTTTCGGTATCGACCTGCTGATCGTCGAGCCGCAGCGCCTTGACCAACTCGGCGAGGCCTTCGTGCGTATTGGTGAGCGAGTGGGCCGGGCGGAGCAGGGTGAGCGGCTGGCTGACGAGTTTCGGGCTCAGTTGCAGGCGCTGCGCCAGCACTACCGGCGTGAGCAGCCCCTGACGGTGTTCTATCAGATCTGGTACCAGCCGCTTTACACCATCGGTGGCGAACAACTGATCGGCGATGCCCTGCAGGTGTGTGGCGCGCGCAATCTGTTCGAGGACCTGCCGCAGCCGGCGCCGCAGATCAGCGTCGAGGCGGTACTGGCGCGTGATCCCGATGTGATTCTCGGTGGCAGCAATGCCGAGCTGAGCGCCTGGCAGGCCTGGCCGCAGTTGCATGCGGTGCGCCTGGAGCAGGTCTGGGCAGTGCCGGACAAGGGCCTTGAACGGCCCAGCCGGCAGATACTGGGGGCTGTCGAGCGGTTGTGCGAGCTGATGAAGACTGCGCGATAGGCCTCCTGCGCGGTGCTTGATCGGGTAGGGCGGGTGCAACCCGCCAGCGCGATCAATGGCGGGTTGCACCCGCCCTACTAGCAACGTCAGCCGTTGTGCCTTAGAAGCGATAGCCGATGCTGAGCTGGACATCCTCGCGGGCGGCGGGGTACAGGCCCTTGTTGCCGGGCGTCCACTGGCTGTAGGTGGCGTAGCTGTCGTAGCGTTTGCCGGTGAGGTTGTTGACCCGCAGCTTGCCGACGAAGCCTTGCCGCTCGTAGCTCAGCGCCGCGTTGAACAGGGTGTGGCCGCCTTCGCGCGGGAGCTGCTGGGCGTCGTCGCTGGCGAGGTAGCGGGCACCGGTGTAGACCGCTTCGAGATAACCCGTGAGGCCCGGCAGTATCAGGTAGTTGAGGTTGGCGCTGGCGGTGTGGCGGGCCACCCAGGGCACTTCGTTGCCCCTGAAGCTGCCGGCGCGGTATTCGGAATCGGTGAAGCTGTACTGGCCGCCGATAGCCAGCCTGTCGCTCAACTGGCGGCGTGCTTCCAGCAGCAGGCCGTCGCGGCGGGTCTTGTCCAGGTTGATATTGGCGCCGGTGGCCAGCGGGTCCCAGGGCATGGGATTGGCGATGGCCGAGTCGTACATCAGTTCGTCGTTCAGGTCCAGGCGGTACAG
Organism: Pseudomonas sp. GW6; assembly: GCA_048065775.1. Lineage (GTDB taxonomy): Bacteria > Pseudomonadota > Gammaproteobacteria > Pseudomonadales > Pseudomonadaceae > Aquipseudomonas. The sequence continues at coordinate 8,306 of JBLUOL010000170.1, forward strand.
GGTGGCCTGGTAGCTCTGGATCGCGTCGCGCCATTCGATGCCGCTTTCCCAGGAGCTGCCGGTCTGCGGCTTGAGGAAGGTCACGTCTGGCAGGACGAAGCCGTTTTCCTCGACGTTGGCCCAGCGCAGGACATCTTCGCGTTTGAGGAACAGGCGGGTCTGTTCGTTGGCCTGCCAGCTCAGGCCGATACTGCTGCTGCCTTCGCGGTCGTCGTGCCGGCGGTTGGCGGCATGGTCGCTATCTTCCACCTTGCTGCTGCGGTAGCCCAGGGTCAGGGTCAGATCGCTGCCCAGTTGCTGGCTGTATTGGCCGTACCAGTCCTTGAGGGTCTGCTCGGCATCGCTGCCCCAACTGGTCTGGTAATCGCTGACGATACGGTCGTGGCCCAGCAGCAGGGTGCTGCTGCCCAGCGGCGTGTCGAAGCGTCCGGTCAGACGCGGGCTGACGCTTTCGATGCGGGTGTCCTGGTCGTAACGCCCCACGCCGAAGCTGCCGACGCCGTCCTGGTCGCTGTGGCTGTAGTCGAGGTTGGCGGTCCAGATCGATCCCAGTTGCTGCTCGAGGGCCAGGCGGTGTACCTGGGTCTTGCTGTCGTTCCAGGCGCTGGAAACGCTCTGGCGACGATCCGCGCGGCGCTGAGCCAGGCTCAGGGCATCGGGGTAGAGCAGTTCGTCGTCGATGCTCTGGTATTCGTAGAGGGCGTGGCCGCTGTCGTGATCGTAACGCAGGCGGGTGAAGGCGCTGCTGTAGTTGGCATGGTTGTGGTCGCGGTAGTTGTCGCGGTTGCGTGTTTCGCCGCTGGCATAGAGTGAGAAGCCGGCGCCCAGGGGCTGGAAGATATGCCCGCGATAGGCCTCCAGGTCGTGACTGCCACGGCTGGCTTCCAGGTAGGCTTCGCGGCTTTGCGGCGTGCGCGTGACGATGTTGATGACGCCGCCGACCGCCTGGTCGCCATACAGCACGGTGCCGGCGCCACGGACGATCTCGATGCGCTCGATATTGGCCAGCGCCACGCTGTTCAGTGCCGGGCCGGACAGGTTTGGCTGGTTGAGGCGACGGCCATCGACCAGTACCAGGATGTTGTTTATGGCATTGTCACCGAAGCCGCGCAGGCTGATGACGGCGCGGTTGCCGTCGCCCATGATGTCGCGGATCTGCACGCCGGCCTGGCTGCGCAGCAGGTCGAGCAGCGAGGTGGCGGCGCTGTCGTCGATCTGTTGGCGGTCGATGACGGCGACGCTGGCCGGGGTGGTCTGCTGGATCGGTGTGGCGCGGGTGATTACCTGGGTGGCAGTTCCAGAGCGCTTTCGCGGGCTTGATCGGTGGCGCCCAGGGTCAGGCTCGGCGCCAGGGCGATGGCCAGGGCAAGGCGGGACAGTTTCATTAATTATTTTTCCTCAAAGGTCGACAGACTTTCGAGGAGGGCAGGCGCAAGCGCGACGCAGGGCAGCGCTTGACGGTGCTGCCCTCCGCAACACCTGTCACAACGCACCAAGGCCGGTCTCCGGGCTGCCGACTCGCGCTGGTCTCACCTTCCCGGGCGCTTGCCCAGTGGTCTGTCGAGACAGCGTGCAATCGCGGGGATTGCGGTCGGTTTACCGTTGCGGGGGCAGCGCAGGTCTTTCACCTGCTTCCCGTTTAACGCCCAGAATCGGGCGAACCTCGGTACAGCAAAACGCCGCGCACCATAATGCGCGGGGGGCCAAAGCACAAGGCCGGGGCGGGCGTGGGAGCGGACTTG
>JBLUOL010000171.1:0-9976 GCA_048065775.1 Pseudomonas sp. GW6
TCCGGGGCGATGCGCAATTGAAAAGCTTCGCCCCGGGGCGGGGCTCCTACGAAAGGCCGCTTTGGCAGCCTTATCTGATCGACATTAGGGTCACCACCCACCTCATTCCATCTCCCCGCACAACTCGGCCGCGCGCAGCAGCGCGGCAGTGAGGCTGTGGCGCTCCCAATCGGCCAGCGCGGCGAAACGCTGGTTGAATTCCGGCGGCATCAACGACGGCGCCTGCTGAATCAGCTCGCGCCCGGCAGCGCTGATCAGCAGCCACTGACGACGACGATCCTGATCATCGCGCTGGCGCTGTAACAGGCCATGCTCCTCGAGACGATCGAGCAGGCCGGAAAGCGTCGCCGCCGTGAGGCTGACGCGGCTGCTGAGCACGCTGGCAGTCATGCGCGTCTCGCTGGCCAGCACCTGCAGCACCATCAGCTGCATGGGCGTCAGCCCACCAAAACGCGCCAGACGCTTGGCATGCACCTCCCCCGCCTGCTGCAGGCGGCGCAGGGCCTGGAACAGGGGCATTTCAAAGGCCATGACAGATGACAAATCTATTTCAGCAGGAACTTTTTTATCAGTCATAAGCACCAATTCATAACAACCAAAACTTTGACATGAAAGCATTATTTTGTTTTGGTGTAAAAGGCTCGACCACGAGCCACTCCCCAACGGCAACACCGGTAAGGAACTATGTGCGGAATAGCTGGAGAACTTCGTTTTGATCGACGCCCCGCGGACCTGGCGGCAGTCGAGCGCATCACCCACCACCTGGCCCCTCGCGGCCCCGACGCCCACGGCTTCCACAGCCAGGGCCCCATCGCCCTCGGCCATCGCCGGCTGAAGATCATGGATCTGGCCGAAGCCTCGGGCCAGCCGATGATCGACAGCGATCTCGGCCTGTCCATGGTGTTCAACGGCGCCATCTACAACTACCCCGAGCTGCGTGCCGAACTGGAGGCGCTGGGTTATCGCTTCTTCTCCGGCGGTGACACCGAGGTATTGCTCAAGGGCTATCACGCCTGGGGCGAGAAACTGCTGCCCAAGCTCAACGGCATGTTCGCCTTCGCCGTCTGGGAGCGTGACCAGCAAAGCCTGTTCATCGCCCGCGACCGTCTCGGCGTCAAACCCCTGTATCTGTCGCGTACCGGCGAGCGCCTGCGCTTCGCCTCGTCGCTGCCGGCCCTGCTGCAAGGCGGCGATATCGCCAAGACGCTGGATGCCGTCGCCCTCAACCATTACCTGAATTTTCACGCCGTGGTCCCAGCACCGCGCACCATTCTGGCGGGCGTGGAGAAACTGCCGCCAGCCACCTGGATGCGCATCGATGCCGACGGCAAGGTCGAACAGAAAACCTGGTGGACGCTGCAATTCGGCCCGCAAGGCGATGAAGCCGGCTACGGCCTGGAAGAGTGGCGCGACCAAGTGCTGCATACCATGCGCGAAGCCGTAGCGATCCGTCAGCGCGCGGCCGTGGATGTCGGTGTGCTGCTCTCCGGTGGCGTCGATTCGAGCATGCTGGTCGGCCTGCTGCGCGAAGCCGGCGTGGAAAACCTGCTGACCTTCTCCATCGGTTTCCAGGATGCCGGCGGCGAGCGCGGCGACGAGTTCCAGTATTCGGACCTGATCGCCCAGCGCTTTGACACCCGCCACCACCAGTTGCGCATCGGCGAGCACGAGATTCTCGACCAGCTGCCGCAGGCCTTCCGCGCCATGAGCGAGCCGATGGTCAGCCACGACTGCATCGCCTTCTACCTGCTCTCACGGGAAGTGGCCAAGCACTGCAAGGTGGTGCAGAGCGGCCAGGGCGCGGACGAACTGTTCGCCGGCTATCACTGGTACCCGCAGGTCGACGGCGCCGACGATGCCTTCGCCGCCTACCGCGCCGCCTTCTTCGACCGCGAGCACGACGAATACGCCGCCTGCGTACAGCCCGCCTGGCTGACTGGCGACATGGCCGGCGACTTCGTGCGCGAACACTTCGCCATGCCCGGCGCCAGTGCAGCGGTAGACAAGGCGCTGCGCCTGGACAGCACGGTGATGCTGGTCGAAGACCCGGTCAAACGCGTGGACAACATGACCATGGCCTGGGGCCTGGAGGCGCGCACGCCGTTCCTCGACTATCGCGTGGCCGAACTGTCGGCGCGCATTCCCGCGCAGTTCAAGCTGCCTGACGGCGGCAAATATGTACTCAAGGAAGCGGCGCGCAAGGTCATCCCCAGCGAGGTGATCGACCGGCCCAAGGGCTACTTCCCGGTGCCGGGTCTCAAGCATCTGGAAGGCGCCACCCTGGGTTGGGTGCGCGACCTGCTGCTCGACCCCAGCCAGGATCGCGGCCTGTTCAACCCGACCATGCTCGATCAGTTGCTGACCAACCCGCAGAGCCAACTGACGCCGCTGCGCGGCTCCAAGCTGTGGCAGTTGGCGGCGCTCAACCTGTGGCTGAGCGAGCAGGGCCTGTAACGACGCAGGAGCGGCTGCAGCGCGATGCCGCTCAGCCGCCCCTGTGAGCTGCCAAGGAACGGTCGTAGCCCGGATGCAATCCGGGATCGGCACGACTCAACACTCGATCCGGCTCAGACCGGCGAAGGACAACTCATGCGCTCCCCTGCCTTCAAACAACGCCTGATCCGCGGCCAGACACCCTCCTACGAGCGTCTTCAGGCGCGTCTGGCCGAAGATCACACCAGCGAGCCCAGCCAACCGCAGGCCATCCACTGCGGCTGGGGTCGCCTGCTGATCGGCCACACCTACCCGGACGCCACGGCGCTGGCCGAATCCCTGCTGGGCGAGCAGCCCGGCGAACGCGATATCGCGCTTTACGTGGCCGCACCGCATCAGGTGCTGGCGCATGCGCCGCAGCAACTGTTCCTCGACCCGTCCGACACCCTGCGCCTGTGGTTCACCGACTACCGCCCGGCGCGCCGCAGCTTCCGTGGCTTTCGTATTCGCCGGGCGCAGAACGATGCCGACTGGCAGGCCATCAACTGCCTGTACCAGACCCGCGGCATGCTGCCGATCGACCCGACCAAGCTCACGCCCTACAACGAGGGCGGCCCGACCTACTGGCTGGCCGAGGACGAAGACAGCGGCGCGGTGATCGGTAGTGTCATGGGCCTCAACCACCAGCGCGCTTTCCGTGACCCGGAGAACGGCAGCAGCCTCTGGTGTCTGGCGGTCGACCCGCAATGCAGCCGCCCGGGCGTCGGCGAGGTGCTGGTCCGTCATCTGATCGAACATGGCATGAGCCGTGGCCTGAGCTACCTCGACCTGTCGGTGCTGCACGACAACAAGCAGGCCAAGAAGCTCTACGCCAAGCTCGGCTTTCGCGAGCTGCAGACCTTCAGCCTCAAGCGCAAGAACGGCATCAACCAGCCGCTGTTCCTCGGCCCTGGCCCGCAGGCCGAGCTCAACCCCTATGCCCGCATCATCGTCGACGAGGCGCTGCGCCGCGGCATCGAAGTGCAGGTGGACGACGCCGAAGCCGGGCTGTTCACCCTCAGCCACGGCGGTCGACGCATCCGTTGCCGCGAATCGCTGTGCGACCTGACCAGCGCCGTAAGCATGACCCTGTGCCAGGACAAGCGCCTGACTCATCGCGCCCTGTCGCGCGCCGACCTCAGCGTGCCGGCGCAGCGCCTGGCCGGTAGCGCCGAAGACAATGCCACTTTTCTCGCCGAGCATGGCTCGGTGGTGGTCAAGCCGGTCGACGGCGAACAAGGCCAGGGCGTGGCAGTTGATCTGCGCACGCCGGGCGAGGTGCAGGAAGCCATCGAGCGTGCCCGCGTGTTCGACCAGCGCGTGCTGCTGGAGAGTTATCACGAAGGCCACGACCTGCGCGTGCTGGTGATCGGCTACGAGGTGGTGGCCGCGGCCATCCGCCGCCCGGCCGAAATCATTGGCGATGGCCGCCACAGCATCGGCAAGCTGATCGATGCGCAGAGTCGTCGGCGCCAGGCCGCCACCGGCGGCGAAAGTCGCATCCCCAAGGACGCCGAAACCCTGCGCACCCTGCACGGTGCCGGCCTCGACTACGACAGCGTGTTGCCCGCCGGTGAGCGCCTGGCCGTGCGCAAGACCGCCAACCTGCACACCGGCGGTACCCTGGAGGATGTAACCGCGATCCTCCATCCGGCCCTGCGTGACGCCGCCATCAAGGCTGCGCGCGCGCTGGAAATACCCGTGGTCGGCCTCGACCTGCTGGTGCCCGCCGCCGACCAGCCGCAGTACGTGTTCATCGAAGCCAACGAGCGCGCCGGCCTGGCCAACCACGAACCGCAGCCAACCGCCGAGCGCTTCGTCGATCTGCTGTTCCCGCTCAGCCAGAGGCCGAGCTGATCCCTCTCCCCCGGCCCTCTCCCACATGCGGGAGAGGGGAAAACCCAACGCCGAGGAGCTTGCATGCAACAACTACCCGAACCCGATCTCGACTACATGCAGAAGGTGCTGCTGGAGATGCTTGCCATCCCTAGCCCCACCGGTTTCACCGACACTATCGTGCGCTACGTCGCCGAGCGTCTCGAAGAGCTGGAAATCCCCTTCGAGCTGACCCGCCGCGGCACCATCCGCGCCACCCTGCGCGGGCGTCAGAGCGAGTACGAACGTTTCGACCGTGCCGTTTCCGTGCACCTGGACACCATTGGCGCCATCGTCCGCGAGATCAAGGACAACGGACGTCTCGGCCTGGCGCCGGTAGGCTGCTGGTCGAGTCGTTTCGCCGAAGGCAGCCGTGTCAGCCTGTTCACCGACAACGGCGTGATTCGCGGCAGCGTGCTGCCGCTGATGGCCTCGGGGCACGCCTTCAACACCGCCGTCGACACCATGCCGGTAAGCTGGGATCACGTCGAACTGCGCCTGGACGCCTACTGCGCCACCCGTGCCGATTGCGATTCGTTGGGCGTTTGCGTCGGTGATTTCGTCGCCTTCGATCCGCTGCCGGAGTTTTCCGAAAGCGGCCATATCAGCGCCCGTCACCTCGACGACAAGGCTGGCGTCGCCGCGCTGCTGGCGTCACTCAAGGCGATTCGTGATCACGGCCTGCAACCGATGATCGACTGCCACCCGCTGTTCACCATCACCGAAGAGGTCGGCTCCGGCGCTGCTGCCGCCCTGCCCTGGGATGTCAGTGAGTTCGTCGGCATCGACATCGCTCCGGTCGCGCCAGGCCAGCAGTCCAGCGAGCACGCCGTCAGCGTGGCCATGCAGGACTCCGGCGGCCCCTACGACTATCACCTATCACGCCAGTTGTTGCGCCTGGCAGCCGAACAGGAAGTACCGGTACGCCGCGACCTGTTTCGCTACTACCACAGCGACGCGCAATCGGCGGTCACCGCCGGCCATGACATTCGCACAGCGCTGCTGGCCTTCGGCTGCGACGCGACGCATGGCTATGAACGCACCCATATCGACAGCCTAAAGGCCCTCAGCCGCCTGCTCACCGCCTACATGATGAGCCCGCCGGTATTCGCCAGTGACGCCCAGCCGGCACAGGGTTCGCTGGAGCGCTTCAGCCATCAGCTGGAGCACGATGCGCAGATGGAAAGCGATACCCGCGTCCCACCGGTGGACAGCCTGGTCGGGCAACATGATCGGGACGCTTGAAGGCTTCGGCGCATAAAGGCAAAGTGACGCAAAAGGACGACAGGGGAGCATCAGCTCCCCTTTTTCTGGCCTGCAGTCAGTGGCCAACCTTCGGGCCGTCGCCAAGCGACGTTGAACATGACTCCCGGCCATTTCCCATGGCCCTCTGAGGTTCACGGATGCCTCGCCTTTGTCTGGCCTTATTGCTGTTCTGGCTCGCCTGCCCAAGTTGGGCCCTTACACCTGCGCCGCTGGATAGCGACGACCTGCGCCTATCCCTGGGCCCGTACACCGGTTATTACGAAGACGTGGACGGCACCCTCAGCGTCGAGCAGGTGCGAGCCCTGGATGACGATGCTTTCCGCAAACCCGGCGGCGAGCACGCCAACCTTGGCAAGAATGCATCCGTATGGTGGTTCAAGGCTCGCCTGGCCAATACGCTGGAGTATGAGCTGGGCGGCTATCTCGAAGTCAACTATCCGCTGCTCGATCGCCTCCAGGTTCACCTGATCGGCCCCGACGGCAAGCACCTGCAACAGGAAAGCGGCGACAGCTTCGCTTTCTCCCAGCGACCGGTACAGGTACGCAACTTCTGGTTTCCCATGCAGTTGGAGCCTGGCGTCAACACCCTGCTGATCCGCGTGGAAACCAGCAGCACGGTGTTCGTGCCGCTGTTCTTCGCCACCTACGGTGCCAGCGCGGCGGCGCAGGAGAACCTGATGGGCTTCAACGGCGCGTTCTACGGCGTGCTGTTCGCCATGTTCTGCTACAACCTGTTCCTCTACCTGTCGCTGCGCGAATCGGCCTATCTCTGGTACCTGGCCTACAACCTCAACGTCGGTCTGCTCGCGGCCTGCTTCGACGGCATGCTGTTCAAGTTGCTACCCGAGCACGTGGCCTTTCAGTCGGTCAGCATCTACATCCTGATGTACGTGCACTGCCTCACGGCGATCCAGTTCAGCCGCCATTTCCTGCATGCACGCCAGTATTTCCCGCGTCTGAACACCGGCCTGCGCCTGCTGATGCTGATCTGCGTCGGCTGTCTGCTGTCGGTGCCGCTGATCGGCTTCGCCGCCTGGAACATCCTGGCCAGCGTTACCGTGTCCCTGGTTTCGCTGATCCTGCTGCTGACCGGCATCTACGTGTGGCGTCGCGGCGTGCGTTATGGCTCCTACTACACCCTGGCCTGGGCCATCCTGCTGTTCGCCTTCATCCAGGCCACCACCGGTTCGCTGGGCCTGGAAGTGTTCGGCGTATTCGGCGCCACGGTGGTGAAGATCGGCGTGACCATTGAGCTGATCACCCTGTCCATCGGTCTTGCCGACCGCATCAACCTGCTCAAGGAAGAAGGCTTCCAGTCGCGTCGTGCGGCCGAGCAAGCCGCCTTCGAGAACCAGGCCAAGAGTCGCTTCCTGGCCAAGATGAGCCACGAAATTCGCACACCGCTCAACGGCGTATTGGGCATGCTGCAGCTGCTGCGCGAAACGCCTCTGGATCGCAGCCAGCGCTTCTACGTCGACACCATTTCCAGCTCCGGTAGCTCGTTGATGGCGGTGATCAACGACATCCTCGACTACGCCCGCATCGAATCCGGCAAGCTCAGCCTGGAGCAGATCGAGTTCGATCTTGAAGAGATGATTTCCGAAACGCTCAGCCTGTTCACCGGCCAGGCGCTGGACAAACGCCTGCGCCTCTACGTCAGCCTGGAAAACGGCGTGCCACGGCGCATTCAGGGGGACCCGACGCGGCTCAAGCAGGTGCTGATGAACCTGCTCAGCAACGCCCTGAAGTTCACCGCCGAAGGCCATGTCGCGGTCAGCGTCAGCCGCCGCAGTGACAGCCATGGCAGGCCGCATCTGGTGATCGCCGTCAGCGATAGTGGCATCGGCATCAGCGAGCAGGCACTGGCGCAATTGTTCGAATCCTTCGCCCAGGGTGATTCCAGCACCACCCGCCGTTATGGCGGCAGCGGTCTGGGGCTGGCCATCAGCAAGGAACTGGTGGAGATGATGGGCGGTAGAATCGAAGTACAGAGCACCCTGGGCCAGGGTACCCGCTTCGCCTTCGACATGCCGCTGCTGGCCGAACAGGAAACCCCCGACGAGCTCAGTCGTCTGCTGGCCGGACGCACCGCCCTGCTCGCCTCGCTGGACGGCCTTGGTCTGGATGCCATGAGCCGCTTGCTCGGACGCTGGGGCATGCGTACCGAGCGCTGCCAGACGCCGGAGCGCCTGCAGGACTACCTGGAGGATTTCGCCGCGCCGCCGCTGCTGGTACTGATGGCGCCCTGGCCAGGTGGCGTCAACCACTGGCTCGACTCACTCAGGCCCAAGCTGCAGGCGCAACAGCGCGTGCTGCTGGTCTGCCCGCCCGAGGCCTGCCAGCAACTACCAGCGAGCTACGAACTACGCCTGCAACACCTGGCCCAGCCAGTGGCGATCAACGCACTGCGCCAGGCCTTGAACGGGCTGTATGAAGAACCCAGAGCACAGGTACATCAGTTGGTCAGAGAAATACGCAGCGACAACAGCGAAGCCCCCTGCATTCTGGTGGCAGAGGACAACCCGGTGAACCAATTGGTGGTTCAGGGCTTTTTGAAAAAACGTGGCTACAGCGTGCGCCTGGTCACCGACGGCCAGGCGGCGGTGGATGAATACGGTCGCGATCCGGCTGCCGTGCACTTGATCCTGATGGACTGCGAGATGCCGGTGATGGACGGCTTCGAAGCCACCCGGCAGATTCGCCGCCTGGAGCGCAGCCGGCAACTCGCCGCCGTGCCCATCATCGCGCTGACCGCGCATATCCTCGAAGAGCACCGCCAACACGGCCTGGACGCCGGCATGGACGATTTCCTTGGCAAACCGCTGGACAGTGGCCTGCTCTACAGCACGCTGGAGCGTCACCTCAAGCGGCCCGGCATGGTGCACTGAGGGAGCTCGCAGCAGGGCGCCCTCTGGCTCTATCATGGGCGCCAATAACTGGAGTCACTCGTTGTGCTGATCCCCGCTGAGCTGCTGCAAGCCGACACCCTCACCGCCCTGATCGAAGACTTCGTCACCCGCGACGGTACCGATAACGGCGATGAAACCCCGCTGGAAACCCGCGTGCAGCGCGTACGCCGCGCCCTGGACAAGGGCGAGGCGGTTATCGTCTTCGACCCTGACAGCCAGCAATGCCAACTGGCGATGAAGCGTGACGTACCCAAGGAATGGCTGGAGGCCTTACAACAATCGCTCAGTGATTGACCGTGTGCGCCAGCATCACCGATAGCTGACACAGCGGCCGCCCGCTCTCGGCCTGCCACTGGTTGAAGGCGGCCTGCACGGCAGCCAGGTCTTTCAGACTGGTCGGCGCCTTGTCGATCACGCCCTGCGCCTTGAGCGCGGCGACCATGTCATCGGTAGGGACGAAGGTGTCCTTGCCCACCATGCGCAGAAAGCGCGGTGCAGACAATCCACCCAGCTGGCTGCCGTGCTTGGCCAGGTATTTCCACAAGCCGACGATATCGCTTACCGGCCAATCGGCGATCAGGGTGCCGAAACTGCCCTTCTCGCGACGCACGTCAAGGATGAACTGGGCATTGCGGGGCACGCTTTTGAGCTTGCCCAGATGGCGGATCAGCCGCGCATCCTGCATCAGGTTCTCCAGGCGCTCGGCGCCCATCAGCACCACCTTTTCCGGATCGAAGCCGAAGAAGACCTCCTCGAACGCCGGCCATTTGGCATCCACCAGACTGTGTTTGAGGCCTGCGCGGAAGATACGCAGGCTGATCAGCGACAGGTAACGGTCATCGCTCAGCGCCCGCAGCTCGGCATCGCTGCGCGGCTGCGGCAGCATGGCCTCCAGCGCCTTGGCCGAGCCGAAACGGTTGAGGCAGAACTCGTGCAGCCACTTGTAATCACGCATGAATCGAACCCTTCATGAAACGGATGACGAAGCCTGCACGCAGCACGCCGAACACTCAAGTCCCTGAGCGGTGACGTGCACGTAGGGCGGGTGCAACCCGCCAATCTAGGACTGGCGGGTTACACCCGCCCTACCCGCGCAAACGCTCGGCGGCCTGGCGCAGCGCCGCTTCGGTGCCTTCCCAGCCCAGGCAGCCATCAGTGATCGACACGCCGTAACGCAGCTCGCCGGAAAGCGCCTGGCAACCGTCGAACAGGTGGCTCTCCAGCATCACCCCGCGCAGGCTGGCATCCCCGGCCAGGCGCTGGTCGATCACGCTGTCCAGCACCGCCGGCTGGCGCAGCGGGTCCTTGCCGCTGTTGGCATGGCTGCAGTCGACCATGATGCGCGGTGCGATACCCTGACGCTGCAGCGCCTCACGTGCGGCGGCGACGCTTGCCGCATCATGATTCGGCGCGCCGTGGCCACCGCGCAGCACCAGATGGGTGTCCGGGTTGCC
>JBLUOL010000172.1:0-9872 GCA_048065775.1 Pseudomonas sp. GW6
CGAGGTCGGCGTGGCCGCCATCTGCTGGCCGTTGGGGCAGCCGATGAGCAAGGACGATCCCAACTGCCGTCGCCTGCGCTTTGCCTGGACGCTGGAAGGCACCACGCCACCCACGTTGCTGGCAGCCGATCAGCCGGTGGGCAGTGGCCTGCGCGAGCGCTATTGGCTCAATGCCGAAGGGCGTCGCGTTGGTCCAGGTTGTGCCGGGGCCGAGGCGCGTGAACTGGCCTTGTGGCCGGCGCCATTGGAACCCTGGCTGCCACGCCGTGAGCAGCGCACGGCACGTTTGCCGAGCGTCGATCCGAGTTGCCCGCCACCGCGCAGCAGCCAGGTGGCGCCGCTGTCCATCGTCGGCGTGCGCGATGGTGATCGTCTGCGTCGCCCGCAAGGCAATCATGAGCCACTGCGGCTCAGCCTTTCGGCGCTGGGGGGAAGTGGCCGACGCTGGTGGTTTCTCGATGGCCGACCGCTGGGTGACACTGCGCTGGATGCGCCCCTCAACCATGCCTTCGACAGCGGCAGGCATCAACTGAGCGTACTCGACGAGGGTGGTCAGACCGCTCGTCTGGAATTCAGCGTAGGGCCGTGACGCGACTCGCTGGCGGTGTGCGGGCGCCGACCGCTCTGGCCTGAGGCCTGATCATCCCTGCAAATAATGCCGCCTGTAGCGAATAAAGCTTGGTCGTGAGCCGCCGATATGAAATCTGACGGTAACCGATTTGCAATTTGTGTACATTTTTGTATCCAATTGCTCGGCGAGCTCAAAATAATAACCGGGAGAAGCCTCCATGCGCCTCTGGCAACGCAGTATTCAGTGGCAGTTGATCCTCAGCATGGGCGCTGCCCTGTTGGCCAGTATTCTAATCGTCGTCGGCATCTACTCGGCGGTGGTCAATCGCCTGACCGAGCGCTACCTGATCGAAGAAGCGCTGCCGGCGCGGGTGCTGGCGATCCGCAACGACCTGGAGCGGGTGCTGACTGCGCCCATTACCGCCAACGCCTCGATTGCCGAGAACAGCCTGGTGCAGGACTGGTTGGCAGCTGGCGAGGATGCTTCCCGGCGTGACGAGTTCGCGCGCTATCTGGAGGGCGTGCGCGCCCAGCAGAACGCCATGACCACCTCCATCGTCGCCCTGGCCAGTGGCAACTACACCACCGGCGAAGGGCTGATGCGCACCCTCGACCGCAGTCAGGCGGAGAATCAGTGGTTCTATCGCCTGGTCGACAGCGACCGGGACCGGGTGCTGGAAATCGATATCGACAAGACCACGCGGCTGCCCACGTTGTTCATCAACCAGCGCATCAAGCGCGGCGGCAAGACCCTTGGTGTCTCCGGCCTGGGCTACAACCTGGCGGACATGTCGAAGATGATCAGCGAGTTTCGTTTCGGCGAGCGCGGCCAGGTGTTTCTTATCGACAGCCAGGGCAACGTCAAGGTGCATCCGCGTTCGGAGCTGAGCGGCAATGGCAAGCTCGCCGAGCTCTTCGGCGCCGACGCCAGCCGCCAGGTGCTGGCAGGCGACAGCCGGGCGGTACGCTTCGAACGCGATGGCGAGACCTTTCTCGCCGTGGCGCAGAAGTTCGCCAGTATCGACTGGCTACTGGTCAGCGAAGTGCCCGAGGCCGAAGTCTACGCAGAGGCCCGGCAGGCGCTACTGATGACCAGCCTGGTCGGCGTGGCCGTGGCGCTGTTGTTCCTGGGGCTGGTGGTGCTGCTGGCTCGCGGCCTGGTGCGGCCGATCCGTCAGGTGACCCAGGCACTGGTGGAAATCGGTGGCGGCGGTGGCGACCTGACGCGACGCCTGGATGAATCGCGGGCCGACGAGCTGGGTGACCTGGCGCGGGGCTTCAACCGCTTTCTCGCCAGTCAGCGCGATCTGATCGGCGATGTGCTGGCCACCAGCGAGCGCCTGCGTACCGCAGTCGGCCAGGTGGCGCGGGTGGTGGAGAACACCGCAGGGCGGGCTGTGCAACAGCAGGAAATGACCGACATGGTGGCCACCGCCGTGCACGAGATGGGCCTGACCGTGCAGGAGATCGCGCGCAACGCCAGCAACGCCGCGCAGTCCTCGCACAGCGCGCGCGACGAGGCGCAGAGTGCGCGTCAGGTGGTGGGCCAGTCCATCGCCCATATCGAGCGCATGTCCGCCGATATTGGCAGCGCGGCGGGAGCGGTGACCGAGTTGGCCGAGCAGGTCGCGTCGATCGATCAGGTGCTGGCAGTGATCCGCGGTATTTCCGAGCAGACCAATCTGCTGGCGCTCAATGCGGCCATCGAAGCCGCGCGCGCCGGGGAGATGGGTCGCGGCTTTGCCGTCGTGGCAGACGAGGTACGCACCCTGGCCAGCCGCACCCAGGCGTCGACCGACGAGATCCAGCAGATGATTCAACGCCTCAAGCAGGGTGCCGAAACTGCCGTCAGCTCCATGCACGCGGGGCAATCGGCCACCGGTACCGGCGTCGAATCCAGTCAGCGCACCGGGCAGTCGCTGGGTGCCATCACCGAGCAGGTCGAGCGCATCAGCGACATGAACACTCAGGTGGCTGCGGCGACCGAAGAACAGAGTTCGGTGACCGAGGAAATCAACCGCAACGTGCAGGGCATCGCCGACCTGGCACACGCCACAACCGGTGAGGTGCGCGTCTGCCGTGAGGATTGCCAGACCCTGAGCCGCCTGGCCGATGATCTGGCCGGGCAGATGGGCAAGTTCAGGCTGTAATCCTGAGGTCCGTTCTCAGTGATCGGCCGCAACCAGGCGGTTGCGGCCCTCGCGTTTGGCACGGTAGAGCGCCCCGTCGACGCGCTTGAAGAAGGCATCGGCGTCGCCGTCATGACTGCTGCTGAAACAGCCGACGCCCAGGCTGGTGGTCAGCTCCAGGCGCTGGCCGGCCAGCAGCAGGCCTTCTGTTTCAAGTTCCTGGCGAAAGTGCTCGGCCAGATCCCACGCCTGGGCCAGGGTGGTGCCCGGCAGCAGTACGCCGAATTCTTCGCCACCCAGGCGCAGCAGTGCGTCGCCATCGCGGCGGAACACCTTGCGCATGCGTTCGGCGAAGGCGCTCAGGCAGGCGTCGCCACCGGCATGGCCGTGTTCGTCGTTGACCTTCTTGAAGAAGTCGATATCCATCAGCACCAGTGACAGCGGCTCGCCCTGGCGTACCGCATTGGCCACCAGGCTGGGGAACAGGTTGTTGAACTGATAGCGGTTGCCCAGTTGGGTCAGGCTGTCGGTGCGGCTGAGCAGATCGAGCTGACTCTGCTGCTCCAGCAGCTTCAGCTCCAGATCGAGAGTGGCGCGGTATTCACGGTGATTGCGCCCCAGCACCAGAATCAGATAGCTGAGATAGAAGGTCAGGGTGATCAGCATCGCATGCTTCTGCTGCCAATTCAGCGCCATCACTGCCAGGCCCGGCAGATAGAGCAGGGCCAGCGCCAGCAGGGCGCGGCCTCGGCGCATGGCGAAGTTGAAGGTCATTGCCGTGGCGAAGGCCACCGTCGCCAGGGTGGCGATCATTTCCGAGTCATTGTAGGCGTCGCTGTATACCGCCAGCGCATGGGCCTGGCCCCAACACAACGAAGTCAGGAGGATCAGACCCCAGTGACGATCCAGCCAGCATTGCAACTGTTCAGGGCTGTCGAGGCCATCGGGGCGGTGCAGCAGGCGCGCAGCCAGGAGTACGACGAATACCGTACAGCCCAGCACGCCGCTGACCATCAGGCTGCCCGGTGCCGCACTGAATACCCAGGTCAGCAGCCAGGCGAGGGCGTAGAAGAAACCTCCCAGGCGTGTGCGGATGCGGGTGTCATCCACTTCACGCCACAGGGCGAAGGTATTGGGTTGGCGCGGTACTTCGGCGTCGGTCATTTCTTTTGGCCTGCCACCGCTGGCGGCCACCTCCGGGCCGTCGCAGGCGACGTCAGAACCTTCTCCAGGAGGTTTGTGATCACAGAAACTGCTTGCCAGAGCATAGCGCCTTTTCGTGAACGCGAGGATGTCGATTTGCCAGTACTTGCCGCCACCCGTCAGCCGCGCCGAATCATCCAGATACCGGCGACGATCAACAGCAGGCCTGCCACCTTGCCGAAGGTGATCGGCGATTCACGAAAGCCTGCCCAGCCGAAATGATCGAGGGTGATGGCCATGGCCAGCTGCCCGGCGATCACCAGCACCATGAACAGCAGCGCGCCCACGCGTGGCCCGGCGAAGGCGGCGGTGGCGATGAAGAATGCGCCGAGCAGGCCGCCGCTCCAGTGCCACCAGGTCAGTTGCTTGAGTGCACCAAGCCCGGGCATCTCGCGCTGGCTCAGGGTCATCAGCAGCAACGCCAGGCTGCCGACGGCAAAGGAGATCAGCGCGGCGGCGAAGACGCTGGAAAGCTGGCGGGCGAGTTGGCCGTTGATGCCGGCCTGCAGTGGCAGCACAGCGCCGGCGAGAAAGGGCAGGGCCAGTAGCCAGCCACTAATGTGGTTCATGGGTAACTCCAGCGAGGAAGGGAGGATGGGGCGAGGCGTTACGGCAGGGCTTTTTCCAGTTGCACCAGTGCCACGCGGCTGCCGTCCGGGGCACGGCGTTCGACGATGCCAACGGTCTGGTAGCCGAGACGGGTGTAGAGCAGCAGGCCGCCAGCGTTGGCGTTGAAACAGGACACCTTCATCAGCGGCGCCTTATAGCGCTCGCGGGCGATCTGTTCCATCACTTCCACCAGGTGTTGAGCCACGCCCTGGCTGCGCGCCCAGGGCGCCACCATCAGGTTGCCAAGGGCACAGAACTCGCTGTGTTGCCATTGGTAGAAGTTGGCGAAGCCAGCGACTTTCCCATCCAGTTCCACCACAGTGCTTTCGCGCCGCTCGGCGATGGCGGCGGCGAGCTGGCCGACGTTGAGCGGCCAGATGGCCTTGGGGTAGCAGAAGAACAGTTCATCGATGTTCTGCGGGAAGCCGACCACGTCGTCCAGGTCGGTGGCCGTGGCCGGGCGGTGTTGCAGGTGTGCGTTCAAGCCGGGTGGTCCTTGTTCAGCGCGGAGGATATTGCGAGAGCACCTGGGTGACGGTTTCGCGGATCGCTCGTTCGCGTTCGGCCGGTGTCGGCGGCTGGCTGCGCATCACCTGCTCACCGCTGCCGCGCCAGACCAGCTTGCCATCTTTGGCGTCGTACAGGTCGATCTGCAGGGTCGCGACCTTGTAGTCCACGCGGCGCGTTTCGGTGAAAGCCGGGCCGCCCCAGTAGCCCCCCCAATAGCCGCCCCAGCCACCGCCGTACTGGGTGGTGATCTGATCCTGGCGCTCGTCGACGATCAGCACGCTCTGGACTTTCAGGTCACCCTGGCCATCGGCTGTCTGGCGCAGGCCGCGTTGCTCGAGTTGTTCGGCGACGGCCTGGCTGATGCGCGCCTCGGTGATATCGCTCTTCAGGCGTGCATCATTGGGTTGGTAGGCGAGCTTGTCGTCCATCCAGCTCCAGCTGCGGTAGGCGCCGAAGTCGCGGCTGGGGTCGAAGTCGCGCTCCAGGCTGACGCTGGCGCAGCCACTCAACAGCAGGGCCAGGATCAGGTAGGACAGGTTACGCATGATGCTCTCCGGGGCAGTCGATCAATAGGGGGGATAGCCGTCCAGCGCGCTACGGATGGCCGCGCGCATGGCATCGGCCTGCGCCGCCTGGTCCTTGCCGGCCACGGCTTCGCCGCTGCCTGACCAGACCACCTGGCGGTCGCGTGGGTCGATCAGTTCGATGCGCACTACCGCCACTTTCTGTTCGTAGGTGCGCATGATAGGGACACTACCGTAGGCGCCGTAGCGGCGGTCCCAGTGGCTGCCGGTGCCGTAGTAGCCACCGACGTTGTCCTGATACTGGCGCAGTCGGGTTTCCTGGCTGATACGGGCGTTGACCAGCACGTCGCCGGGACCATTGAGTGCCGGGCGCAGACCGTACTGGTCGAGGCCGGCGCTGACGCTGTCAGCCAGCTGATCACCGCCAGGCGCACGGTCATCCAGCCAGCTCCAGCTGCGGTAGCGGCCGTAGTCACGTGGCGCCGCTGGATAGGCGCTGCGGTCGAAGGTCGTCGCCGCGCCAGGCGGTGCCGGCGGCATCGGCAGTGATTCGGCCTGGTACGGGTTCTGGCTCTGGCAGGCGGCCAGCAGCGGCAGAATGAGTATGGCTATGGCGGTGCGCATGGTCGTCTCCGTGGTCGCGCGCGACATCCCCGATGGCTTCAGGCTACGCCGGACTGTCGGCTTCGTCCAACGCGCTCAGCGTGGTCGGCAGATCCAGTGCAGGTAGCGGCCGAGCCCCTCGAAGCTGGGGTGGCGGCGGTGCGCCAGTTCCATTTCCAGCAGGTCGATCAGCTCGGCCTTGGCCTGGAATTGCTGCGGCATGTAATCGTGGAAAACGCGTACGCCGCTACGGCTTTCGACCTGCCAGTAGGCTGCGAGTTGCGTGGCCAGCTCGCGTGGGTCGACCGGTTGCTGTGGCGTCAGGCTCTGTTTCTCGCCGGCGAAGTGTTCCTTGCGCAGCTTGCGAAAATGGCCCTTGAGCAGGTTGCGGTAGATCAGCGCGTCCTTGTTGTAGAAGGCCAGCGACAGCCAGCCATCTTTGGCCGTCAGCTGGTGCAGCACCGGCAGGATGGCAGCCGGCTCGGCCAGCCACTCCAGCACGGCGTGGCACAGCACCAGATCGAAGGGCTCTTGCAGTTGGCCGAGCAGTTCCTGCCAGGGCGCCTGGATGAACGTGGCGCTCTGGCCGGATTCGGCGAAGCGCTGGCGCGCACCTTCGAGCATGGGTTCGGCCGGCTCGGCCAGGGTGACCTGGTGACCACGCTGGGCCAGCCACAGGCTCATATGACCCAGGCCGGCGCCGACATCCAGCACGCGCAGCGGGCGATCCGGCAGCGCCTCGGCCAGGTCGGCCTGCAGCACGGCGAGGCGGATGGCGCCCTTGGCGCCGCCGTAGATCTTCTCGGCGAAACGGGTGGCGAGTTCGTCGAAGTGGCGATCACTCATTTGAGGAAGCGCCGTTCGTTGTCGGCGAGCTTGTCGAGCACCGCCTGGTTCATGTCGAGGCCCAGCTCGCTGCACAGTTGCAGCAGGTAGAGCACCACATCGGCCACTTCCTGCCCGGCATGGGCGAGTTGCTCTGGGGGCAGTTGGCGCGACTGCTCCTCGCTCAGCCACTGGAAGATTTCCACCAGCTCGGCCATTTCCACGCTGGCAGCCATAACCAGGTTCTTCGGGCTTTGGTAACGGCGCCAGTCGTTGTGATCGCGAATGGCGTGCATGCGGGCGGTAAGTTCAGCGAGGTTCATGAGGCGGCTCCGTTCGAGCCGCATAGCTTCGGCTCGAACGGAGGCGACCGCAAGTCGTTGGCGGGAAGGCGTCGGCAGAGCAGCGACTTTTGTGGGAGCGAGCTGGGCTCGCGAAGCTTTTCCGCTGGCCAGATTCGCGAGCAGAGCTCGCTCCTACGCACACGCATAGCCCGTAGCCCGGATGCAATCCGGGGCGGATGTTCTCGAGATCAGCTCCCGGATAACGTCGGGCTACGTCAGACAGTCAACGGCTGCCAGGTACCAGCCATATGCGGCGTGTCGCCTTCGCCGATCAGGCTGAACTGGCCGTTGGCGCCAGGCTCGCTGGCTTGCAGGGCCACGTGGGTGGGCAGCAGCACCGGCTTCTGGAAACGCACCTCGACCACGTAGCCGGCCTGCGGCAGATGTGCATGCAGGGCCGCCAGGCTGCGCGCCTTGTTCCACAGGCCATGGGCGATGGCGCGCGGGAAGCCGAACAGGCGCGCCGTTGCGGCGTACAGGTGGATCGGGTTGTAGTCGCCGGCCACGCGTGCGTAGCGCCGGCCGGTATCGGCGGGCGCGCCCCAGTCGGCAATTGGCGTCAGTTCCAGCGGCGGCTGTTCGGCGCGCAGTGGCGCCTGCCCTTCGAGACGCAGGGCGCGGCAGAGAATGCGGCTGTCACCTTCCCAGAGCAGGCCGAGCTGATCTTCCAAACGGGTGATCAGGCTGAAGGTGGCACCCTTGTCGTGCGGTTGCAGGTCAGTGACCTGCACGCTGATCTGGAACGGCCCCAGCCCGCCCAGTGGGCGCAGCACACGGATACGATTTTCCAGATGCACCAGGCCCAGCAGCGGGAAGGGAAAGCGGCGGTCGGTGAGCAACTTCATCTGCAGACCGAAGGCCAGCACATGCGGATAGACCGGTGGCAGGTAGGGGCTGTCTGCGATAGCGCAGACCTGGCGATAGCGCGCCAGGTGCTGCGGCTCCACCTCCACACGGCAGCGCAGACCGATATTGGGTAGCTGGCGGCCAGTCACCTTGCGGCGCAGGGCTGCGCGCAGAAACAGGCCGGGCAGGGCAGGTGGTGTATCGAGGTCGAGCCAGTCGATGGCCATTGGCGAACTCCTTGGCGAATGAATGACAGCAGCTTAACCCTCAGACCCACGCTGGCATTGGCTGTTCTGCCCAGCGTGTACGCAGGCTAGCCAATCCGTCTGCGACGTGGTTTGCGCGCGGCGGCTCGCTGCCCCTTGTAGGTCTTTGAAGAACGTCGGCGAGGCAGGCAAGACAAGGCAAAAACGGGCGAGAAAGCGCAGTTTACGTGCTGTAAATGAGCATTTTGAGGCCGTTTTTAACGCAGAATTGCCAACGTAGGTAGTTCTTCAATGGCCTGCTAAGATGGCGCCGCTCACGAAAAATGCTCACTAATAAGAAGAACAGCAGGAATCATGCGTGACCTGACCGACGATGTGGCGCTGATGCGCCCGGTAATCGATGCCCTGCGTGCCAGCGGAACTGATCCTGACCGCGTGCTGGTGCGCGTTGGCCTGCCTCCTGGCGGGCTGCCGGCTGGCCGCTTTCCCCATGCGGCCCAGGGCGCGTTCTGGAAGGCCGCCAGCGAAGAGTGCGGCGAGGAGCACGTCGGCCTGTACTTGGCCCAGCACCTGCCCGCTTTCCATGGCCTGCTTCTGGAGTACCTGTTTCTCTCCAGCGAAACCTTTGGCGTTGGCCTGCGCCACGCGCTGCGCTACGTGCGCCTGCTCTCCGACACCCTCAGTGCGCGTCTGGACGTGGACGGCGATATGGCCGTGCTGACGTTGGGCGTGGAGGCCGACACGCCGCGGCATTTTCCGGAGATGTTGGCAGGGGCAGTGATCCGCCTGTTCGCGGCCTTGACCGAAAACGATTTTCGCCCCCGTGAAGTGCGTTTCATGCATGCCGAGGGCGCGCTCGCTGAGCGCTATCAGGCGGTTTACGGTTGCCCGGTGCGCCTCGGCGCCGAGGACTGCGCGCTAGTGTTCGACGCTGCAGTGCTGGACAAGGCTTCGCGCCACGCCGCCCCGGAGTTGCTGCGCATGCACGAGTCGCTGGCGCGGCGGCAATTGGCGGAAGTGGAGAGGCTGGACTTGGTGCGCCAGGTGCGAGAGCTGATCGCCGAGTTGTTGGTCAATGGCGGCGCCACCCTGGAGCAGGTAGCAGCGCGCCTGAATATGCCGGCGCGGCGCTTGCGTGAGCGCCTGGCCATGGCTGGGGTGCGCTTCAACGACCTGATCACCGACTACCGCTGTCGCCTGGCCAAGGAGCTGCTGCTCAAGACCGACGAGCGCATCGAGGTGATAGTCGAGCGCACCGGCTTCTCCGAGCCGAGCACGTTCTACCGCGCGTTCAAGCGCTGGGTCGGGGAAACACCGGTGGAGTTTCGCAAGCGCGGCAAGGGTTGACGCCATCCTGTGGGAGGGGCTTTAGCCGCGACCGTCGCCGCTGAAGCGCCTCCCACACATAGTCACTCGCCTGTAACCGTAGGGTGGGCCGGGCGGCGATCCGCTTCAGCCCACCAGCGCAGATGTCTCAGGCGCCCAGCAGGCTCTGCCCGCACA
>JBLUOL010000173.1:0-9861 GCA_048065775.1 Pseudomonas sp. GW6
CTGAGCGAGCAGTTGCCCAGGCTCGACGGCCTGTTCAGCCCCAATGGCACCAGCAGCCGGGCGACACTGGCGGCTCTGCGCCAGTTGGGCAAGGCCGGTACGGTGGGCTTCGTCGGCTTCGACGGAGGCGAACTGCTGTTCGATGCCGTGAGACAAGGACAGATTCACGCCCTGTTGCTTCAGCAGCCGCAGGCCATGGGTGATCATGCGGTGCGCCTGGTGCATCGGGCCCTGAGTGGCGAACGCGCCATTTCACGCCTGCAACTGTTGCTCGAGCCACGGGTACTGACCGCCAGGGAATTGGCCGATATGACCGCGCCGCAACAGCCTTGGTGATGGGCAGAGCGCGGGTTTATGATCCTTGTCCTGGCCGCCCTGAATTCGCTGTAGGGCGCGCTCTAGACGGTGGCGTGCAATGAACCTGAAGTACCTGCTCGCAGCTCTGTTGTTCTGCAGTTTTTGCGTCCACGTGACGGCTGCCGAGTTGCGGCTGTATACCGAAGACTATCGACCGTTCAGCTATCTCGAGAATGGCAAGCCGAGTGGCATGGCTGTGGCGGTGGTCGAAGAGTTGATCCGCCGTACCGGTGAGCAGGCGCGCATTGAACTGGTGCCCTGGACACGCGGCTACCACCAGGTTCGTCATCAGGCCGACACCGCGTTGTTTTCTACCGTGCGCACGGCGCAGCGCGAAGCCGAGTTTCAGTGGGTCGGGCCGATCGCGCGAGGCTATACGCGCTTCTACACGCACAAGGATGCCGGGCTGCGAGTCACCAGCCTGGACGACGTGCGCCAGCTCGGCACCCTTGCGGTGCCCAAGCAGTGGTACAGCTACGAACTGCTGCGTGAGCAGGAGCTGGATAACCTGTATGGCGTGCCGACGCCTCAGGACATGCTGCGCATGTTTCGCCATGGCCGGGTCAAGCTGCTGCTGGCCAACAACCTGACCCTCGACGGCATGCTTGCCGAACAGGGCATGCATGCCGGGCAGCTGCAGGCGCAGTTCGACCTGATGCCCAATGACTCCTATATCGCCTTTTCCCTGCAGACGGATGCCGCTCGTGTCGCGCGATGGCAGCAGGCGCTGCAGCAGATGCGTCATGACGGTAGCCTGGAGCGGATCTATCGACACTGGTTTCCGACGGCCGATGAGCGGACGTTGGTCGATTTGCTGCGCCTCGAGTGAAGCGGCTGCATGGCGCTCCACGTCTTGCTAGGCTGCAAGCGGGAGGGGCGGTGATGGCCAAGTGTATTAATCGATGGCTGTGTATCCTGCTGCTGGTGCTGTGCGCTCCAGCGGCGGCACAGCTGCGTCTGCTCACCGAGGATGCGCCGCCGATGAGCTTCTTGCGCGAGGGCGAGCCCAGCGGTTTCTCCGTCGAGGTGGTCAGAGCGTTGCTGGCGCGCACCGGCGACAACGGTCAGATCGAACTGATGCCCTGGACGCGAGCATTGCATCTGGCTCAACAGGAGGAAGATGTCGCGCTGTTTTCCACCGTGCGTACTGCCGAGCGCGAGAACAGATTTCAGTGGGTCGGGCCCATCGTGGTCGGCACCACCAGCTTCTATTCGCTCAAGTCGCGCGACCTGGTCATCGACACCTTGGAGCAGGCCGCGGCCAGCGGGCCACTGGCGCTACCCAAGCAGTGGTACACCTTCGAGACCCTCAGCGCGAGGGGCTTTACCAACCTCTACGGCGTGCCCAGTTCGAAACAGATGGTGACCATGCTCAAGCATGGCCGAGTCAACCTGATTGCTACCGAAGACCTGACCCTGGCTGGCGAGCTGGCTGCTGTCGATCTCAAACCGCAGGACGTCACCGCGCACGTGCCGTTCATGCGCTCGGCCTATTACATCGCTTTCTCCCCGCAGACTTCGGTGGTGCGTGTGGTGCGCTGGCAGCGCGCCTTGCAGCAGATGCATGAGGACGGCAGCCTCGCGGCGATCCTCGGGCGTTGGCTGCCGCATGCGCCGATGCCGCCCATCGCTCCGTAGCGCCCCGCGTGACGACTGGTTAACCTGAGCGCTGAAATCTACCGAGTTCGATCATGTCGCGTCGTCATCTCACTCTCGATCTGCGCAGTCGCGCCGACTTGTTCGCTCACCTTGGTGCGATGGAACGGGCCGGTGTGCCCATTGATCGGGCACTGGCCAGTGTGGATATCGGCACGCGCCACGAGGCCGCCGTGAAGCGCTTGCGGCAGATGGTCGGCGCTGGACGCGACCTGGCGAGTTCCGGCCAGTTGAGTGGCGTGTTCACGCCACTGGAAAGTGGCCTGATACGCGCCGCGCAAGAAGCCGGTGCACTGGCGCATGTCTACGAGCAGCTGGCGCAGCGCTACGATGAGCAGGCGCGTCATGCCGCAGAGTTGAAGTCACGTCTTCTGCTGCCCGCCGGGGTTTTGCTGCTGGCGCTGGCGGTCAAGCCCTTGCCTTCTCTGGTCGCTGGCAGCCTGAGTGGTGCAGGTTACCTGGCGGCCGTTCTGCTGCCGGTGTTGTGGCTGGCTGCGCTGTTGTTCGGTGCGCGCGCTATGTGGCGACGCTGGCAGCAGTGGCGAAGCGATCAGCCAGGTCCGCTCGACGATCTTCTGCTGGCCCTGCCGATATTGGGCAGCCTGCAGTTGCGAGCGGATATTCGTAACTTCTGCGACAGCCTCGGGCTGTTGCTGGAGGCGGGCATGCCGGTGCTCGATGCCTTGCCGCGTGCCTGCAATGCCGTGACCAATGCACGGCTGCGGCGGGATTTCGCCAACCTGGCACCACGGGTTGCGGCTGGGCAGTCGTTGGTGCGGGCGTTCGACGGGCTGAGTTTTCATGGCAAAGCCATGCTCATCGGCGTGCTCAATACCGGCGAAGCGACCGGCCGGCCAGGCGAGGCGCTGCTGCGTTTCGCCCGCCTGCAGGCGCAGCAGCTGGCTGCGAGCCAACAGATGCTGGCGAGCTGGGCGCCACGGCTGTTCTATTTGGCGGTCGCCGGCTGGATGGCATACGGCCTGCTGACCGGTGGCGGTTTCTTCCCGGCCCTGCCCGCGGAGCTGGCTGGCCGATAATTTGCTGGTTATCGACCACGGCGGTCCGTTTGAAAGCTGGCAGCAAGTGCCTTGCGCTAGCATTCGTCACGTCTACGCCATTACTAAAAAGAGAAAAAAGCGATTCAACCGACTTTGGAATACGCCCCATGCCCATCCTGCAACGTGCATCCCACCATGAGCTACGCAGTGCCTTTCGTGCCCTGCTGGCTTCCGACCGCTGTTACCACACGGCTTCGGTCTTCGATCCCATGTCCGCCCGCATCGCCGCCGATCTCGACTTCGAGGTCGGTATTCTCGGCGGCTCCGTCGCCTCCCTGCAGGTACTCGGTGCGCCGGACTTCGCCCTGATCACTCTCAGCGAATTCGTCGAGCAGGCCGCGCGCATCGGCCGCGTCGCGCGTTTGCCGGTGATCGCCGATGCCGACCACGGCTACGGTAATGCGCTCAATGTGATGCGCACCGTGGTCGAGCTGGAACGCGCCGGCGTCGCCGCGCTGACCATCGAAGACACCCTGCTGCCGGCCCAGTTCGGCCGCAAGTCCACCGACCTGATCTCCATCGAGGAAGGCGTCGGCAAGATCCTCGCTGCGCTGTAGGCGCGTGTCGATCCGGAGCTCTCGATCATCGCCCGTACCCATGCCGGCGTACTGGAGGTGGACGAAGTGATCCGCCGCACTCGCGCCTATGAGGCTGCAGGCGCCGACGGCATCTGCCTGGTCGGGATCAAGGATTTTGCCCATCTGGAGCAGATCGCCGCAGGCCTCAAGGTGCCGCTGATGCTGGTCACCTACGGCAACCCCGAGCTGCGCGACAACCAACGCCTGGCGCGTTTGGGCGTGCGCATCGTGGTCAACGGACATGCTGCCTACTTCGCCGCGATCAAGGCCACCTACGACTGTCTGCGTGAGCAGCGCGGTGCGCAGCCGTGCGACCTCAACGCCACCGAGCTGACCCACAAGTACACCATGCCCGAGGATTACATTCTGTGGGCCAAGGAGTTCATGGAAGTCCGCGAGTAGCCTGTCGCGACCGGCTGCACTTGCACTTCGCATTCTCCGGGCGCATATCTGTTCGGAGAGTGCGAGGAGGTCGAACATGGCAGGTGGTTGGGCAAGCGACGACGCAGTGCAGGAACAGATCGACAGCAGCATCGAAGACGCCGTTGCGCGTGCTCGCAGCCAGCTGCCGAAGGGTGAGAGCCTGCGTCATTGCGAGGAATGCGATGCTGTCATTCCCGAGGCCCGGCGTCAGGCAATTCCCGGCGTGCGCCTGTGCGTCAATTGCCAAGCCGAGCACGACCGGGAGAACGCCGCCTACAGCGGCTATAACCGTCGCGGTAGCAAGGACAGCCAGTTGCGTTGAAACCTCAGAACAGCGCGCCGATATAGACTGCGCCGCCAATCCCCGCCTGGATGCCAAGATTGGCTCCTGCCATCACCAGGGCTCCACTCGCGGACTGCATCAGCTTGCGGGTCAGTATCGGCGAGATGGTGAGGTTGGCTGCTGGAGTTGTATTCGCCAGCATCGCTGCCGCCAGTAGCTTCGGGTCCAGACCGAACAGCATGGCCGTTGCGGATACGCCTAGCGCAACACCCCCGCCTGCTTCCACGTACATGCAGGGGCCGACGATATCGTCGCGGGTGAGGTCGTCAGCCGTGAGGTCGTCGGCGACGAACACCGCGCCGTCGCTGGGGAAGGCTTCTGCTGCCCCGACTCCACCGACACTCTTGCCCTTGATCTTGATATCCACTTTGCCGAAGCGCGGCAGTTTGGCCCCTATGCCAATGCCAGCACCGATGCCGCTGTAGTGTAGTTTGACGTTCTCGCCGGTTGGCGAACGCAGGGTTATCGAACCGCCGCTACCGGCAACAAAGGCCACGGTCAGGCCGCCGCCACTGGCCGTGACGTAGTCCCAGCGGCTGGGGTTGACGGGCAGGGGGATGGTCATCATCGACATTTTCGCTTCCTTGTGAAGTTTGCTCAGACGCTTTCGTGAGGCGCGCGTCTGAAGAGGGTCAGCAGCCCGCTGACCATGAAGACGGAGCCCAGCAGCCCAAGAAGGACCGAGGTTCCCCAAAGTGCGCCGAAGTCATCGATCACGGCAGAGGTGGCCGGTGCCTCGGCCCGGTAGTAGACCTTTACCGGCATGCCAACCTGATAGCCGTAAATCCAACCGCCTTGGGGGTAGGAAATACGGGTACCGCTTTCGTCGGTGAAGGCTATCTCCGGGTGGGAGCCGCCTGCATTGAGGGAGGCGACATTACCTTCGGCCTGAAGGGCGGATTTCAGGAAATCCACGCGAGAAGAGGTCTGCACGACCGTTGCTGTGAGCAGTACAAGACCTGCCAAGTTGAAGAGGCCGCCCTTGAGCAGGCGAGATGGAGTAGTGGGCATCCTGTGGTATTCCTGATCTTCCATGAACATTGCCAGAGAATTCTGGGCCGGACGTTAGGACAAGCAGCACTCTGCGAAATTCCCTGTCATTGCACAGCCTGAATAGAGGGTGTTTTCGTTAATGCCAGCCTGCTTATTTACGCATGTGACGAAGCCGGATCATAAGGTTTCGTGGCGAGGTATGACATGGCGAGGTTCACGGCTTGGCGAGTTTTTACAATTGCCGTTCACCAGGCCGCGTCACAGGCTTCCGGAGTCGATGTATTTCTGCCCCATCGAGCGTATTGAGGTCGGGTTGATGAGCCAGTGTGGCACCTATTCACCTGCTGCTGGTCTAGTGCTACTACGACCGTGACTCAGGAAGAGGTGCCTGCATGACGATTTTCGAAGCCTTACGCATCAGCCACGATATCCAGCGCGAACTGGCGCAGAAACTGATCGCCACCCAGGGCGACAGCGCCGAACGCCACGCTTTGTTTTCTCAGCTCAAGCAGGAACTGGCCGTGCACTCGGTGGCCGAGGAACGCCATTTCTATATTCCCCTGATGCAGCAGGACGCTGGCGTGGATCTGTCACGCCACGCGATCGCCGAGCATCACCAGATGGACGAAATGATCGAGGACCTGGAGGAAACCGACCCCAGCAGCCCGAGCTGGCTGGCGCAAGCCAAGGCCCTGGCGGAAAAGGTCGAACACCACCTCAAGGAAGAAGAACACACCTTCTTCCAGATGGCCGGCAAGCTGCTTCGCGACAAGGAGAAGCGGCAACTGGCGGGTGACTATCTCAGCGCCTACGACGAGATGAAGCAGGCGTCCTGACAGACCGATAAGAGCCGGGCGCAACACCCGGCTCTTGCATCAGAACAGGAAATAACGCTGCGCCATCGGCAGCACCTCGGCCGGCTCGCACCAGAGCAACTGGCCGTCGGCCTTGACTTGGTAGTTCTGCGGATCGACCTCGATATTGGGCAGGTAGCCGTTGTGGATCAGGTCGGTCTTCTGCACCTCGCGGCAGCCTTTGACCACGCCGATTTTCTTCTTCAGGCCTAGCTGCTCGGGCACGCCGGCGTCGAACGCGGCCTGGCTGATGAAGGTGATGCTGGTGGCATGGCGGCTGCCACCATAGCTGGCGAACATGGGCCGGTAGTGCACCGGCTGCGGCGTCGGGATCGAGGCGTTGGCGTCGCCCATCAGGCTGGCGGCGATGGCGCCACCCTTGAGGATCAGCGTCGGCTTGACGCCGAAGAAGGCCGGGCGCCACAACACCAGATCGGCCCACTTGCCCACTTCGATCGAGCCCACTTCATGGCTGATGCCGTGGGTGATCGCCGGGTTGATGGTGTATTTGGCGATGTAGCGCTTGGCGCGGAAGTTGTCGTTACCGGGCTCGTCTTCGGGCAGCGGGCCGCGCTGCTGCTTCATCTTGTCGGCAGTTTGCCAGGTGCGGGTGATCACCTCGCCGACGCGGCCCATGGCCTGGCTGTCGGAACTGATCATGGAGAACGCGCCGAGGTCATGCAGGATGTCTTCGGCGGCGATGGTTTCCCGGCGAATACGGCTCTCGGCGAAGGCCACATCCTCGGCGATGCTCGGGTCGAGGTGGTGGCAGACCATCAGCATGTCCAGATGCTCGTCGATGGTGTTGCGGGTGAACGGTCGGGTCGGGTTGGTCGAGGACGGCAGCACGTTGGGGAAGCCGCAGGCCTTGATGATGTCCGGCGCGTGGCCGCCACCGGCACCCTCGGTGTGGTAGGTGTGGATGGTGCGGCCCTTGAAGGCGCCGAGAGTGGTTTCGACAAAGCCGGACTCGTTCAGCGTGTCGGTATGGATGGCCACCTGCACGTCGTATTGATCGGCGACCGACAGGCAGTTGTCGATGGCCGCCGGGGTGGTGCCCCAGTCTTCGTGCAGCTTCAGGCCGATGGCGCCGGCCTTGACCTGCTCGATCAAGGGTTCGGGCAGCGAGGCGTTGCCCTTGCCGGTAAAGCCCAGGTTCATCGGAAAGGCGTCGGCGGCCTGCAGCATGCGCGCCATGTGCCAGGGGCCGGAAGTGCAGGTGGTAGCGTTGGTGCCGGTGGCCGGCCCGGTGCCGCCGCCGATCATGGTGGTCACCCCGCTCATCAGCGCCTCTTCAATCTGCTGTGGGCAGATGAAGTGGATATGGGTGTCGATGCCGCCGGCGGTGAGGATCATGCCTTCGCCAGCGATCACCTCGGTGCCGGCACCGATGGCGATGGTCACATCGGGTTGGATATCAGGGTTGCCGGCCTTGCCGATAGCAGCGATGCGCCCGTCCTTGAGACCGACGTCGGCCTTGACGATGCCCCAGTGGTCGATGATCAGCGCGTTGGTGATCAGCGTGTCGACCACATCGGCGGCACACAGTTGACCCTGGCCCATGCCGTCGCGGATCACCTTGCCGCCACCGAATTTCACTTCTTCGCCGTAAGTGGTGAAGTCCTTTTCCACTTCGATCCACAGGTCGGTATCGGCCAGGCGCACCTTATCGCCGACGGTGGGACCGAACATGTCGGCGTAGGCTTGGCGGGAAATCTTCATTGGAAGTCCTCGTAGGGTGCGCTGTGCGCACCGTTGCTATCTGTGTCGTTGCTGGTGCGCACGGCGCACCCTACGGGCTATAGATCGCCCATGATCCGGCCGGCGAAGCCGAACACCCGGCGCTGGCCGGCCAGGTCGACCAGCTCCACTTCACGGCTCTGCCCTGGCTCGAAGCGCACTGCGGTGCCGGCGGGGATGTTCAGGCGCATGCCACGTGCGGCAGCACGGTCGAACAGCAGGGCGTCGTTGGTCTCGAAGAAGTGGTAGTGCGAGCCGACCTGGATCGGTCGGTCGCCGCTGTTGGCTACGGAAATGGTCAGGGTGCGGCGACCGGCATTGAGCTCGATCTCGCCGTCGGCAATCTGGTATTCGCCGGGAATCATGGTGAAGGCCTCGCAAGCGTCTTGTAGTAGATGGCATTGGCCCGGTAGGTGCCGTCCGGGCCGCAGGCGTAATCGGGTAGACCACCAATGCACTGGTAGCCGAGGTGACGATAAAGCCGTTCTGCGTCACTGCCGGCCTCGGTGTCGAGGTACAACAGGCCGCGTTTGCGGGTCACGGCTTCCTGCTCGACGGTTTGCATCAACAGACGGGCGATGCCGCGACGACGTGCGTCGCTCAGCACCAGCAGTTTCTGGATCTCTGCGCGGTTCAGTCCGTTGGGTTTCTGGCACAGGCTCAGTTGCACGCTGCCCAGAACGCGGCTCTGCTCATGGGCCACCCAGAGCAGCAGAGAGCCGTCCGTCATGGCCGCATGCACCTGGGCGAAATATTCAGCGGCTTCTCGTTCGTCTGGATCGGCGAGAAAACCTATAGATGCACCATCGTTGATCGCATCGAGCAGCAGGACGCTCAAGCCTTCGCGGTAGTTGGCGAAGTTGGTGCTATCGAGTCGCTGCAGTGTCACGCTCACAGGGTCACTCCTTGGTTCCGAGGATCAGTTGCATAAAGGTCAGATCCAGCCAGCGCCCGAACTTGCGGCCGACCTGGGGCATCTGCCCGGTGGTGATGAAGCCGAGGCGCTGGTGCAGACGAATCGAGGCTGCGTTCTCCGACTCGATGGCGGCGACCATGACATGCAGGTTGGCGGCGCGAGCGCGCTCGATCAGCACCTGCATCAGCGCGGGGCCCAGGCCCTGGCCGCGCTGGTCGGCGCGTACGTAGACCGAGTGTTCGACGGTCTGACGGAAGCCTTCTATGGTGCGCCAGGTGCCGTAGCTTGCATAACCGACTACCTCGCCGGCAGCGTCATGCGCGACCAGCACCGGGAAGCCGGCCGCCGTGCGTTCGACCAGCCAGGCACGGCGGTTGGCCAGGTCTACCAGCGTCTCGTTCCAGATTGCTGTGGTGTGCTGCACCGCGTCGTTGTAGATGGCCAGGATGCCGGGCAGGTCGGCTTCGCTGGCATTCACTATGTCGAAACTCATGGTTCAGGCGATCGGTTGGTGGACGGTCACCAGCTTGGTGCCGTCGGGGAAGGTGGCTTCGATCTGGATCTCCGGGATCATCTCCGGCACACCCTCCATCACCTGATCGCGGGCCAGCAGGGTGGTGCCGAAATGCATCAGCTCGGCGACTGTCTGGCCGTCGCGCGCGCCTTCGAGCAGAGCGGCGGAGATGTAGGCCATGGCTTCCGGGTAATTCAGCTTCACCCCACGCGCCAGTCGGCGCTCGGCCACCAGGCCGGCGGTGAAGATCAGCAGCTTGTCTTTTTCTCTTGGTGACAAATCCATGACGGCTCCAGTCTTGGAGCGGCAAGGCTGTGCCTTGTCCGCAATAGTGCTTCGGTCGCTTGGTGGAACGCGGCGTGCGCTGTTCCACTCTGGCGTGGCTGTACTGCAATTTGTAGGAGCCGGCTTGCCGGCGATTAGGCCTCT
>JBLUOL010000174.1:0-9747 GCA_048065775.1 Pseudomonas sp. GW6
GTCACGGCGCTACGCGCCATGCCTGGCGCACCACAAAAAAGCCTGGTCATCACTGACCAGGCTCTAATGTAGGGATTTGTTGGTCGGGACGGAGTGATTCGAACACTCTACCCCTTGCACCCCATGCGCTTATTTAGTGGATTCCCATAGATCCTATCGGACACTACTAGACAGGCTTAAGCCTAGTAAATACGGGGCTTACAGGCTAATCTTGCATCCAACAGCGTCCAATACCGTCCTCCACCAGCTATGCAATTCGGTGGCACAAAAGTGGCACAAAATTCGGGCGCGAGGAATTGTACTAGGGGTAGAGAGTGTCCAAGGTAACGATTAAGCAATTAGAGGCACTGACAGCCCAAGATGACGGCAAGGTCTTCCGTGAGGATGGAGGATTGGTTGCCGAGGTGCGCGCCGGGGTTCGCGGAATCACAGTTCAGTTCAGCTATGAATTCAAGCTGGATGGAGCGCGAACCAGGAAGCGCTTGGGTAGCTGGCCGAAGAAAAGCTTGGCGCAAATTCGGTCTGAGCGCGACGAGGCCCGGGTACTCGTCACCAAAGGCCTGCACCCTACCCTTGCCGCCAAAGCTGCACGGATCGAGGCGCAAGCGGCAATCGCCACCACTATTGCTGAAGCAGAGCGTGAAGCCGCAGAAAACAAGACAGTCTCCAACCTCTTTGATGAGTGGATACGTGACGGCGTCTCCCGTCAGGACGGCAACGCCGAGCTGATCCGCAGCTTCAAGAAGGACGTACTGCCGCTGATTGGCAAGAAGCCGCTGCGCAACCTGGGCGAGAAGGATCTGCTCACCGTCCTGCGATCGGTGAAATCTCGTGGCCTGAACCGCACTGTTGTCATCCGCAGCAAAGATATCGGTCAGATGCTTCGCTGGGCCGAGAAGCGCAAACCATGGCGCGGCCTAATGGCTGACGGCAATCCGGCCGACCTGATAGACGTCAACAAGCTGCTCGACCATGACTACGAAGAACAGCGGGATCGACTGCTCTCCCCTGACGAGATTCGAGAACTGCGTGACATCCTCGAACGCCTGGAGAAAGACTACGAAGAGCTTCCTGCTGGACAGAAGTATTCAGGCATTCGCCCGGTCAACACGCGAGTACAGTGTGCTCTGTGGATCTGCCTGAGCACCCTCTGTCGTATCGGCGAGCTGCTTAAGGCCGAGTGGCGCAACCTGGACCTGAAGAAAGGCACCTGGTTCATCCCGGCCGAGGCCACAAAGGGCCATAAAGGAAAGCGCCAAGATCACCACGTGTTCCTGTCAGCGTTTTCCATTGCGCAGTTCAAACGCCTTCAAAAAGAAACCGGTGATACGCCGTTCTGCTTCCCCAGCAAGGATGGTAAAAGCCACGTTGATACCAAGACTGTCAGCAAGCTCATCGGAGACCGCCAGTGTCGGTTCAAGAACCGCAGCAAGCCACTAGCCGGCCGGCATCATGACGACTCACTGGTACTGAGCAAGGGAACCAAGGGTGAATGGACCCCGCATGACCTGCGCCGCACGGGCGCGACGATGATGCAGGAGCTGGGTGTAACGCTGGAAATAATCGACCGCTGCCAGAACCATCTGCTGGGCGGCTCGAAGGTACGTCGACATTACCTGCACCACGATTACGCCAAGGAAAAAACCGAAGCCTGGCGCTTGTTGGGCGAGAGGTTAGAGTCGATTCTTGCCGAGAGCCCGGTAGCTGCTGTCCAGCCTCAGTAGCCAGCTTCTTTTTGATGGCGAAAGGCCAAGACATAGGCGGTGTCATCGGCGCGCTCATAGCGGTACAGCGCGACGTAACCTGAGTCACCAAACTCGATGATGAGCTCACGCAGCTCCGGCAGATCAGGAAATGGACGCCCTACTTCCGGACTTTCCTCCAATCGAGCGAATTGTCGCTCGATTGCCTGTGCAGCACGGCGTGCGACCTGCGGATCTTTATCAGAGAGGAATCGCCGGCAACGCTCCAAGCCCTTCGCCGCGCCTTCAGTGACAATCAATCGTGGCACTTGGGTAACTCTGCCTCAGCATCTGTACCCCAGCTACCAAGCCAGGTGCGAGCCTCCTGGCCGGTCAAATGCTGGCCGGTTTCCTGGTATGCAGCCCAAGATGCCAGCGCTTCTTGTTTGAAGCTCTCACGGGCCTCCTCACGTTCGACGTACTGGGTGATCGCCTCACGCATGATCCAGTGAGATGAGCGCTGCCGCAAACCAGCCAAATGCTGAATGCGACCTTTCAGATCGTCGTCAATTTTGATGGAAGTGGCCATGGTCAGCCCTCCGTTATCTAAGGGTATTACCTTTGAATATTGTAGCAGAGAAAAAACTGTGCTGCCTATCAAGACGCCGATGGGCAAAACACTGGATGGCCGAATCCAAGCCCGAGCATCTGCTGCTTAAAGGTCATCCAAGGACACCCGGATGGATTTTTCAGCTGCCCGAGCCTTCGCCAATGCAGACAGCTCGAAATCGTCCAGGCGCTCCAGTATTTGTTCGTACAGCTCTGCTGGCACCAGATATGCCATAACACGATCCTGGTCGAGCAAGGCTACAGGGGCACATGCGGCTTCAGCCAAGATGCGGGATGGGGTTTTCTTCAGCTCAGAAATGCTGACTGCTGCCTCAGAGAAGATGTTTTGCATAGAAAACCTCTTTGCCCCTATTGCCCAGGGGTGGGTTCTACCCCGGATTAGCTTGAAGCCCACACGGCCTTTCAAATATAGATAGGCCAAACTTTTATTTGTTAACTGAGCCGGACACTGATGGCGGACTGGGCAGAGTTCTGCACGAGAGAAAAATGACCATCCACAGCCAGCAACAAAGCAGCCGGTAGCAACAGGCAGAAACCGGCCAAAAGCAGCCGGTCAGGCAGTTGGCTTTGCCATCCGCTGCACCTCTGTCGTTAACTCGATATCCGTGAGGGTCACCGCACTGGTCTCCTTTATCAGCTCGATGAATTCGACGATGTAAGGCTTGGAGCTTTCCGATTCGAGCGTGGCCGCCCAGATGTCGGCAAACAAGCCATCGCGTGTGATCGGCTTTGCCGTCACGTATTGCCGCTGGAGATAGTGCTGCACGGCCCATATCGGCAGCACGGCGATACCTCGCCGCGTGGCAACAAGCATGAGGATGGCGACCGTAAGTTCGGTTGTTCGTCGAGCGGGTGTGATGCCCGCCGGCTTGAGCAGCAACTGGACGATATCCAGCATGTCCTCTTCGACGGGGTAAGTGATCAACGTTTCGTCATTGAAGTCTTGCGCCTCCAGGTAGCTCTTCTGGGCAAGCGGATGATCGTTTGCCACCAGCGCAACCAGCCGCGACCGGAACAGGTGGTGGAAATCCACACCGGCTTCAGGTTCGCGGCAGGAGATCATCGCGAGGTCCGCGTCCCCCCGATGCAACAGGCCAACGGGGTCGGCCTGGTAGCCAGAGACCAGATCCACTTCCACCTCAGGCCAGCGCGCACGGAAGGCATCGACCGCGGGCATCAGCCAGTCAAAACAGGTGTGACATTCGATGGCAATCCGCAAGGTGCCGGTCGTGCCCTGGGCGATCCTGAGCAAGTCTCTCGTGGTTTCGTTCAGAACCGGTATCACCCTGTCGGGCTTACCCGGAAAGGGAAAAGGCCCTCGCCTGCCTCAACTCCAGGTGCCATCGATGCTCTCGCTATTCCAACGAAAACGCCCACCAGTAACGGCCTCGCTTTCCTCCAGCGGAGACATGGAAAAAGGGCTGATGCGACCGGAGTCGGTCGCCGCCCTGCTGTCCACAGCGCGCCGGCAGAAACTGCTGGAGCACATCTGGCAACGCACCTCGCTCTCGCGCAAGCATTTCGCTTCACTCTACTTGGCTCCGCTGCAACGCTATGCCGAGCTGGTCCAGCAGTTTCCTGCGTCGGAAGCGCATCACCATGCGTATCAAGGGGGGATGCTGGACCACGGCCTGGAAATCGTCGCGTATGCGCTCAAACTGCGGCAGTCGTACCTGCTACCCAGTGGAAAGGCTCCAGTAAGGCTGATTCGATTATTACAACTTAGTAAGTTAACTAATTATTTATATAGGGCCATATGCTGGCGGCATGCACGGATACCCGAGAGCGAAAACCCGCCACAGGCTTACAGAAATGTAATGCTTGGGTCAGGCCAATGTCAGCCGTTCGCGGGTACTCTATATAAAATATCTCCGAGTGCGCGCAGGGTTTAACAGGAGCGGTAATGTCTCAGGCCAATCAGCCACACCCCACACTTCAGACCCCATCGGATCGTGACCCTGTTTGTGGCATGACGGTCAAAGCCGACAGCCCGCATCAGACCAGCCACGCCGGCCAACAACTGCTTTTCTGCAGCCAGCGCTGTCTGGAAAAATTCACTGCCGAGCCAAGCAGATATCTGGATGCCGGGCATGCTCATGGCGAGACGCCGACCGTCGATCACGGCGCCGAATACACCTGCCCGATGCACCCCGAAATACTGCAGATCGGCCCAGGCACGTGCCCCAAATGCGGCATGGCCCTGGAGCCGGTCATGCCCGAACTGGAAGAAGAGGACAACCCGGAGCTCAGGGACTTTTCTCGACGCTTCTGGTGGACGTTGCCGTTCACCGTGATTGTCACCGTGCTGGCCATGGGCGGGCATGCCCTCAGTCCGTTCCACGGCGCCACGCAGAACTGGGTCGAACTGGCACTGGCCACCCCTGTGGCGCTCTGGGCTGGCTGGCCCTTCTACGTGCGCTGCGTGCAATCGTTCATCAACCGTAGCCCGAACATGTGGACGCTGATCGGCCTCGGAACCTCCGCCGCCTACCTGTACAGCCTGATCGCCACCCTGGCGCCCGGCGTATTCCCCGACCACTTCATGCAGGGTGAACGCATCGGCGTGTACTTCGAGGCGGCAGCGGTGATCATCTCGCTGACCCTGCTCGGCCAAATCCTGGAACTCAAGGCGCGCTCGCAGACCTCGGCGGCGATCAGGTCGCTGCTCGGCCTGGCGCCCAAGACCGCGCGACGGATCAATGCCGATGGCAGCGAAGAGGACATTCCCCTCACCCATGTGCACAGCGGCGACAAGCTTCGGGTGCGCCCAGGCGAAAAAGTGCCGGTTGATGGCTTGGTGGTGGAAGGCGAAAGCGCGGTGGACGAGTCGATGTTGACCGGCGAGCCGGTGCCGATCATGAAACGCGCCGGTGACAGCCTAATCGGCGCTACCCTCAACAGCCACGGCAGCCTGGTGATGCAGGCACAAAAGGTCGGCAGCTCGACCATGCTTGCGCAGATCGTCCAGATGGTGGCCCAGGCGCAGCGCTCCAAGGCGCCAATGCAGCGGCTGGCCGACGTCATTGCCGGGCGTTTCGTGCTGGCGGTCATCGCCATCGCTGCTCTGACCTTTGTCGTATGGGGCCTGTGGGGGCCGGAACCGAGCTGGGTGTTCGGTCTGATCAACGCAGTCGCGGTACTGATCATTGCCTGCCCCTGCGCCCTGGGCCTGGCCACGCCGATGTCGGTGATGGTCGCCACCGGCAAAGCGGCCGGCAGCGGCGTGCTGTTCCGCGATGCTGCCGCGATAGAAAACCTGCGCAAGATCGACACTCTGATCGTCGATAAGACCGGCACCCTCACCGAAGGCCGCCCTGCTTTCCACAGCGTCGAGGCGGCGCCCGGCTTCACGCGGGACGAGGTGCTGCGACTGGCCGCCAGCCTGGATCAGGGCAGCGAACATCCCCTGGCACACGCCATCGTCGATCATGCCCGTGCCCAGGGCCTTGCGCTGAGCACGCCTGAAACCTTCGAATCGGCCTCCGGCATCGGCGTGCGTGGCAAGGTTGACGGCCGCGACTTGCAGTTGGGCAACACCGCGCTGATGAATGATGCCGGCGTGGATGCCAGCCCGCTCAAGGGGCATGCCGAACAACTGCGCGGCGAAGGCGTGAGCATCATGTTCCTGGCCGTGGACAACGTACTGGCCGGTCTGCTGGCGGTTTCCGACCCGATCAAACCGACCTCAAAACTGGCGATCCAGCGCCTGCAGGCAGACGGCATACGGGTGATCATGGCCACCGGCGATGGCCTGACGACTGCCCGTGCCGTAGCCCGCGAACTGGGTATCGAGGAGGTGCACGGCGAGGTCAAGCCGCAGGACAAGGAACGCCTGACCGCCTCGCTGCAACAGCAAGGGCACCGCGTGGCCATGGCCGGCGACGGCATCAACGACGCCCCGGCCCTGGCGCGCGCCGATATCGGCATTGCCATGGGCACCGGCACCGATGTGGCGATGAACAGCGCCCAGGTCACGCTGGTCAAGGGCGACCTGCTCGGCATCCTGCGCGCGCGCAGCCTGTCGGTGGCCACCGTGCGCAACATGCACCAGAACCTGACCTTCGCCTTTCTTTACAACGCTCTGGGCATTCCTTTGGCAGCCGGCCTGCTCTACCCGCTGACCGGCCTCCTGCTGTCACCAATAATCGCAGCGCTGGCGATGAGCATGAGCTCCGCTTCGGTGGTGTTCAACGCCTTGAGACTGCGCAAGGTATCAATCGACTGAAACTCTTGACCTTGCCACCTTGGCAAGGTTGAGAATTGCCTCAACCCCAGCAGCAACCTCGCAAGGAGATTGTCATGAGCACCGTTGAATTGAGTGTCAAAGGCATGAGCTGCGGCTCATGCGTCCTGCATGTCACCGAGGCGCTCAACGCAGTTGAAGGCGTCACCGAGGTCGACGTCGATCTGCAAGCGGCCAGTGTGCGGGTCAGCGCTGAGTGCGACAGCGATGTGCTTGTCGCCGCCCTGGGTGATGCTGGATACCCCGCCCAACTGAGCAGTCCGGCGGCCTCATCGAGCCCCGCCAGGAAAACCGGATGCGGTGGCAGCGGTGGCTGCTGTTGCAAGTGAGCAAACCATTGGAAACAGGTTTTTTATGTCCAGAAGACTGACTACCGCGGCGCTCGCCGCTCTGCTGCTAAGTGGCGCCGCCCAGGCCGCGCAACCCCTGATCATTGATGTGCACCGCGACGCCAACTGTGGATGCTGCAAGGACTGGATTACCTACCTGGAGAACAACGGCTTCGAAGTCCGCGACCACGTCGAACGCAACATGAACACAGTCAAGCAAGACCTCGGCGTGAAACCGCGTCTGGCTTCCTGCCATACAGGCGTGATCGATGGAAAGTTCGTTGAAGGTCACGTGCCCGTGGCGCAGATCCTGGAGCTTCGCAAGCGCCCTGACCTGCTGGGCATCGCCGTGCCAGGCATGCCGGCTGGCTCACCAGGCATGGAGTATGGCGACGTCAAACACCCGTACCAGGTGATCGGAATAACCCGCACTGGCCGAGAAAAGGTCATTGCCAATTATCCGCTGGAACAAGCCGCGCATTAATAGCGACTCGCCGGGCGGGCTGGTACTGGCTGGCATCCTGCGATGCACTGAATCGCAGCGGAGGCCATCCCCCCAGCCCGCACTTCAAAAATCCCGGCTCCGTTAACAAGCTGAAATAGACCTCCTTTTCGTTATTAGCCCGCGAGATGGTCATGTCCCGCCTCCTGCCGTATCTGCTGCTGCTACTGCTTGCCTTGCCAGCCAACGCCGAGATATTTGATTCTTCGCGTCCTCAGTCGGCTCTGTTCGGCACTCCGCTGAACAACAGCCAGGATTTCCTTCCGGTAGACAAAGCCTTCCGCCTCGACCTGTTGGAAACCGGTAAGGACAGCGTCCGCCTGCGCTTCATAAATGCCGAGGGTTATTACCTCTATAAACATCGCTTCGCATTCACCAGCGACCACCCGCAAGTGTCAATTGGCACCCCGCAATGGCCCGCGGCCGAACCGAAAACCGATGAATTTTTTGGCGATGTCGAGGTGTTCTACGGCGTTACCGACTTGCTGCTACCCGTTAATAACCCTCAGAACACACCGTTCACCTTACAGGTGAGCTATCAGGGCTGCGCTGATCTGGGGCTGTGCTATCCGCCAGAGATTCGCAGCTTCGAGGTAGGTGATCCCCCCCTCATTGCAGCCCTGCAACAAGGGGTCGCCATTGACTGGCGTAGTCTGGCGCTGTTCTTCCTGGCGGGCTTGGGCCTGACTTTCACACCCTGCGTGCTACCGATGCTGCCAATTCTGTCTGGCGTGGTATTACGCGGACAACTCGGCGGAACGCGTGGATTACGCCTATCGCTTGCCTACGTACTCCCCATGGCTGCCAGCTTCGCCCTGCTTGGTGCGCTAATGGGCATGTTCGGCGCTGGCCTCAACCTACAAGCGCGCCTGCAGTCACCGTGGCTGTTGGTGCCCTTTGCGATGTTCTTCACTGTTTTCGCTCTGGCCATGTTCGGCGTATTCGAGTTGCGCATGCCGCGCTTTATCACCGAACGACTAGATCTCCTAGCCGGCCAGGCCCGCGGGGGTTCAATGTTGGGCGCCGCCACGCTCGGCGTACTGTCGAGCCTGCTGGTTTCGCCCTGTGTGACTGCCCCTCTGGTCGGCGCACTGCTCTACATAAGCACCACCGGCGACGCACTGGGTGGCGGCCTTAAGCTGTTTGCCCTCGGGTTGGGCATGGGCGCGCCGTTGGTATTGTTCGCCATCGGCGGCGGAGCATTGCTACCCAAGTCTGGCACCTGGATGGTCGGTGTGCGCAAAGCTTTCGGCGTGATGCTGCTGGCTGTCTCTGTATGGCTGCTAGAACGCGTGCTACCCGCTCCAGTGACTTTGGCCTTGTGGGGCCTTTTGGCAGTTGGCAGCGCGATTTGGCTCGGTGCCTTGGAGTTCACCCTCAAGTCCGGCCGGCAAAGGCTCGCCCAACTACTCGGTGTGGCACTACTGGTCTACGGTGTCAGCGCCTGGCTCGGCGCTTTGCAAGGTCAATCCGATCCGCTGCGACCGCTGGGTCAGCTGGACGCCAAAGCCGTACTTCCGAGCGGCGCTAACGCCGGCTGGCAGACCGTGGATACACCAGCTGCTCTGGATGCCGCTCTGCTGTCAGCAAAAAATGCCGACCAACCACTGCTATTGGATTGGTACGCCGACTGGTGCATCAGTTGCAAAGTAATTGAACGAGAAGTGCTGGCAGCACCCGCCGTGCGTGAGCAACTGACCGGTTACCGACTGGTGCGCTTCGACATAACTCGTAGCGATGCCGAGCAACGCGCCCTGCTCGACCGCTACCAGCTGTTCGGCCCACCGGCACTGCAGTTATTCGCTCCCAATGGCGAAGAATGGCAAGATCTCCGTACTGTTGGCGAAACCGACGCTGAGAGTTTCGTCAAACGCCTGCACCAAGCCAACGGCCGAATCTAGATTAGCCCCTCCACTTCTGGAGGGGCGTGTTCTACCCCTGGCTGGCCAGCAGGCTAACGGAAATGCAATCGCCGCTACAGCCTACTGTCATCAGAGCAGCCGGCGGTGTGTAGTGGTCTACTGATTCCGGACACCCATTTAGGGCGAGAATGCTCGCCATAGAGAGGTGTCTGATGACCAAGCAACGTCGTTCCTTTACGCCCGAGTTCAAACGAGAGGCCGCCTGCCTGGTGCTCGATCAGGGCTACAGCCATATCGAAGCAGCTCGTTCACTGGGAGTGGTTGAGTCGGCCCTGCGCCGATGGGTAAAACAGCTTCAAGAGGAGCGCGTGGGCGTTACCCCGAAGAGCAAAGCACTGACGCCCGAACAGCAGAAAATCCAGGAGCTGGAAGCCAGGATCGACCGACTGGAACGGGAGAAAGCGATCCTAAAAAAGGCTACCGCTCTCTTGATGTCGGA
>JBLUOL010000175.1:0-9738 GCA_048065775.1 Pseudomonas sp. GW6
CGCTGACCACCGCCGAAGGGGCTGGCGACGAAGCGTTCGGCGGTCAGCCCCGGTCGGCGATGGTAACCACGCGCCAGGCCGACGCCACCGATATACAGCTCCCCCGCAACGCCGATTGGCTGCGGGTTGAGGCGTTCGTCGAGGATATGAATCTGCAGGTTGGCGATCGGTCGGCCAATCGGCACGCTGCGCCGCTCCTGGCCGCTGCAGCGCCAGTGGGTCACGTCGATGGCTGCTTCGGTCGGGCCATACAGGTTGTACAGCTCGGCCTGCGGCAGCAGTTGCCGCGTACTGCTGGCCAGTTCCGCCGGCAGCGCTTCGCCGCTGCAGACGATGCGCCGCAGGCTCTCGCAGCCGTGCAGCTCGCCATGACCGACGAAGGCCGCCAGCATCGAGGGGACGAAGTGCAAGGTGCTGATCTGCTCGCTTTCGATCAGCTCGACCAGCCTGGCCGGGTCGCGATGATCGCCCGGCTGCGCCATGACCAGGCGCGCACCGCTGATCAGCGGCCAGAAGAACTCCCACACCGAGACGTCGAAGCTGAACGGGGTCTTCTGCAGCACCCGATCATCGGCCGTGAGCTGGTAAGCCTCCTGCATCCAGGCCAGGCGGTTGTACAGCGCCGCATGGCTGTTGCCGGCGCCCTTAGGCTTGCCGGTGGAGCCGGAGGTGTAGATCAGGTAGGCCAGTTGTTCGGGGTGAATGTCCACCTCGGGCGCAGTATGAGGCTCACCGCTGACGTCCAGATGATCGAGATTGAGCACCTGCACACCGCTGACGTCCGGCAGGCTGTCGATCACCACATCGTGGCTCAGCAGCAGGCTGACACCGGCATCCTCGAGCATGTAGCGCAGGCGTTCGGCCGGATATTCCGGATCCATCGGCACGTAAGCGCCGCCAGCCTTGAGGATGGCGTACAGCGCCACCACCATTTCCACCGAACGCAGCGCCGCTACACCCACCAGGCTGTCGCGGGTTACGCCGAGCTTTTGCAGATGGTGGGCCAGTTGGTTGGCGCGGCGATCCAGTTCGGCGTAGCTCAAACGCTGCTCGCCGAACACCAGGGCGATGGCCTCAGGCTGCGCCTGCACGCGGCGTTCGAACTGACGGTGCACCGGCTCCACCGCGCCGTAATCGACGCGGGTGGCGTTGAAGCTCGTCAACGCCAGACGATCCTGATCATCGTCCAGACGATGCTCGCCGATGGTCAGTTGCGGCTGTTCCAGCAACTGCTCCAGCAGGCGGATAAAGCGCTGGTGCAGACGCTCCACCGTCGCCGCCTCGAACAGATCCAGGGCGTAGTTCCAGTTGCCGCTGAACTGGCCGTGGCGATCTTCCTGGGTATTGAGCGCCAGGTCGAACTGGCTGCCGCCATCGGCCAGGGTCAGCACCTCGGCGCGCAGATCCTGCAATTGCCCCAGCGCCTCGTGGCGCACCTGCTGATGGTCATAGGCCACCTGGAACAAGGGGTTGTGGCTGAGGCTGCGCTCGGGCTGCAACGCCTCGACCAGTTGCTCGAAGGGCAGTTCCTGATGCGCCTGGGCGTCCAGGCTGGTGCGCCTGATTTGCTCGACCAGCGCCGTGAAGCTCTGCTGCGGAGCAATCTCGCTGCGCAGCACCTGGGTGTTGACGAACAAGCCGATCAGCCCTTCGACCTCGGTGCGCGTACGCCCAGCGATGGGCACGCCGACGCGCAAATCGCGCTGCCCGCTCAGGCGATGCAGTAACACCTTGTAGGCGCCCAGCAGCACCATGAAGGGCGTTGCGTTCAGCGCCTGGGCCAAGTCGCGCAGGCGCTCGCCCAGTGCCGCGCCGAGACGGAAATGCACCCGCCCACCGCGAAAACTCTGCCGCGCCGGTCGCGGATGGTCGCAAGGCAGTTCCAGCAGCGGCTGCTCGTCGCCCAGCTGCTCGCGCCAGTAGGCCAGTTGCCGCGCGCCTTCGCCGCCCGCCAGCCACTCTCGCTGCCAGGCCGCGTAATCGGCGTATTGCACGGCCAGCGCCGGCAGTTCGGCCGCCACACCAGTGCAAGCGGCGTTGTACAGGGCAGCAAACTCGGCCAGCAGAATCTGCACGGACCAGCCATCGGACAGCAGGTGATGCAAGCACAGCAGCAGGCGCTGCTCGCCCGGCTCCAACGTCACCAGGGCGACACGCCAGGGCGGCGATTGCTGCAGCTCGAAAGGTTTTTCCATAAATGCCCGCGCCATGGCCTGGAAGGCATGCTCGCCCCTGGCCTGGAGCATCTCCAGGTTCACCGTTGCCTGCGGCTGTATGCATTGCAGCGGCTGGCCCTCGGCGTCCTGGGTGAGGGTGGTACGCAGAATCCAGTGACGCTCGGCCAAGGCTTCGAAGGCCTGCTGCAGCGCCTGCCGGTCCACCTCACCGCGCAGGCGCAGCACGCCCGGCAGGTGATAGGCACTGCTGCTCGG
Source organism: Pseudomonas sp. GW6 (assembly GCA_048065775.1). Lineage (GTDB taxonomy): Bacteria > Pseudomonadota > Gammaproteobacteria > Pseudomonadales > Pseudomonadaceae > Aquipseudomonas. The sequence continues at coordinate 2,433 of JBLUOL010000175.1, forward strand.
CTCCAGTTGCTGAAGGAACCACAGGCGCTGCTGAGCGAAAGACTGTGCAGCCTGCGACCGCTCGCCTCTGGCCTGCAGAGGCAGGTCGACGGCCTGAGCAGCCTGCTTCAGCTGCCTGGCCAGATCGCTGAGCAGCGGCGCCTCGAACACGGCGCGCAGCGGCAAATCCAGCCCATGCAAGTGGCGCAGACGAGAGATCAGTTGCGTCGCCAGCAGCGAGTGGCCGCCCAGTTCGAAGAAATGATCTTCACGGCCGATACGCGGCTGCGCCAGCAGCTCGCTCCACAGCTCGGCCAGCAGTCGTTCCTGCTCAGTGCGCGGCGCCTGGTACTCGCCCGCCTCCACCTGCGGCTCCGGCAGGCTCTGCCGGTCCAGCTTGCCATTGGGCAGCAGCGGCAGACGGTCCAGCGCCAGGATATGGCTCGGCACCATATGCGCCGGCAGGCGCTGCTTGAGCTGCGCTTTCAGTTCGCTCTCGCTCAAACCCTGGCCGCTGACGTAGCCCACCAAACGCTTACCGGCAGCGCTGTCCTTGACCACCACCAGTGCTTCGCCCACGCCGGAGCAGGCTTTCAGCGCCGCCTCGACTTCACCGATTTCGATACGGAAGCCGCGCAGTTTGATCTGCTGATCCAACCGGCCGAGGTATTCCAGTTGACCGTCGTGGCCCAGGCGCACGCGGTCGCCGGTGCGGTACAGACGTTCACCGGGGCGATACGGGTTGGGCACGAAGCGCTCGGCGGTGGCGCCCGGTCGATCCAGGTAACCACGCGCCAACAAGCCGCCCAGGTACAGCTCGCCGGCCACGCCGACCGGCAACAGGTTGAGGTCGGCATCCAGCACATAACCCTGGCGCGCGCCGACACGGTCGCCAATCGGTGCATAAGCGGTAGTGAAGTCGGCCGTGGCCGCCGGCACCCGCCACAGGGTTGGAGTGACCACGGTTTCGGTCGGCCCATAGCCGTTGATGATCCACTGCGGCTGCAGGCTGCGAATCACCTGCTGCAACAGCTCACGGCTGAAGGCTTCACCGGCGAAACAATAGGTCTTCACCCCAGGTGTTCGACCGCATTGCTCGGCCCATTCGGCCAACTGGCGCAGGTAGCTCGGCGGCAAGGCCACCACGCTGATGCCTTCTTCGATCAGGCAATCGTAGGTTTGCTGCACGCTCCACAGCTGCTGGTCACGGATCACCACGCGCGCGCCATGGCTCAGCGGCGTAAGCCAGCGCTCGTGAGCGCCGTCGAAACTGACCGAGAGGAAATGCAGCTCGCGATCCTCGGCGGTCAGTTCGTAACGCTCGCCAATGGCCTGGCAATGCAGGGCGATCGCGCCGTGGGCCACGGCCACGCCCTTGGGCTTGCCGGTGGAGCCGGAGGTGTAGATCAGATAGGCCAGTTGCTCGGGGTGAATATTCACCTCGGGCGCCTGCTCCGGCTGATCGTTCAGCGGCAGATGATCGAGGTCGAGCACCTCGATACCGGCCACTTCGGGCAGACGTGGCAAGGCCGCCTGGTGGCTCAGCAGCAGCTTCACCCCGGCGTCTTCGAGCATGTAGCGCAGACGTTCGCCGGGATAGTCAGGGTCCAGCGGCACGTAGGCGCCGCCAGCCTTGAGCACCGCCAGCAGGGCAACGAACAGTTCGATACCGCGCTCCAGGGCCACGCCGACGCGCACCACGGCGCCGACGCCACGGGCGATCAGCTGATGGGCCAGGCGATTGGCGCGGGCTTCCAGCTCGGCGAAGCTCAGGCGCTGCTGGCCATGCACCAAGGCGATGGCCGTCGGGCGCAGACGTGCCTGTTCGGCAATCCGTTCTGGCAATAGCTGGATGCTGTTCGGAACCGGTTCTGGGTCGTTCCAAGCTTCGACTTCGGCCACCTCGGCTTCGCCCAGCAAGGACAGTTCACCGATGCAACGCTGCGCATCGGCGCACAGGGCTTGCAGCAGTCGTTCGAACTGGCGACTCATGCCGGCGATCTGCCGGTCGCTGAAATGCGCGCGCTGATAATGCCAGTGCACCTGCAACTCGTTGCCGGCCATCACCGCCAGGCTCAGCGGGTAATGGGTCTGCTCGTGCGCTTGCAGGTTGGCGAAGCGCAGGCCATCTCCCTGCCCCTGCAGCACCTGATCCACCGGGTAGTTCTCGAACACCAACAGGGTGTCGAACAGCTCGCGCCCGGCGTGGCCAGCCAACTGCTGCAAGCGGAACAGCGGCACCTGCTCGTGCTCGCGCAACGCCAGGTTGTGCGCCTGCAACGCGTCGAGCCAGTCGCCGACAGGCTCATGTGGCTGCGGAGCCTGCACCACCGACAGGGTATTGATGAATAGACCAAGCATGTGTTCGATGCCCGCCACACTCGCCGGGCGCCCCGCTACGGTGGCGCCGAAGGCCACCTGGCGGCGCCCGCAATAACGCTGCAGAAGCAGCGTCCAGGCCGTCTGGATAAGGGTGTTGAGGGTGATGCGTCGAGCCTTGGCGAACGCTTCTAGCTCAGCACGCGGCAGGTTCAGGACATGCACGCCGCTGCCGCTAAGCGGCCGCTCGCTGCGCAGACTGCCAGTCAGTAACGTCGGCTCATCGAAGCCTTGCAGCTGCTCACGCCAGAACGCCTCGCTGACAGCAAGATCCTGGCGTTGCAGCCAGGCCAGGTAATCCGGGTAATGCCCGACCTCGTGCGCACCGCCCTCGCCACGCGTGTCCTGCAGTATCTGCGCCAGCAGCGCGGCACTGCTCCAGCCGTCGAGCAGGATATGGTGCAGCGTCCAGACCAACTGATGACGCCCCTCTCCCAGGCGTACCAGCAGCAGGCGCATCAGCGGCGGCCGCGTCAGGTCGAATGGCGTCTCGCGCTCCTCGCGCAGCAGTGCCTGAAGATCGAGGTCGCTTCCCTCCAGTTCGCGAATCGTCAGATGCGCCTCGCGCTGCACCAGTTGCACCGCCTGTTGATCCGCGCCCAGACGCAGGAAGGCTCCGCGCAGCAGCGGATGGCGCTGCAGCGCAGCCGCCCAGGCCGCCTTGAAGCGCGCCACCGGCAGGCCCTCGACCTCCAGGCTGAGCTGATTGACGTAGGCACCAGCGGCCGCCTGCAGTTCGCTGTGGAACAACAGCCCCTGCTGCATCGGCGTCAGCGGATAGATGTCTTCGATCTGCCGGGCCGGCAGCGGCAGGCTGTCGAGATCGGCCTGGCTGAGCGGCACGAAGGGGAAATCGCTGGGAGTGACAGCCGCCTGCGTGCGGCAGTGCTGCACCAGCTCGACCAGCGCGCAGCGATACGCCTCGAGCAGTTCGATGATGCGCTCGCGGTCGAAGCGCTCATGGCTGAAAGTGCAGGTGAACTGCAGGCAGCCGCCCGAGATACGACCGTCCAGAGCCAGGGCACAGGCCAGCGGTGCGCTGGCGTCGCGTTGCGCGCCGGACGCTTCCTCAGCCAGGTCGAACAACTGCCCGCAGGTCTGCATGCGGCCCAGGTAGTTGAACAGCAGCGCGTCATCCAGCGCCGGCAGGTCCTCGCCCCGCAGGTATTTCAGCAGGCCATAGCCGATGCCGCCGCGCGGTACCTGGCGCAGGTTCTCCTTGGTGCCCTTGAGGGTCGCATCCCAGTCATCACCGGCCTGCAGCAATAGCGGGTAGAGGCTGGTGAACCAGCCCAGAGTCTGGCTCAGGTCCAGCTCCTCGAACAGCGCTTCGCGGCCATGGCCTTCGAGGGCGATCAGGGTTTGCGCCTGTCCGTTCCAGTCACGCAGGGCATGGGCCAGTGCACTGAGCAGCAGGTCGTTGATCTGCGTGCGGTACGCCTCCGGTGCCTGTGTCAGCAGCGCCTCGGTGGTGGCAGAGTCGAGCTGCACCTGCAACTGCTCGGCGCAGGCCGTCAAATTACGCCCTTGCGGGTGGTCGCAGGGCAGCCCGCGATCAGCCGGCAGCGCCTGCCAGTAAGCGCGTTCGGCGGCCACTTCGGGGCTGGATGCATAGGCCGCCAGGCGCTCGCTCCAGCTCTGCCAGGCACTGCTCTTGCGCCCCAGATCGGCAGCGGCGCCCACGCCCAGTTGCGCGTAGGTACGCTGCAGGTCATCGAGCAGGATGCGCCAGGAAACGCCATCGATCAGCAGGTGATGAACCACCAGCAACAGGCGCTCGCCGCCTTCGTGCAACTGCACCAGCACGGCGCGCAACAGCGGGCCATGGCTCAGATCGAGGCTGGCCTGCACCTCGTCGCACAGCGCGCTCAGCTCGGCCAGGCTGCAGCGCTCGACGCGCAGCTCGAGCGTTTCGGTCTCGGCCGCATAGCGCTGGCGCCAGCTGTCGCCCTGCTGCTGGAAACGCAGGCGCAAGGCGTCGTGTTGCTCCAGCACGGCCTGCAGGGCAGCGCTCAGGCGCTGCGGCTGCAGCGGCTCGCGTGCACTGAGCAGCACCGACTGGTTCCAGTGCTGACGATTGTTCATCGGCTGGGTGAAGAACCAGTGCTGGATCGGCGTTAGCGGGATGTCGCGCTGAATATCGATGATGCAGCTCGACGCCTCGGTGCTGCGGGTTGCGACCTGGGCCAACTCGGCGATGCTCTGGCGCTCGAACAGCTGCCGTGGCGTCAGCTCGATGCTCTGACGGCGGGCACGGGCAATGATCTGCAGGCTGAGAATAGAGTCGCCACCCAGCTCGAAGAAGTTGTCGTCGCGCCCCACTCGTTCCACGCCCAGCAGCTCCTGCCAGATGCTTGCGAGTTGGCTTTCCAGCCCGGGTTGCGGCGCCTGGTAATCGCGCTGAACGCGCTGCGGTTCCGGCAGCGCCTTGCGCTCCAGCTTGCCGTTGGGCGACAGCGGCAGGCGTTCGAGCTGCATCACATGACTCGGCAACATGAACTCAGGTAGCCGCTGTTTCAGCCGCGCCCGCAGCTCGACCTCGTCGTAATCGCCGCCGACCACATAGGCCACCAGCTGTTGATCACGCACCAGCACCACCGCTTCGCGCAACGCCGGATGCTCCAGCAATGCGGCCTCGATCTCGCCCAGTTCGATACGCAGGCCGCGCAACTTCACCTGATGGTCGATGCGGCCCAGGTACTCCAGCACGCCCTCTTCGGTCCAGCGCGCCAAGTCGCCACTGCGATACAGGCGCTGGCCGGCGCCGAAGGGGCTGGCGACGAAGCGTTCGGCGGTCAGCCCCGGACGACGGTGATAACCCCGCGCCAGGCCGATGCCACCGATATACAGCTCGCCAGCCACGCCGATAGGCTGCGGGTTGAGGCGTTCGTCGAGGATATGAATCTGCAGATTGGCGATCGGCCGACCAATCGGCACGCTGCGCCGTTCCTGGCCGCTGCAGCGCCAATGAGTAACGTCGATGGCCGCTTCGGTCGGGCCATACAGGTTGTACAGCTCGGCATGCGGCAGCAGTTGCCGCGTGCTGCTGGCCAGCTCCGCCGGCAGCGCTTCACCGCTGCAGACGATGCGTCGCAGGCTTTCGCAGCCGTGCAAGTCACCATGACCGACAAAGGCTGCCAGCATCGAGGGCACGAAGTGCAAGGTGCTGATGGCTTCGCGCTCGATCAGCTCGATCAGCTTGGCCGGGTCGCGGTGATCGCCCGGTTGCGCCATGACCAGGCGCGCACCGCTGATCAGTGGCCAGAAGAATTCCCACACCGACACATCGAAGCTGAACGGGGTTTTCTGCAGCACCCGATCGTCAGCCGTCAGGTTGTAGGCCTGCTGCATCCAGGCCAGGCGGTTGTACAGCGCCGCATGGCTGTTGCCGGCGCCCTTGGGTTTGCCGGTGGAGCCGGAGGTGTAGATCAGATAGGCCAGTTGCTCGGGGTGAATCGCCACGTCGGGCGCGGTCTGCGGCTCTTGAGAAAGATCCAGATGATCGAGGTTGAGCACCTGCACGCCGTCTACCGACGGCAGGCTGTCGATCACCGCATCGTGGCTCAGCAGCAGGCTGACGCCAGCGTCTTCGAGCATGTAGCGCAGACGCTCGGCCGGATATTCCGGGTCCATCGGCACGTAGGCGGCGCCGGCCTTGAGGATGGCGTACAGCGCTACCACCATCTCCACCGAACGCAGCGCCGCCACGCCCACCAGGCTGTCGCGGGTTACGCCAAGCTTTTGCAGATGGTGGGCCAGCTGGTTGGCGCGCAGGTCCAGCTCGGCGTAGCTCAGACGCTGCTCGCCGAACACCAGGGCGATGGCTTCGGGCTGCGCCTGCACGCGCCGTTCGAACTGACGATGCACCGGCTCCACCGCGCCGTAATCGACGCGGGTGGCGTTGAAGCTCATCAGCGCCAGACGATCCTGATCATCGTCCAGGCGGTGCTCGCCAATGGCCAGTTGCGGCTGTTCCAGCAGTTGCTCCAGCAGGCGAATGAAACGCTGATGCAGGCGCTCGACGGTGGTTGCCTTGAACAGATCCAGGGCGTAGTTCCAGTTACCGGCCAGCTCCTCGCCCTGGCCTTCCCAGGTGTGCAGGGCCAGGTCGAACTGCGCACTGCCGCTGTCCAGAGCGATCAGCTCGGCACGCAGATCGGCCGCCAGTTGCAGGCTGTCCTGCGGGCGCTGCTGGTGGTTGTACAGCACCTGGAACAGCGGGTTGTGGCTGAGGCTACGCTCGGGCTGCAACGCCTCGACCAGTTGCTCGAAGGGCAGCGTCTGATTCGCCTGGGCGCCCTGCGCCGTGCGCAGGACCTGCGCCAGCAACTGGTTGAAACTCTGCTCGCCACTCAGTTCGCTGCGCAACACCTGGGTGTTGACGAAGAAGCCGATCAGCCCCTGGGTTTCGCTCTGCGTGCGCCCGGCGATGGGCACGCCGACACGCAGGTCGCGCTGGCCGCTGGTGCGATGCAGCAACACCTTGTAGGCCGCCAACAGCACGGTGAACGGCGTGCAGCCCTGTTGCCGCGCCAGCTCGCGCACGCGCGCGGCAAGCGTGGGCTCCACGCGAAAGGCCAGACGCGCGCCACGAAAGCTCTGCTGCGCCGGGCGCGGATGGTCGCAAGGCAGCTCCAGCAGCGGCTGCTCGTCGCCCAGTTGCTCACGCCAGTAGGCCAGTTGCCGCTCGCCTTCACCGGCGTCCAGGCAGGCGCGCTGCCACAGGGCATGGTCGCCGTAGCTCAGCGGCAACTCGGCGAGTGCGACAGGTTCGCCCTGCACGCGCGCGCGGTAGAACTGCGCCAGCTCAGTCAACAAAAGCTGGATCGACCAGCCGTCGGCGATGATGTGGTGCAGACAGACCAGCAGCACATGCCGCTGCTCACCCTCGCGCAGCAGGCCGATGCGCCACAGCGGCGCCTGCTCAAGGTCGAACGGGCGCTGGGCG
>JBLUOL010000176.1:0-9673 GCA_048065775.1 Pseudomonas sp. GW6
CTACGGAGAAAGACGCAGCCGTTGCCCGGCCAGTTGCAGGGTCAGCTCGTAGGGTGGGCTTTAGCCCACCAACGGTGGTGGGCGTGGGCTGAAGCGGGTCGCCGCCCGGTCCACCCTACAAGGAAGCAGGCAGCAACAATTACAGGCGCAGGCGCTGTCCGGCTAACTGCAGGGTCAGCATGGCGAGCTCGCTCCACGGATCGCCGGGCGCCTGGCCCTTGATCTGTGCGTCGATCAACTGCGCCTGCTGCAACAGCTCGCCCCAGCGTTTGCTGCTGTGACGCTGCAAGGCCTTGGAAACCAGCGGCCGGCGTTTGTCCCAGACGGGCGGGCGGGCGCTGGAGAAGGCCTTGTCCAAGGGGATGCCCTGGCTCTGCTGGTGGGCGATGCCGGCCAGCAGGCGAATCTCGCGCGCCAGCGCCCAGAGGATCACCGGGGTTTCCACGCCTTCGCCACGCAGGCCTTCGAGCATACGCAGGGCATGGGCGGCGTCACCACCGAGGGCGCAGTCGATCAGGCCGAAGACGTCGAAGCGGGCGCTGTCGGCCACTGCTGCTTGCACGGTCTCGGCGTCGACCTGATTGCCTTCGGCGAGCAGCTTGAGCTTTTCCACTTCCTGGGCGGCGGCCAGCAGGTTGCCTTCTACCCGCGCGGCGATCATGTCCACGGCATCGGCGCTGGCGCTCAGGCCGGCCTGCGCGAGGCGCTGGCGAATCCACTGCGGCAACTGGTTGGCGTCCACCGGCCAGATCTGGATGAACTGGCAAGCCTGACCGTCGATCAGTGCCTTGGCCCATTTGGATTTCTGCGTGCTGCCGTCGAGCTTGGGCAGGCTCAGCAGCAGGACGGTATCTTCAGGCGGCCGTGCCAGGTATTCCAGCAGTGCTGCGGCGCCTTTATCCCCCGGTTTGCCGGAGGGTAGGCGCAGTTCCAGCAGGCGCTTCTCGGCGAACAGCGAGAGGCTGGCGCCTGCCTGCAGCAGGTTGCCCCAGTCGAAGTTGGCTTCGGCATTGAACACCTGACGCTCGCCGAACCCCTGCTGACGGCAGGCGTTGCGGATGGCATCGGCCGTTTCCTGGCAGAGCAGCGGCTCGTCACCGCTGATCGCATAGACAGGCGCCAGTGCGCCCTGCAGGTGTTTGCCGAGTTGCGCGGGGGCGAGCTTCATCGAGGTGAGGTCATGAGGCGAGCGGGCAAGGGGCCGCAATGCGGCCCCGGCACCTTACTGGATCGGCAGTTCGATCGGCGACTGCTGCGGGGCGACCTGGCTCTCACGAACCCGGCGAGCGGCTTCCAGTGCCTCGGCTTCGGCCTTGGCGCGGGCTTCGGCGGTCTGCTGCAACTGGTCGAGCTGGGCCGGGGTGATCTGCTGCAGGTTCTGCGTGAGCTGCTGGATCAGCTCGCGACGCATCTCGCTGCGCAGTTGCGCGGCTTCCTGATCCGAACCGGCCAGGTTGTTGTCATCCTGCTGGTAGTAGTTCTGCACTTCCACCTTGTTGCCGGTCAGCAACAGGTTCTGCGCGCCACGGATCTCATACTCCAGGGCCATGGTCAGCTCGTACTCGGCGGTACGTGCACCGCTGCTGTAGCTGGCGCTGCGGCGATTCTCGCTTTCGCGGGTGATGACCAGCTTGTAGGGCGCGCCGGCATAAACGCGAACGTCGTTTCTTTCCAGCACCTCGCGTACCTGCTGCACGGTATCACCGTAGGCATCGCGCGCACTGACATCGAGCTCCTGGAGGGCGAACTGCACATCGCCGGTGCCGCGCAGCTGGAAGCCGCAGGCGCTGAGCAGACCGGCCAGGCCGATGACCAGCAGATTCCGTTTCATCATTCTCATATCCCCTTGGCGGATCGCGGCGCCACGTCGCGGTGGCGCCGAGCTTAATCAGTTGGCGACTATGTTGACCAGCTTGCCTGGCACCACGATGACCTTGCGAATGCTCAGGCCCTCGGTAAAACGCAGCACGTTCTCGTTGGCGCGGGCGGCGGCTTCGACGTCCTCGCGGGAGGCGCTGGCCGGAACTTCGATCTGCCCGCGCAGCTTGCCGTTGACCTGCACCACCAGGGTCAGGCTGTCCTGCACCAGGGCGGATTCGTCGACCTGCGGCCATTGCGCGTCGATCACTGCATCGGCATGCCCCAGGCGCTGCCACAGCTCGTGGCTGATGTGCGGGGTGATCGGCGCCAGCAACAGGGTGACGACTTCCAGGCCTTCGTGCACCAGCGCGCGGTCCTGTTCGGTGGCGGTGACGGCCTTTTCCAGCACGTTCATCAGGGTCATCACCTGGGCGACGGCGGTGTTGAACTTGTGGTGCTGGCCGATATCGTTGCTGGCCTGCTTGATGGCCAGGTGAATGGCGCGGCGCACGGCTTTCTGCTCGTCATTCAGGCTGCTGACATCCAGCTTGCCCGGCAGGCCGGCGCTGACATGGCCATGAGCCAGACGCCAGACGCGGCGCAGGAAGCGGTTGGCGCCCTCGACGCCGGCATCCGACCATTCGCAGCTCTGATCGGGCGGCGAGGCGAACATCATGAACAGGCGGCAGGTGTCGGCGCCGTAGGCATCGATCATGTCCTGCGGGTCGACACCGTTGTTCTTCGACTTGGACATCTTCTCGGTGCCGCCGATTTCCACCGGCAGGCCGTCGCTTTTGAGCTTGGCGCCGATGACCTTGGCCTTGGCATCACGCTCGACCTCGACATCGGCCGGGTTGAACCAGTCCTTGCCGCCGTTTTCCAGGGTGCGGTAGTAGGTCTCGGCGACCACCATGCCCTGGGTCAGCAGGTTCTTGAACGGCTCGTTGGAAGTTACCAGGCCTTCGTCACGCATCAGCTTGTGGAAGAAGCGCGCGTACAAGAGGTGCAGGATGGCGTGCTCGATGCCGCCGATGTACTGATCGACCGGCAGCCAGTGGTTGGCCGCCTGCGGGTCGACCATGCCGCCCTCGTAGTTCGGGCTGGCGTAGCGGGCGAAGTACCAGGACGACTCGACGAAGGTGTCCATGGTGTCGGTTTCGCGCTTGGCGTCGGCGCCGCACTTCGGGCACTTGCACTGATAGAACTCGGGCATGCGCGCCAGCGGGCTACCGGCGCCGTCCGGCACCACGTCTTCGGGCAGCACCACCGGCAACTGATCTTCCGGTACCGGCACGTCGCCACAGCTGTCGCAGTGGATGATCGGGATCGGGCAGCCCCAGTAGCGCTGGCGGCTGATGCCCCAGTCGCGCAGGCGGAACTGGGTCTTACGCGCGCCGTGGCCGGTCGCTTCGAGGTCGGCGACGATGGCGTCGAAGGCAGCGCTGAAGTCGAGGTTATCGTACTTGCCGGAGTTGACGGTGGTCAGGCCGTCCTTGTCGGTGTACCAGGCCTGCCATTGCCCGCTGTCGTAGTCCTTGCCCTCGCCGGCGTAGACCGGCTGGATCGGCAGGTCGTACTTGTGGGCGAACTCGAAGTCGCGCTCGTCGTGGGCCGGCACGGCCATCACCGCGCCTTCGCCGTAGCCCCAGAGCACGTAGTTGGCGACGAATACCGGCAGCTTGTCGCCGGTCAGCGGGTGGATGACGAACTGCCCGGTGGCCACGCCCTTCTTCTCCATGGTGGCCATGTCGGCCTCGGCCACGGAGCCGGCCTTGCACTCGGCAATAAAGGCGGCGATCTGCGGGTTGCCCTCGGCAGCGCGTTGGGCCAGCGGATGCTCGGCGGCCACGGCGACGTAGGTGGCGCCCATCAGGGTGTCCGGACGGGTCGAATAGACCTTGAGCTGGCCGTCGATGCCGATGCTGGCGACGTCGTAGTCGAAGACGATATCGGCACCGAAGCTCTTGCCGATCCAGTTGCGCTGCATGGTCTTGACCTGCTCGGGCCAGCCATCCAGTTCATCCAGGCTGCTCAGCAGCTCTTCGGCATACGCAGTGATCTTGAAGTAGTACATCGGGATTTCGCGCTTCTCGATCAGCGCGCCCGAACGCCAGCCACGGCCATCGATGACCTGCTCGTTGGCCAGTACGGTCTGATCCACCGGATCCCAGTTGACGGTGCCGTTCTTGCGGTAGATCACGCCCTTTTCGAACAGGCGGGTGAACAGCCACTGCTCCCAGCGGTAGTAGTCCGGTTTGCAGGTGGTGACTTCGCGCGTCCAGTCGATGGCCAGGCCCAGCGATTTGAGCTGGGACTTCATGTAGGCGATGTTCTCGTAGGTCCACTTGGCCGGGGCCACCTGGTTCTTCATCGCGGCGTTTTCCGCCGGCATGCCGAAGGCGTCCCAGCCCATCGGCTGCAGCACGTTCTTGCCCTGCATGCGCTGGTAGCGGGCGATCACGTCACCGATGGTGTAGTTGCGCACATGCCCCATGTGCAGCTTGCCGCTGGGGTAGGGGAACATCGACAGGCAGTAGAAGGTGTCCTTGCCCGGCTGTTCGCTGACGACGAAGGATTTCTGCGCGTCCCAGTGGGACTGCGCGGCGGCTTCTATTTCACGGGGCGAGTACTGTTCGTGCATGGCTCTGGCGCTGAAGGAATGGGGCTTGCGGAAAACGTCGTAGCATACATGAGCGCCGTCTATCGAGGGAAACCCAGATTGCATGCGCACGCCGTTGGTCGCGGCGCAACGCTGCTTGCAGCGCCTTCGCTAAACTTTAGTCATGGCCCGCACATATCGGCTATCGCGAGGTGTCAAATGGCTGTTGCACGGCAAGCGGAGAGGGGAGATGGCCTCTATGGGCGACTGCTGCAGCGCCTTGCGCTGGCGCTGGAAGAGGCCGATACCGCCAGTCGCCTGCATGCCGAACCCCTTCGCGAACTGGAGCTCGATGGGCTTAGCCCGGCGGAGCTGGAGCTGATCCGCGCCTATCTCAACCGTGACCTGCATTGGCTGCGCGGCTGGCACGCGGCAGCCGAAGAGCTGGCGTTGATTCAGCGTCAGGCATTGCGCAGCGGCAAGGCGGCAGGCAGCAAGCCGATGGGCAGGCCCAAACCCCTGATGAAGCGTCGCCAGGCGCTCTGTTGCGCGTTGTGTGGGACGTCGGTGAGCTGGCATCGCGGGCAGGATGCGCAGGCGTGCCAGGCCTGTGGTTCAAAGCTGTTTCGCAGCGGCAATACCCGCTAGGATCAGGCGCCCCGGAGGTGCCTGATGCCGATTCGCTACATTCTCAAACAACTGCTGATGCCGCCCGGCATCCTGCTTCTGCTGATGTTGCTGGGCTGGTGGCTGCGTCGCCGTTTTCCCCGCTTGGCTATGGCCTGTTTGCTGATGGGCTTTGGTGGGCTGTGGCTGATGAGCTTGCCAGCGGTGATGCAATGGAGTGCAGGCCTGCTCGAACGTGAGCCTGCGCTTGAAGAGGCGCAGTGGGCGACGCTGGCGCAGCGTGTCGATGCCATCGTGATTCTTGGCGCCGGACGTGAGCAGAACGATCCAGGCTGGGGCGCAACCGATCAGCCTGGGCTGATGGCCCTGGAGCGCCTGCGCTATGCCGCGCGCCTGGCGCGTGCATCCGGCCTGCCAATGGCGGCCAGCGGTGGCCTGCATTACGGCCAGCCACCCAGCGAGGCGGCGCTGATGGCCGATGCCATGCAGCGTGATTACGGCCTGGACATTCGCTGGCGCGAAGAGCGCAGCCGCACCACCTGGGAGAATGCCGCGTTCAGCGCCGAGTTGCTGCAGCCGCAGGGCGTGCGTCGTGTGGTGCTGGTTACGCAGGCCTGGCACATGCCGCGTGCCCGCTGGAGTTTCGAGCAGGCGGGCTTCGAGGTGATCAGCGCGCCGATGGGCTACCTCAGCGCAGGTTACGAGCGCCCGCTGGGCGGCTGGCTGCCGGAATCGCGGGTGATCTGGCAGAGCAGTCTGTTGCTCAACGAGGCCATCGGGCTGCTGGCGTATCCAATCGTCTACGGCAAGCAGTAGGGCGTACTCGCCGCAGACAGTCCGCCTGCGGATTCTGCGTTCCGAGGGCTGGCTGGCTGGCTGGCGGGCTGCTCGCTTCGCTCGCGAGACCGCCCTACAGATCCTGGCCAGCCCGTAGCCCGGATGCAATCCGGGGCGTCGTGCGGCTTACTTCCGGATTTCATCCAGGCTACATTCGCTTGCCGCCGCGTTTAGACCGTCTTGGCCATGCGGCTAGCCAGCAGCGCCCAGCCCAGCAGCAGGGCGCAAAGGATCGCCAGTGGCCAGATGCGCCATTGCAGGTAGGGCGTGAGCCCCTGCATCGGCACCACCTCGCCATACAGTACGCCGCGTTCGAACTGCGGCAAGGCGGACTGGATGCGCCCTTGTGGATCGATGATCACCGTCATGCCGTTGTTGGTGGCGCGGATCATCCAGCGCCCGGCTTCCAGTGCGCGCATCTGCGCCATCTGCAGGTGCTGCAGCGGGCCGATGGAGGTGCCGAACCAGGCGTCATTGCTTACCGTCAGCAGGATGTCGCTGTCCGCCGCCAGTGCCGCCGCGAACTCCGGGTAGACCACTTCGTAGCAGATGAACGGTGCGATGCGCTGCCCCTTGGCCAGCAGCGGTGATTGGTCACTCGGGCCGCGGGCGAAGTCGGACATGGGCAGGTCGAAGAAGGCGATCAAGCCGCGCAGCAGGTCTTGCAGCGGCACGTATTCACCGAAGGGCACCAGCTTCTGCTTGAGGTAGGTACCCTGAGCGTCGCCGAAGCTGGTGATGGCGTTGTAATAACGAACCTCGCCGCGCTCGTTGGACTGGCGTACCGGCACGCCGGTGATCAGCGCGCTGTTACGGTCGCGGGCGAAACGATCCATCACGCCGATATAGCCCTGGGCCAGGTCCTTGAGTAGCGGTATGGCCGTTTCCGGCCAGACCAGCAGATCGACGCGTTCGGCGCTGAAACTGAGATCACGGTACAGCGCCAGCTGCGCGTTGAGTTGCTCCGGATCCCATTTCAGATGCTGTTCGACATTACCCTGCACGGCGGCAACGCTCAGGCTGTTGCCGGCTGGCCGTGTCCAGCTGTGATCATTCAGCGCCAGGCCGGCGATCCAGGGGCTCAGCAACAGGAGCAGGGCGCAGAGGTAGCGCGGTTTGTGCGCGCGCAGACGTTCCAGGTTGATGATCAGTGCGGCCGACAGGGCGATGACGAAGGAGGCCAGCCACACTCCGCCGACCGGCACCAGCCCGCTCAGTGGGCCTTCGAGTTGGCTGTAGCCAGCATAGAGCCAGGGAAAGCCGGTGAGGAACCAGCCACGGAACACTTCCTGGGCGACCCACAGCGCGGCGAAGGCCAGGGCGTCGGCCAGCGGCGCTTCGCTGCGGCGGATCCAGCGCGCCCAGAGCGCGGCCATCAGGGCGAAAAACAGGCCCAGCCCAGCGACGAAACCCAGGGTGAGCAGGCCGGCCAGTGCCGGCGAGGCGGCGCCATAGTCGTGGATGCTGACGTACACCCAGCTGGTGCCGGCGGCGAACAGGCCGAAACCATAGCTCCAGCCGCGCACTGCGGCCTGGCCTGGGCGTAGATGGCGCAGGCCGAAATAGAACAGGGCAATGGACAGCACAGCCAGTGGCCAGAGGTCGAACGGGGCGAGGGCCAGAGTGGTCAAGGCGCCTGCGCCGCAGGCGAGCAGGTGGCCGGGCCAGCCCGGACGAGTGATCCATTGCAACATGGGGCAAATCCTTGGAAGCGGGGTGGCGCAAGGGTAGGGGCAGGCAGTGGCAGGCGGCAAGTGCCAGGGCTGTTCTTAAAAAGCCATCTATAGTCACTCCCGCGAAGGCGGGAGCCCAGGTGATTCGCAGGTTCTGGATGCCCGCGTGCGCGGGTATGACGGCTTTTTCAGTGTTTCCCTGGCCCGGATGCAATCCGGGGAGGCGCTCTGGTCATCCCCGGATACCAGCCGTCAGCGACTGATCGGCGTCAGGCGCAGCAGGTGGATGCGGCGGCTGTCGGCGTTGAGTACGCGGAAGCGGAATTCGCCGATCTCGGTGACTTCGTTGCGCTTGGGCAGGTGGCCGAAGGCGTTCATCACCAGGCCGCCGACGGTGTCGTATTCGTCGTCGGAGAACTGGCTGTCGAAGGTCTCGTTGAAGCTGTCGATGGGCGTCAGTGCCTTGATCAGGTAGTCGCCGGACGGCAGTGGCTTGATGTAGCCGTCTTCCTCGACATCGTGCTCGTCTTCGATGTCGCCGACGATCTGCTCCAGCACATCCTCGATGGTCACCAGGCCGGCCACGCCGCCGTATTCGTCGATGACCACGGCCATGTGGTTGTGGTTGGCGCGGAACTCACGCAGCAGCACGTTGAGGCGCTTGGACTCGGGCACGAAGGTGGCCGGGCGCAGCAGGTCCTTGATGTTGAAGTTGGGCTGCTCGCCCTGCAGGATCAGCGGCAGCAGATCCTTGGCCAGGAGGATGCCAATGACGTCATCGAGGCTTTCGCCGATTACCGGGTAGCGCGAGTGCGCGGCGTCGATGATCGCGGGGAGAAACTCCTGCGGCGTCTGCGTGGCCTTGATGCTGATCACCTGCGAGCGCGGCACCATGATGTCGCGTACCTGCAGGTCGGCGACCTGGATGGCGCCTTCGACGATGGCCAGCGCCTCGCTGTCGAGCAGCTTGTTCTGGTGGGCTTCGCGCAGGACTTCCAGCAGCTCCTGGCGGTTTCTCGGCTCATGAGCAAAAGCCTGGGTCAGCTTGTTGAACCAGGACTTCTGCTCGTTGCTCGATCGGTCTTCGCTCATGGCGTTTTACTCGGGGTCCTTTTCATTAGGCGGTTCATCGCCGGCATAGGGGTCGGGATGACCCAATTCGGCGAGCAATTGTCGTTCCAGATCTTCCATCTCGAGGGCTTCGTCGTCCTCGATATGGTCATAGCCGAGCAGGTGCAGGCAGCCGTGGATCACCAGGTGTGCCCAGTGCGCGTCCAGCGCCTTGCCTTGCTCGGCGGCTTCGCGCTCGACCACCGGCACGCAGATCACCAGATCGCCCAACAGCGGAATGTCGAGAATGCCGTCGGGAATTTCGGCGGGGAAGGACAGCACGTTGGTGGCGTAGTCCTTGTGCCGCCAGGTGTGGTTCAGCTCGCGGCCTTCGGCCTCGTCGACCAGGCGAATGGTCAGCTCGGAATCGGCCGTGCGCTGGCGCAGCGCCAGCTCGCACCAGCGGCGCAGCTGTGCCTCATCAGGGTGCTGGCCGTCAGTGGCCAGTTGCAGGTCGAGCTCAAGCATCCTGGCCGTCGCCCTTGCCGCTCAGGCGTGCGTCGTGGCGCTCGTAGGCTTCGACGATGCGCTGCACCAGCGGGTGGCGCACCACGTCCTTGGGCTTGAAGTGGGTGAAGCTGATGCCGGGTACGTCACGCAGCACTTCGATGACATGGGCCAGGCCGCTCTTGGTGCCGCGCGGCAGGTCGACCTGGGTAATGTCGCCGGTGATCACGGCAGTGGAGCCGAAACCGATACGGGTGAGGAACATCTTCATCTGCTCGACGGTGGTGTTCTGACTCTCGTCGAGAATGATGAAGCTGTTGTTAAGCGTGCGGCCGCGCATGTAGGCCAGCGGTGCGATCTCGATCACCTGTTTCTCGATCAGCTTGGCCACGTGGTCGAAGCCGAGCATTTCATAGAGCGCGTCGTACAGCGGGCGCAGGTAAGGGTCGATCTTCTGTGCCAGGTCGCCGGGCAGGAAGCCGAGCTTCTCGCCGGCCTCGACCGCCGGGCGCACCAGCAG
>JBLUOL010000177.1:0-9669 GCA_048065775.1 Pseudomonas sp. GW6
GGTGCCAGCGCATTGGCCAGCGCCAGCGCCGTCCAGATCGCTGCCGCGCCCGCCAGCACGAAGATCAGCCACCGTAGCGACGGCATGCGCCGCGCCAACCAGGCAGCCAGCGGCAGGGCGAACAGAAAGCCCAGAGCACTGAGCAGGGCGAAGGTCGGCGCGAAACCGAGCAGATCGAGACAGGTGGTGCCAACGCGCACATCCAGCGGCATCGGTGCACCGAGCGCCTGCAAGGCGGCGAGGTTGGTCTGAGTCTGGAAGATCGAGGCAAGCAGCGAGGCCAGCAACACGGCGAGGAGGAAAGCGAGCAACAGACGTGGCTTGCTGGACATGGGGGGCAGTTTCCCGGAACGACAGTGCGCGAATTATGGCGCACCCCACCCACCGTTATGCCCCAGGTGTTTTACAGGGTTTTACCTGCGGCAAACCTGGGTCGATCGAAAACGGCGGGGATCGAAAGCCCAATGATAACGACTTTATATTGGCGCCAATAAAGCGACAGACGGTCATCACGCTTTCGCCCCGGTTGCCGTTATAAAGCGCGCCACGAGCGCACTCGCTGCTCGTGACAGGCAGCCCTGCCACCCTTCTAGCTCGCGTGTCACACGCCGGAACGCCAAGTAAGCCGTTACTGACTCCTGGATGAGATGTGCCCCCGACTGAAGTTTCCGTTTCTCAGGAGCTTTGAACATGATCGAACTCGCCATGTGGAATCTCAGCATTCCAGTCGGCGTCCCCGCGACCACCATCGAGACCCGCGTTCTGGCCGGTGGTTATCAGGATCACTATTTCCAGTCCAAAGATGGCGCCATCTTCTTCTGGTCACCGGTCAACGGCACCACCACCGAAAGTGCCAGCTATCCACGCAGCGAACTGCGCGAGACCTACGCCGATGGCAGCCTGCGCAACTGGACCTACCCCGGCGCCGACCATTTCCTGCGCGCCGCGCTGAGCGTCAGCCAGGTGCCGTCGACCGGCAAGATCGTCATCGGCCAGATCCATGCCTACAAGAGCTCGATGCCGCTGCTCAAGCTGGAGTACCAGTACAAGACCAAGACCGCCAGCGGCAACATCGTCGCCAAGGTACGCATGACGCCGAATGCCGAGATTCAGACGGTAACCGTGGCCAGTGGCATCGCGCTCAATCAGGCGTTCAGCTATGCGATCAACCTGAAGCCCGACGGCACCCTGGCGATCCAGCTCGACAGGACCAGCTGGAGCACCCGCCTGGACTCATCCTGGGCGGCCAAACCGCTGTATTTCAAGGCCGGCGTCTACACCCAGGACAACACCGGCTACGAGACCGAAGCCGGCGCTGCGCGCTTCGACCAGTTGAGCATCGAGCATCGCGCGTTGCTCAGCACAGCGCCCTGAGCCCCAAACGCCAGGCATTAAAAAGCCGCGACGCTTGCGCAATCGCGGCTTTCGGCTGGTCCGGGCGGGCGTTGGCCCGCGCCGGATCAGTTGACCTTGGCGTTCAGCTCGCCGCTGGCATAGCGCTGGTACATGCCTTCCAGGGAGATCGGTTTGATCTTGGAGGCGTTGCCAGCGGTGCCGAAGGCTTCGTAGCGGGCGATGCAGATGTCACGCATGGCGACGATGGTCTTGGCGAAGAACTTGCGCGGATCGAACTCGCTCGGATGCTCGGCCATCATGCGGCGAATGGCACCGGTAGAGGCCAGACGCAGGTCGGTATCGATATTGACCTTGCGCACGCCGTGCTTGATGCCTTCGACGATTTCCTCGACCGGCACACCGTAGGTTTCCTTGATGTCGCCGCCGAATTCGTTGATCACCTTCAGCCATTCCTGCGGCACGGAGGAAGAACCGTGCATCACCAGGTGGGTGTTGGGGATGCGCTTGTGGATTTCCTTGATGCGCTCGATGGAGAGCACGTCGCCGGTTGGCGGCTTGGTGAACTTGTAAGCGCCGTGGCTGGTGCCGATGGCGATGGCCAGGGCATCGACCTGGGTCTTCTTGACGAAGTCAGCGGCTTCCTCCGGGTCGGTCAGCAGTTGGCTGTGATCGAGCACGCCTTCGGCGCCGACACCGTCTTCTTCACCGGCCATGCCGGTTTCCAGGCTGCCCAGGCAACCCAGTTCGCCTTCCACGGACACGCCGCAAGCATGGGCGAACGCCACGGTCTGCTGGGTTACGCGGACGTTGTATTCATAATCGGCCGGGGTCTTGCCGTCTTCCTTCAGCGAGCCGTCCATCATCACCGAGGAAAAACCCAGCTGGATGGAGCGTTGGCACACGTCAGGGCTGGTGCCGTGATCCTGGTGCATGCACACCGGGATATGTGGAAATTCTTCGATGGCAGCCAGGATCAGGTGGCGCAGGAATGGCGCACCTGCGTACTTGCGGGCACCAGCGGAGGCCTGGACGATGACCGGCGAATCGGTCTTGTCGGCGGCTTCCATGATGGCGCGCATCTGCTCGAGGTTGTTGACGTTGAAGGCCGGCACGCCGTAGCCGAATTCGGCGGCGTGGTCGAGCATCTGGCGCATGCTGATAAGTGCCATGGTGTTTCTGTCTCCCGGTTTGGAGGTCGTTAATCGTGCAAGCCTGCCGCAGGGGCAGGCGTTGTTCAAGTTTCCTGAAGCTCGGGCATGCCCGCAGTTCTCGTCTCGGCGTCGCCGAGGATGTTACGGGGCCTTGCAGCCGCGGCCTATCAGGTCATCGGTCGCCGTCCAGTAGACCAGGCCTTCCTCACCCTTGGTGTGGAAGGACAGACGCCCGTCACTGTACAGCGCGCCAGATCCTGCCGGCTCCTGAGTCAGACGATAGACGATGTCGTCACCGCCCAGGCGCACATCCACCTGGTCGACGCTGCCGTTGGCGAAGCGCCACAGCACTTCAGTCTGGCTGTCGCATACCCAGCGATTCCACTGATCCGGCGCGGCCGGCTGGCTACTGCAGGCTGCCAGCACCAGGGCAATGGCAGCGAGCCCCGTCAATTTGATCCCGCTCAATTACCTCACCTCGTCAGCAACGCTGTTCCGGCGCCGGGCCAGTAGGCTGGCCAGTACTTTCCTCGACACGCTGATCATCCTGAGTGGTCGGGGTTTCGATCTGCGCCGGACTGAATACCTCGCAGGCCGCCTCCCTTCCTGCGCCGGCACAACCGGCCAGCAACATACCAATCACGCTCAATGCGGCTAACTTGTCCATGACATGACTCCTTGTTCGATGATCCGGTTTTCTACAGACCATCCGTTCACGTCAGGGTTTAATCCGCGGCGGGTGAAGGACTCTCCCTCACCCTAGTCGGTGTTTATTGCGCGCGTTGCTCCAGCACTTGCACGGCCGGCAGCACCTTGCCTTCGACGAACTCGAGGAAAGCGCCGCCACCGGTGGAAATGTAGGAAATCTTCTCGGCCACACCGTATTTGTCGATGGCCGCCAGGGTGTCGCCACCGCCGGCGATGGAGAACGCCGGGCTTTCGGCGATGGCCAGGGCCAGCGCCTTGGTGCCGTTGCCGAACTGGTCGAACTCGAACACGCCGACCGGGCCGTTCCACAGGATGGTCTGCGAGGCCTTGAGCATCTCGGCGAACATCGCCGCGGTTTGCGGGCCGATGTCGAGGATCATGTCGTCCTCGGCCACGTCCTTGACCGCCTTGACGGTGGCCTCGGCATCCTCGGCGAAGGCCTTGGCCACCACCACGTCAACCGGCAGCGGTACGCTGACCTTGGCCGCGATGGCCTTGGCGGTGTCGACCAGATCGGCCTCGTACAGCGACTTGCCCACTGACAGGCCGGCAGCGGCGAGGAAGGTGTTGGCGATGCCGCCACCGACGATCAGCGAGTCGCAGATATCGGCCAGGGAGTTGAGCACGTCGAGCTTGGTCGACACCTTGGAGCCGGCAACGATGGCCAGCATTGGCCGCGCCGGCTTGTCCAGCGCCTTGCCCAGGGCATCCAGCTCGGCAGCCAGCAGCGGGCCGGCGCAGGCGACCTTGGCGAACTTGGCCACACCATGGGTCGAACCCTGGGCGCGGTGAGCGGTACCGAAGGCGTCCATCACGAACACGTCGCACAGGGCGGCGTACTGCTGGGCCAGCTCGTCGGTGTTCTTCTTCTCGCCCTTGTTGAAGCGCACGTTCTCCAGCAGCACCAGCTCACCGGCCTTGACCTCGACACCGCCGAGGTAGTCCTTGACCAGCGGCACGTCGCGGTCGAGCGCCTTGCTCAGGTAGGCGGCGACCGGCGCCAGGCTGTCTTCCTCGCTGTAGATGCCCTCTTCCGGACGGCCCAGGTGCGAGCAGACCAGCACGGCAGCGCCCTTCTCCAGCGCCAGCTTGATGGTCGGCAAGGAGGCGAGGATACGTGCGTCGCTCTTTACCACACCGTCCTTCACCGGGACGTTGAGGTCTTCGCGGATCAACACGCGCTTACCGGCGAGGTCGAGGTCGGTCATCTTCAGAACGGTCATAAATCAGTCCTTCACGGGGGCTGGTTACGCCAAACCACAAGCGGCTGCGCGTCGGCGATACTGCGTTAAAAACAGGCTCAGAATGCTCATTTACACCTCGTAAACTGCGCTTCTTCGCCTGTTTTTGCCTTGTCTCGCTCTAGCTCGCTCACTTGTGGATTGGCTTGATTGGCTTGTAGGAGAAAATGTTCAGCAACATCGAGCATACGGTTGGCGAACCCCCACTCGTTGTCGAACCAGGCCAGCAGGTTGACCAGGCGCGGGCCGGACACGCGGGTCTGGCTGCCGTCGACGATGGCCGAGTGCGGGTCGTGGTTGAAGTCGCAGCTGGCGTGCGGCAGCTCGGTGTAGGCCAGCAGCCCCTTGAGCGGGCCACTTTCCGCCGCCTGACGCAGCACGCGGTTGATCTCTTCTGCAGACGTATCGCGCGCCGTCTGCAGGGTGATGTCCAGGCACGAGACGTTGACCGTCGGCACCCGGATGGCCTTGGCCTGGATACGCCCGGTCAGTTCCGGCAGCAGACGCTCGATACCCCGCGCCAACCCGGTGGATACCGGGATCACCGACTGGAAGGCCGAGCGCGTACGGCGCAAGTCTTCGTGGTGGTAGGCATCGATCACTGGTTGGTCGTTCATCGCCGAATGGATGGTGGTAATGGAGACGTACTCCAGACCCACCACCTCATCGAGAAGTTTCAACAGCGGCACGCCGCAGTTGGTGGTACAGGATGCATTCGATACCAGACGCTCGGCACCTGACAGACAGGCCTGGTTGACGCCGTAGACCACGGTGGCATCGATATCCGCCTCGCTGGCCATCGGCTGCGACAGCAACACCCGCGGCGCGCCGGCAGCGAGAAAGCGCTCGGCATCGGCACGCGTGGTGTATTGCCCGGAGCACTCGAGCAGCAGATCGATGTCCAGCGCTGCCCAGTCAATGGCCTCAGGCTCGCTCTGGCGCAGCACCTTCACGCAGTCGCCGTTGATGTGCAGACAGTCGCCATCGACCTTCACCTCGCCGGGAAAGCGCCCGTGAGTGGAGTCGAAGCGGGTCAGGTATTCGATGCTGGCCTGATCGGCCAGGTCGTTCAGCGCGACGATTTCCAGGCTCGCTGAATTGCCACGCTCGTGCAGCGCGCGCAGCACGCAACGGCCGATGCGGCCATAGCCGTTGAGGGCGACACGATAGGGGCGATTGGACATAAGAGGTCTCGGATGAACATAGAGTGGGTCGCGCTTCATCGATCCACCGGGCGCTGTAATGGTGGATGAACAGGGCGCCAGTTAAGCGCCCCGATCCACCGCTACAGCGTCGTTCTCAACTCAGGCGTCCAGCAGTTCTTCGGCAGTGGCGACGATGTTGTCGACGGTGAAGCCGAAGTGCTCGAACAGGGCCGGAGCCGGGGCCGACTCGCCGAAGCTGGTCATGCCGATGATGCGACCTTCCAGGCCCACGTACTTGTACCAGTAGTCGGCGTGCGAGGCCTCGATGGCGATACGCGCACCGACCTGCAGCGGCAGCACGTCCTGCTTGTAGCCGGCGTCCTGAGCGTCGAACACACTGGTGGACGGCATCGACACCACGCGCACCTTGCGCCCGGCGGCGGTCAGTTTGTCGTAGGCGGCCACGGCCAGACCGACTTCCGAACCGGTGGCGATCAGGATCAGCTCCGGCTCGCCAGCGCTGTCCTTGAGCACGTAACCGCCACGTTCAATATCACTAAGCTGCTGGGGATCGCGGCTCTGGTGCGGCAGGTTCTGGCGGCTGAACACCAGGGCGCTCGGGCCGTCGGCGCGCTCGATGGCGTACTTCCAGGCCACGGCGGACTCCACGGCATCGGCCGGGCGCCAGGTGTCGAGGTTCGGCGTGCCACGCAGGCTGGCCAGTTGCTCGATCGGCTGGTGGGTCGGGCCGTCTTCGCCGAGACCGATGGAGTCGTGGGTGAACACGTACAGCACACGTTTCTTCATCAGCGCGGACATGCGTACGGCGTTGCGCGCGTACTCCATGAAGATCAGGAAGGTCGCGCCGTACGGCACGAAACCGCCGTGCAGGGCGATACCGTTCATGATCGCGCTCATGCCGAACTCGCGCACGCCGTAGAACATGTAGTTGCCGGACGCGTCTTCAGCAGAGACGCCCTTGCAGCCCTTCCACAGGGTCAGGTTGGAGCCGGCCAGGTCGGCCGAACCGCCAAGGAATTCCGGCAGCAGCGGACCGAAGGCATTCAGCGCGTTCTGGCTGGCCTTGCGGCTGGCGATGGTCTCGCCCTTCTCGGCCACGTCCTTGATATAGGCAGCAGCCTTCTCGGCGAAATCGGCCGGCAGCTCACCGGCAATACGGCGCTTGAACTCGGCAGCCAGCTCGGGATGGGCAGCGGCGTAGGCGGAGAACTTGTCGTTCCAGGCGGCTTCGGCGGCAGCGCCGGCGGCCTTGGCGTCCCACTCGGCGTAGATCTCGGCCGGGATTTCGAACGGGCCATGATTCCAGCCCAGCGCGGCGCGGGTCAGGGCGATTTCGTCGTTGCCCAGCGGCGCACCGTGGCACTCTTCCTTGCCCTGCTTGTTCGGCGAACCGAAGCCGATGGTGGTCTTGCAGCAGATCAGGGTCGGTTGGTCCACGCTCTTGCGCGCGGTCTCGATGGCCATCTTGATCTCTTCGGCGTCGTGGCCGTCGACATTGCGAATCACCTGCCAGCCGTAGGCTTCGAAGCGCTTCGGCGTGTCGTCGGTGAACCAGCCCTCGACTTCACCGTCGATGGAGATGCCGTTGTCGTCGTAGAAGGCGATCAGTTTGCCCAGGCCCAGGGTGCCGGCCAGCGAGCAGACTTCATGGGAAATGCCTTCCATCATGCAGCCGTCGCCGAGAAACACGTAGGTGTTGTGGTCGACGATGTTGTGGCCTTCACGGTTGAACTGCGCGCCCAGCACCTTCTCGGCGATGGCGAAGCCGACGGCGTTGGCGATGCCCTGGCCGAGCGGGCCGGTGGTGGTCTCGACACCCGGGGTGTAACCGTATTCCGGGTGGCCCGGGGTACGGCTGTGCAGCTGGCGGAACTGCTTGAGGTCTTCGATGCCGAGGTCGTAACCAGTCAGGTGCAGCAGCGAATAGATCAGCATCGAGCCATGACCGTTGGACAGCACGAAGCGGTCACGATCGGCGAAGTTCGGGTTGCTCGGGTTGTGCTTGAGGTAGTCGCGCCACAGCACTTCGGCGATGTCCGCCATACCCATGGGGGCACCGGGGTGGCCGCTGTTGGCTTTCTGCACGGCATCCATGCTCAGGGCACGAATGGCATTGGCTCGCTCACGACGGCTGGGCATCGCTGAATCTCCTACGGGGGCTGCTTCTGAATGAAGGGGGCGAAAAAAGACGCCTATTTTCGCCCAGCCGGCCCCCATGGGGCAATGACAGATGGTCGTAGAGACCAAATCAGCCCGCCTGCTCGCTCAGAACGCTCACCGCCGGGCTGCCCGGTCCGCCCAGACAAGGTGCCTGAAACAACTCGCCATGCCAGACGCCGGCGAGCGTGCGACTGAACACCAGCGTCCAGACCGCCGCCAGTTGCACCGCCAGCAGCAGACCGATGAAGGCGAACAGGCTCAAACCGGTCACGGCCTGCAGTTCAAAGGTGGCCAGGGCGAATACCCCCAGCGGAAAGGTAAAACCCCACCAGCCGAGGTTGAACGGCATGTTGTCGCGGATGTAGTGACGGGTGAACAGCGTGGCGATCACCAGCCACCACAGCCCAGCGCCCCATAAGGCCAGGCCGCCGATCAGACCGAGATCCCGCGCCAGCTCGGCGGCGCTGACCAGCGGCGTACCGGCAAAAGCCAGCGGTGCCGCCTGGCCCATGCTGAGCAAGCCCAGACAGCCGGTAGCCAGCGGCCCCAGCGGCAGCCAGCTGGTGGCAGCAAAATCGGTATCCGGCAATTTGTGCAGGGCCAGGCGCAGCAACACCAGAGTGATCAGCGAGAACGCCAGCGACAGCGACAATCCCCAGAGCACGAAACCGGCGACCAGCAACTGTTGCGCCGCCTCGGCCGCCAGATGCGGCGCCAGCGCCCCTGCCGTGCTGGCGGCGACCTCCGGTGCGACGATAGGTAGCAGCCAGACCGCGGTGAGTTTCTCCAGCGCATGATGCTGGCGGGTGAACATCAGATAAGGCACAAACAAGGCGCCGAGTAGCGCCAGCGCCGCATCCAGCCACCACAGCGCATGGGCCAGCGCGTAAATCCCTTCGCCCCAGCGCGGCACACCGAATAACAGCAAGCCCTTGATCAGAACCGCCAGGCCCATGGGAATGGCACCAAGGAACATCGACTGCACCGGATGCAGCAACATCGGCCAGATGGTTTCGCGAAACAGCGCCAGGCGCAGCAGAAACAGCAGGCTGAACAGCGCGAACAGACCGACTGCGACAAACCACAGCCCCTCGGCAAGCATCGGCAATCCCGGCAAAGGCCAGGGTAGATGAGCGATCACCAACGCCAGCACACCGGTGCCCATGGTCACGGCGAACCAGCTGGGAGTGAAATGGCGAATGAAAGCCAGGGGCTCGGGTAAACGGCTGAAGGGGCGCGGCATGAGTCGGGTGGTCCCGTGACATGAGTGATGGCGCAAGGGTAAGAATTGGCTTGCCATATGAAAAATACATATTCAGCATTCGATACATACCTTTCATTTATGTATTAGCCATGAATCTGCACCATCTCAAGGTCTTTCTGGCCGTGGCAGAAGCCGGCAGCATCAGCGCCGGAGCCGAGCGCCTGCACATCAGCCAACCCGCCGTAACGCGGGAAATTCGCGACCTCGAAGCCAGCCTCGACCTGCGCCTGTTCGATCGCCAGCCACGCGGCGTGCAACTGACCGAAGGAGGCCTGCGTCTGCACGACTATGCGCGGCGCATCTTCGCCCTGGAGCGCGCCGCCGAACGCGACCTGCGTGACTTCGCCCAACTGGAGCAGGGCGAGCTGCATCTGGGCGCCAGCGCCACGCTCGGCGCCTACCTGCTGCCGCCCCTGCTCACCCGTTTTCGCGCCCTGCATCCGCAGATATTCGTCAGCCTGGAAGTCAGCAACACCGACGTCGTGACCCGGCAACTGGACGAAGGCCGCATCAGCCTGGGCTTCGTCGAAGGCCCGTTCGCCCAGGCCGACTACGCGCATCGCCTGCTGGCGCGCGATGCCCTGCTTCCGGTGGCATCGCCGCTGCACCCGCTGGCCAGGGCC
>JBLUOL010000178.1:0-9658 GCA_048065775.1 Pseudomonas sp. GW6
CCATTGGCACAAAGCCCAGCGACGCCACCAACGCTGTCATCAAGACCGGCCGCAAGCGAGTCAGAGCACCTTCAATGATTGCCTCGTGCAGCGTCCTTCCTTCCTCACGCAGATTACGGATGAAGGAAATCATCACCAAGCCGTTCAGAACCGCGACGCCCGACAAGGCAATGAAGCCGACGCCAGCCGAGATGGACAGGGGAATATCTCGCAGCCAAAGGGCGAGTACACCACCAGTCAACGCGAAGGGAATGCCTGTGAACACCACTAGGCCATCCTTGACGTTATTGAACATCATGAATAGCAAGGTGAAGACCAAGAGCAGAGCGACCGGGACTACGATCTGCAGCCGCTTGGCTGCTGACTGCAGCTGCTCAAACTGGCCACCCCAGGTGGTCCAATATCCAGCCGGAACCTTCACATCCTGCAGCAGGCGATCGCTGGCCTCTTGAACAAAGGATCCGATATCCCGTCCCCGCACGTTGGCACTGACCACCACCAGGCGTTTACCGTTCTCACGGCTGACTTGGTTGGGGCCAAGTACCAGGTCGAGGCTGGCGACTTCAGATAGTGAGATGAACGATATCTGTTCTGCCGCTCCGCCTGATAGCGCAGGAACAGGAATCAGCAGGCGGGAAAGGCCCTCGATATCCGTACGCAGCCGATCCGAGAGCCGCACCACCATGTCAAAGCGGCGGTCGCCATCGAACAAGGTGCCTGCACGCTGGCCTCCCACCGCGAAAGCGATAGTGTCTTGAACATCGCCTACGTTCAGGCCAAAGCGAGCAGCCTTGTCACGATCAATGTTGATGGTCAGCACGGGCAGCCCAGTGGTTTGCTCCACCTTTACCTCGGAAGCGCCCTCTACTTTCTCCAAGGTTTCCGCAATCTCAGCAGCAGTGCTGTTGAGCACACCCATATCGTCACCAAACACCTTCACCGCGACGTCACTGCGCACACCTGAAATCAGCTCGTTGAAGCGCAACTGGATGGGTTGAGAAAGCTCGTAGTTGCTACCTGGAACTTCCGCACTCACACGCTGCAGGTCAGCTATCAACTCTTCTCGCGACTTGTCCGGATCAGGCCACTGGTCCTTGGGCTTGAGCATGACGTAGGCATCCGAGATATTCGGCGGCATTGGGTCAGAGGCGATCTCAGCGGTACCGGTCCGGGCAAATACCCTCTCGATCTCCGGCACTTTCTCTACCAGTCTCTTTTCCAAGCGCGCCTGCATCTCCACCGACTGCGTCAGGCTAGTTCCTGGTACCCGCAACGCCTGCAAAGCAAAGTCCCCCTCGCTGAGGCTAGGGATGAACTCGCTGCCCATGCGACCTGCCAATACACCGGACAACACCACCAAGGTAACTGCACCGGTAAATACTGCGGTTCGGTTGCCCATG
Source organism: Pseudomonas sp. GW6 (assembly GCA_048065775.1). Lineage (GTDB taxonomy): Bacteria > Pseudomonadota > Gammaproteobacteria > Pseudomonadales > Pseudomonadaceae > Aquipseudomonas. Next base: position 1,401 of record JBLUOL010000178.1, read on the forward strand.
ACCCAGCCCAGTACCGGCTCGTAGCCTTTGCGGGCGGCACGCATAACGAAGTTCTCTTCCTCTTTGACCTTGCCGGTGATGAAGAGCGCAATCGCAGCTGGAACGAAGGTCACGGAAAGAATCATCGCTCCCAACAGAGCAATCACCACAGTGAACGCCATGGGGTGGAACATCTTCCCTTCAACCCCTGTCAGCGCAAAGATCGGAAGGTAGACCACCATGATGATCAGTTGGCCGAAGATCAGGGCTCTGCGCGCCTCTCGTGAGGCGGCAAACACTTCATGCAAGCGTTCGGAGCGGGTAAGCATCCGGCCATGGTGCTGTTGTGCATGAGCCAACCGGCGAATGGCGTTCTCGACAATGACCACCGCGCCGTCAACGATGATGCCGAAGTCCAAAGCACCGAGGCTCATCAGGTTAGCGCTCACCTTGTAGGTGAACATGCCAGTGAAGGTGAAGAGCATCGACAGCGGGATCACCATCGCGGTGATGATCGCTGCACGAATATTGCCGAGGAACAGGAAGAGGATGGCGATTACCAGGATCGCGCCCTCGATGAGGTTTTTCTTAACCGTGGCGATGGCCTTGTCCACCAGATCGGTTCGGTCGTAGACCGCGATGGCTACTACCCCATCAGGGAGCGATCGATTGATTTGCTCCAGCTTGGCGGCAACTGCCTGCGAGACGCTGCGGCTGTTCTCGCCAATGAGCATGAACACCGTGCCGAGCACAACTTCGCGACCGTTCTCGGTGGCAGCGCCAGTACGCAACTCTCGGCCAATCTGCACATCCGCAATATGGCTGACCCGAATGGAGGTCCCGTCGACGTTGCTAATGACAATGTTGGCGATGTCCGCTGCAGTGGCGACCTGACCGGGAGCCCGAATCAGCAGCTGCTCGCCACTGCGCTCGATATAACCGGCACCAACGTTGGCATTGTTGCGTTCAAGCGCAGTGACCAGGTCTCCCAAGGTGAGCTTATAAGCGGCCAAACGCTTGGGGTCCGGGGCGATCTGGTATTCCTTCGCGAAGCCACCGATGGTGTTGATCTCGGCCACGCCTGGAACATTGCGCAGCTGAGGTTTGATGATCCAATCCTGGATTACCCGCAGGTCGGTGGGCGTGTATGGCGTGCCGTCCTCCTTCAACGCCCCCTCTCTAGCCTCGACCGTCCACAAGAAGATCTCACCCAATCCTGTCGAGATTGGGCCCATGATTGCCTCTGCTCCTTCTGGCAGTTGTTCGCGGGCAACCTGCAGGCGCTCATTGACGAGCTGGCGGGCAAAGTAGAGATCCGTGCCGTCTTCGAAGATTACGGTCACCTGCGACAAACCAGAGCGCGATAGCGACCTGGTCTGTTTGAGGTGCGGTAAGCCGGCCATGGCCGTCTCGATCGGAAAGGTAATGCGCTGCTCGGTTTCTAGAGGTGAGAAGCCTGCTGCTGCGGTATTGATCTGTACCTGAACGTTGGTGATATCAGGGACAGCGTCTATGGGGAGCTTCTGGTAGCTGGCAATACCTAAGCCAGCCATCGCCAGTACGGCAAGCATCACGATGATGCGCTGCTCGATAGCGAACTGAATTATGCGTTCGAACATACGAATTTCCCGTCAATGGCAGGTCAGTGGGCGTGGTCGGCGGAGCCTTTGCCCAGCTCGGACTTGAGGATGAAGCTCCCTTCTGTCGCTACCTGCGCTCCGGCGGCCAAGCCTTGGGTAATTTCCACAGCCCCTTCGCTACGGGCGCCTAGCACCACGGGAAGCGCCACGAATCCATCGTCCACGCGAACGAAAACCGTGGGTTTCTCTTCGATGGTCTGAATTGCCTGGACTGGAACGGTGACGTTGGCCTGGCGGGAGTCGGCTGACAACGCGACGGATACGAAGAGGCCTGGGCGCCATGCGCCATTTGGATTTTCGAGAGTGGCGCGGGCAGTCGCCGTGCGTGTCTGCTCGCCAAGCAAGTTACCCACGTACGAAACGTTGCCTACAACCTCAGCCTCCAGCTCCGGGGCACTGATCTTGACCGGCTTGCCGACCTGGACCTTGCCCAAGTCCCGCGGTGCAACACTGAAGGTTGCCCAGACACGGCCGAGATCTGAAATGGTGAAGGCGTTGCTCGCCTCGTTCACAACCTCGCCAAGCACTAGGTGCTTTTCCACCACGATGCCATCGAACGGGGCCCTTAGCTCGTAGCGGTTCCCCCCCGCAAGAGCAACGTTTTCGCCCAGGGCTCCCATTTTCTGACGAGCATTGCTGAGAGCAATTTCTGCCTCCTGTAGCGCCTGGCGGGCCTGCAGGTAATCCTGTTCTGCAGAAATCTTCTCCTTCCACAGTTGCTGCTCTCGCTCAAAGGTTGTGCGGGCCAGTTCGACCCTGCGCTGGGCCGCAGCAAACTCACTACGCTGATCTGATATTTGCTGGCTTGCGATAACAGCCAGGAGTTGCCCCTTCTTAACTGACTCTCCCAGGTTGACCTGGACGCTTTCCACGACACCAGCAGTTCGAGGAACCACGTGAGCCGTATGGTCCTCATCGAAGCGAATCTCACCGGGAAGGCTGATGGTAGTGCTCATAGCTCCGGCAGTAGCCTTCACCAACTGGATTCCGGCGGCATCGATTTGCTCGTTGCTGAGCTCGATGAGTCCCTCCTCTTTGGCGTAGCTGAAACGATAGGCCCTTCCTTCTCGCTCAATCAGAATGCGAGCCTCGAAGTAGTGCGGCTCGGCGATACCCATGGCACTGACAAAGGCATCGCCCTTGGGCTCGAATCGGAGCGTATTCACTTCACCTGAAGGACGTCTGACCTCCATGGACACCCGGGTATTCTCCCCGGGCACAATCTGCTGCCCTTCCTGTGCTAGATACAGCGACATGGGAGCACTTCCATCCTGACTCTCTGGCGCAACTAGCTCGGCACTGAAGTTGTCCTGACTGAACAGCGTTCCTCCGTTTGGACCGCGAGAGTGATGCTCGGTATCTCCATGTTCATCAGCATCGCCGTGACCCTGCTTTGCTTCTTCGCCATGGTGCTCTGTGTCCTGATGGCTGCTTGTCTCGGCGTGCTCATCCGATTCATGGCCTTTCTCCTCATTCATGAGGGTTACTCCGCCACCAATAAGCCCTATGCCCGCAATGATCGCGAGTACGAGGGGTAATTTTTTGCTCATAAGCAACTCCTAAAGGAAATGCAGCGACCCGCACTCCAGATGCGGGTCACCAAGACGGTCGGTAGGAACTCGGCGGCTCAACGTGCAGCGGGGATGGCTGATACATCGCCATACACGCGCTCTAACTGCACCCATGCCGCGGTGGCTGAGGCCAGGGCGTCGACATACTGCGTGCGGGCACCAATCAACGTGCGCTGAGCATCCAGCACATCGAGAAAAGCGAATTTGCCCATCTCAAATCCGCGGGTAGCGCTATCAACAGCGCTCTTGGCCGATGGGAGAATCGTCTGGTCGAACGAGTTGATCTCCTCCTTCGCAACGACCCACTGATCCATGGCTTGCTCTACATCTGCCCTGAGGCGTAGCTCGGTCGCGTTGCGCAGGTCGCGGGCTTGGTCGGCGCGACGTGCAGCGGAGAGAATGTTGCCCTGGTTACGATTGAAGAGAGGGATCGGCATCGATAGGCCAACTACGTTGACTCGCTCCCGATCTTCAGCGCTGTATTGGCTGCCCAGGCTCACATTCAGGTCTGGAATGCGCTGGGTCTTTTCCAGCTCGAATGAAGCCTCTTGCTGATCCACAGACAGCCGGGCTAGGCGCATTTCTGCGGTTGTCTCCAAGGCAGACCACAGCTGATTGACTGTTGGCGGTTCTGGGATGCTGGTCGCACTCCCAACAACCCTGATGTCTGCGTTGCCACCGATGACAGCCTGCAGTCGAGAATGGGCTCTAGCCTGATCCCGTTGAGCTCGACGTAGCTCAAGTCGGACCTCAGAGAGCTGCACCTGGGCCCGAGTTAGCTCAACTGGTGAAACCTTGCCCGCCTTGACTCGCCCCTCGGCCCCCTGAACTCCTCGCTCAGCCAGCGCGAGAGATTGCTCCGCCAGCTCGACGCGCATCCTTGCTTGCAGGTTGTCGTAGAACGACTGGATGACATCGGCGCGCAGCTCATTCTGGCTGCGCTCTAGCTCGACCGATGCCGCACTCTGCCCCTTCTCCGCTAGCTCGATGCGTGCCCCTCGCTTTCCCCCAAGCTCAATCGGCTGCGTAATCTGGGTGGTAGTGGTCCGCGTGTTGCTGCGGGTGTCTTCCACCTCCCATGACAGCTCTGGGTTTGGCAGCAGGCCGGCTTGCTGCCGCTCGCCCAAAGAGATGTCTACCAATCGGCTCGCAGCCGAGAGAGTCGGACTGTTGTCTTGCGCCTGGCGCAATGCTTCAGCCAGCGACAGCTCCGAGGACGCAGCGACTGCTGGCCGGCCAACCACCCATAGGGACACCAGTAACACCGGAAGCAACTTCCGATAAAAACCTGCAACACCACCATCGCAAGAGAGCAAGGGTTAATCCTCCGCAACCAATGATCATCCCTGACTAAAACGGCTCGACCCGGCAGTAGCGGTCAGCTGATGAAGACAGGAAATGAGTTAGCCGCAGAATTTAGATATCAGTTCATATCGCCAAGGTGACTGGAAAATTACAAATATGTAATCAAGGCCTACAGGCTATTTCGCTGTATTAAGATGCCCCCATCAGAGAGTCCTGTGAAGTTACATGCTGATACAAATATAGCGTCAGCGAAGGAACCTTTAGGGAAATCAGTAACCCCACCAGGGAAATCTGCCTGAAATACTCGCTAAATGTGACAGCTTGTCGCAATGCCAGTCACAGCAAGGCTTGCGCATTGACCCTGTAGCCGCTACAGGCTTTAGGATTGTCTACTCCTATCGTGCGCTAAAAGCCTCTTCATGCCACGTCATTATTAATTTATGAAACTTTACGCGGCCCAATAAACAACAATATGCCGCCTGCCTGGGTAAATTTAATATGCGAATCCTAGTTATCGAGGACGAGCCCAAAACTGCCGAATATCTGCATCAAGGACTGACCGAGAGTGGCTATGTAGTCGACAAGGCCTCTACTGGATTAGATGGTCTTCATCTTGTGCGCCAACACACTTACGACTTGGTCATTCTGGATGTAAACCTTCCAGAGATAGATGGCTGGGGCGTATTAGAAAACCTTCGCCGTGATAACAACACAAGGGTCATGATGCTCACCGCCAGAGGAAGGCTGGCAGACAAGATCAAGGGCCTGGACCTAGGTGCGGATGACTACTTGGTGAAGCCCTTTGAGTTTCCTGAGCTGCTGGCCCGAGTTCGCACCCTTCTGCGTCGCAGCGAGCAGGCTCCGGCACCAGAAACTCTACGTGTAGCAGACCTAGAGCTGGACCCTGCCAGACATCGAGCCTTCCGCGGTGAGCAACGGATAGACCTGACGACCAAAGAGTTTGCGCTGCTGCACTTGTTGATGAGGCGTTCGGGTGAGGTGCTTTCACGCACTCAGATCATTTCGTTGGTGTGGGACATGAACTTCGATTGCGACACCAATGTGGTCGAAGTCTCCATCCGCCGCTTGCGCGCCAAAATCGATGACGCCTTTGAAAGGAAGCTCATCCATACCCTCAGAGGGGTTGGTTATGTACTCGAGGAGCGGGAATGAAACCTGCCAGCCTCTCCATGCGATTAGGGCTATCTGTCGCCCTGATGGGAGCCGCATTGGTGGTGCTCCTGGCCGCCCTTGCTTACTTCTCGCTGACGCACGAGCTGGCCTCGCTGGCCCGAAGCAGCCTGAACGGCAAGCTTGAGCAGATCCAGCACCGACTCAAAGAAGATTCGATATCGAGTGCCGACATCGCCAAGCAACCGCATGGACTGCTCGACCTTGTTGTAGGCCACGACAACCTACAACTTGCCATCTATGAGCGTGGGCCTGAAGGGAAGAAGCTGCTGAGCGTTAGCAACAGGTCGAACGCTCCGAAACTGCATTCTGAAGGCGCCGTGGGCGTTTTCTTCCACGAATGGCTGGATAGCACCAAGCACAGTTTTCTGACGGCCTCGAAGCATGTGCGCTTGAAAGATGGCAATGAAGTCACGATCCAGCTCTCTATAGATCGCTCTGCAGACGACGCACTGCTAACGGCGTACCTGCGATCCACCATGATCGCCTTGCCTTTTCTTCTGCTCTTCATTGGCGTTGGAGCTTGGTGGATTGTCCAACGCGGATTGTCACCGCTGCGCCAGTTCAGAAAAATAGCGTCACAGGTTTCCACTCAGGACCTGACCCATCGCATACCAATAGATCGACTGCCTCAAGAGCTAAGCGAGCTGGCACACGGCATCAACTTCATGCTCCATCGCCTGGACAGTGGCGTTCAACAGCTCTCGCAGTTTTCTGACGACCTGGCCCACGAGCTACGTTCCCCCATCAGCAATCTGATGGGTAAGGCTCAAGTAACGCTTTCACGAGAGCGTCCACCAGAAGAGTACAAGGCGGTCCTTGAATGCTGTACCGAGGAGCTTGGGCGCGTGACACGCATTGTCTCGGACATGCTCTTCCTCGCTCAGGTAAGTCACCCCGCTTCGTTGGTGCCTTTCGAGCGAATTGATTTAGACGACGAAGCACGGCGAGTTGTAGACCTCTTCTCTATCTCCGCCGAGGAAAAGCAGATTGCGATAGACATCAGTGGGGCAGGCCACACCTTCGGTGATCGATTGATGATCCAAAGGGCCGTCTCGAACCTCTTGTCGAACGCCATACGTCACAGCCCCCGCAACAGCAGCATCTCGCTGCTGATTGAAAAGCAGCATGAGACGGTCTCGCTGTCTGTTGGCAATCCAGGGATTGGTATCCCAGCCCAGCACATTCCTCATCTGTTCGAGCGCTTCTACAGAGTAGATACCAGTAGATCCCGAGCAGAGGGAGGCACGGGCCTGGGATTGGCCATCGTGCGCTCCATCATGAGCCTGCACCAAGGCACCGTCGATGTGTCCAGCGTGCCGGGCAACTACACCGTTTTCCGATTGTTGTTCCCTCGCGCGCCAGAAACTCCAACGAGCCTGGTGCGTGCCGGAATCGGAAAGCAGAGAAGACAGCTGAGCTGACTTCTATCGCCTTAGCCGCTGTGATCTCACATACGGCTGAGCCGCCTTTACCCCGGAGCATCACCATGAAAAAAATAAGTGCCTCCCTAGCACTGGGACTTTTGAGCCAGCATGTATACGCCGCCGGCTTCATCGAAGACAGCAAGGCCAGCCTCGGCCTGCGCAATTTCTACATCAACCAGGACACCCGCAACGCGGACGGCGCCACCCAGGAAGAATGGGGTCAGGGCTTCCAGTTCAACTACATCTCCGGCTACACCGAGGGGACCGTCGGCTTCGGCGTCGACGCTCTCGGCCTGCTCGGCGTCAAGCTGGATTCCGGCAAGGGTCGCCATTACAACCCCGACTCCAGCAAATACGGCGGCACCGTGTTCCCCACCGACGAGAACGGTCGCGCGGTGGACAACTTCGGCAGCCTGGGGCTGACCGGCAAGGTGCGTCTGTCGAAGACCGAGGCACGCATCGGTACCCTGCAGCCCAAGCTGCCGGTGGTCACCTTCAGCGACGGTCGCCTGCTACCGCAGACCTTCGAGGGTGGCCAGATCACTTCAGCCGAGATCGACAACCTGACCCTGGTCGGCGGCCAGCTGGAACACGCCAAGGGGCGCAGTTCGAGCAACAACGAAGGCCTGTCCATCTCCGGAGCCAACAACGCCAAGACCGGCCAGTTCAGCAACAAGTTCTACTACGCCGGTGGCGACTACAAGATCGGCAAGGACCTGCTGGCGCAGTACTACTACGGCGAGCTGAACGAGTTCTACCGCCAGCACTTCCTCGGCCTGACCCACAGCCTGGCCATCGGCCCGGGCGCGCTGAAATCCGACCTGCGCTACTTCAAGAGCGACGCCGACGGCAAGAACGACAGCGCCGCCGGGGTGGCCAAAGGCTATGCCAGCACTGGCTACTACGGTCTGAACGCGGCCGGCAAGGCGATCACCAAGGGCGAAGTGGACAACGACACCTGGAGCGCCCTGTTCACCTACAGCCTCGGCGGCCACGGGCTGAGCGCCGGCTACCAGGAAGTCTCCGGCGACAGCAACTTCCCCTACCTGAACCAGGGCGACGGCGCCACCGCCTACCTGATCACCGACCGGCAGATCGGCAAGTTCGCCAGTGCCGGCGAGCGCACCTGGCTGGCCGAGTACGGC
>JBLUOL010000179.1:0-9643 GCA_048065775.1 Pseudomonas sp. GW6
CGCCAACTGGTACGCCTGATGGGCGGCGAGTTCGGCATCCAGGGCAGCGGCAACCAGGGCACGACCCTGTGGCTGACCCTGCCGCTGGACGCCGCCCGCCTGGAACAGCCGGAAACCGACCTGGACAGCCCGCTGCAGGGTGCACGCCTGCTGGTGGTGGACGACAACGACACCTGCCGCAAGGTGCTGATGCAGCAGTGCAATGCCTGGGGCATGCAGGTCAGCGCCGTGCCCTCCGGCAAGGAGGCCCTGGCCCTGCTGCGCACCAAGGCACACATGCGTGAATACTTCGACGCGGTGCTGCTCGACCAGGACATGCCCGGCATGACCGGCATGCAGCTGGCCGCCAAGATCAAGGAAGACCCGAGCCTCAATCACGACATTCTGATCATCATGCTCACCGGCATCAGCAACGCGCCGAGCAAGGTGATCGCACGTAACGCCGGGATCAAGCGCATCCTGGCCAAGCCGGTGGCCGGCTACACACTCAAGACCACCCTGGCCGACGAGCTGGCACAGCGCCCCAACGACACCCCCGCCCAAGCCGCACCGACGCCGGTGAGCACACCACTGAACGTGCCGGCCGACTTCCGCATCCTGGTGGCCGAAGACAACAGCATCTCCACCAAGGTGATCCGCGGCATGCTCGGCAAGCTCAACCTCAAGCCGGACACTGCCAGCAACGGCGAAGAAGCCCTCAGCGCGATGAAGGCACAGCCCTACGACCTGGTGCTGATGGACTGCGAGATGCCGGTGCTAGACGGTTTCTCTGCGACCGAACAGCTGCGCGCCTGGGAAAAGAGCGAGAAGCGCCCGCGCACGCCGGTGGTGGCGCTGACCGCGCATATCCTCAGTGAACACAAGGAACGCGCGCGTGCCGTCGGCATGGACGGGCACATGTCCAAGCCGGTGGAGCTGTCGCAACTGCGCGAGCTGATCGAGCACTGGATCGCCGAACGCGAACTGCGTCGCCAGCGCGAGGTATCGTAGGGCGTACTCGCGAAGCAGTACGCCGCTGGATTTGCGCTGTGACGAAGTGCGGCGGACTGTTCGCTTCGCTACGAGCGGTCGGCGTTCCGATCCGCCCTACCTCAGTCCACCCATCTCAAGCGAGTCCCCATGGCCGATATGTTCAGCCTGTACCTGAAGATGCTGGTGCTCTACAGCCCCTTCTTCGTCCTCTCCTGCTTTATCGGCCTCAGTCGCGGCTACACCCTCAAGGAACGCAAGCGCCTGGCCTGGAAGGTGGCGCTGGCCACGCTGATCGCCAGCGTGCTGCTGTACCTGTTCGGCAAGCACATCTTCACCCTGTTCGGCATCACCATCGACGCCTTCCGTATCGGCGCAGGGTCGGTGCTGTTCATCTCCGCCCTCGGCATGGCCCAGGGCAAATCGGCGGTGCAGAGCGATAACGTGCAGCAGGACGTGACCATCGTACCGCTGACCATCCCCATCACCGTCGGCCCCGGCACCATCGGCGCCCTGCTGCTGATGGGCGCCAGCCAGCCGCACTGGGACGACAAGCTGGTAGCGGTGGCAGCGATCTTTCTCGCCAGCCTCACCGTGGGCGTAGTGCTGTACCTGTCCAACCAGTTCGAGCGCCTGCTCGGCGACCAGGGGCTGCAGATCGTCAGCCGTTTGATGGGCTTGTTCGTCTGCGCCCTGGCCGCGCAGATCATCTTCACCGGGGTGAAGAACTACCTGGTGCCGTAAGACACCGAGCTTCGAGCCCTCGGTGCGCACGGCGCACCCTACCCCTCTCGATGCCGTAGGGTGCGCTGTGCGCACCGCCAGTGCCGAAGAGCCTGCACCATTCGCTTGCAGCTCAGCCCCACCTCGGTGCAACGCCTCTCGCCCAAACCCCTGCAGTTGCCCTGAAATCCCCGAAAATAAAGGCCTGCGCAAAACTGGCATCCTCATTGCTCTAGCGATTCCAACTTGGATACAAGATGGAATCTCTAAGCATGTCCAACGCACCTATCGCTTTCACCCTCGCGCAGTGGCAACAGGCCTACCGTGACGGCCAATCCCCTGCCGAACTGCTGCATGCCCTGCGCCTCGAACTGCGCACTGATGACAACGCCTGGATCGCCCTGGCCAGCGAAGCTCAGCTAGAGGTTCAACTCGATGCCCTGACCAGCGTGCTGGAAAACGCCGCTGGCGATCTGAACAAGCTGCCGCTGTACGGCGTGCCCTTTGCCATCAAGGACAATATCGACGCCGCCGGCTGGCCGACCACCGCCGCCTGCCCCGAGTTTGCCTACAGCGCCGAAGCCGACGCCACCGCTGTCGCTCGTCTGCGCGCCGCCGGCGCCATCCTTATCGGCAAGACCAACCTCGACCAGTTCGCCACCGGCCTGGTCGGCACCCGCTCGCCTCACGGCGCGGTGCCTAACAGTTTCAACCCGGCTTACGTCAGCGGTGGTTCCAGCTCCGGCTCGGCCAGTGTGGTCGCCCGTGGTCTGGTGCCCTTCTCGCTGGGCACCGACACCGCCGGTTCGGGCCGCGTGCCGGCGGGTTTCAACAATATCGTCGGGCTCAAGCCGACCAAGGGCTGGCTGCCCAACACCGGCCTGGTGCCGGCCTGCCGCACGGTCGACTGCATCTCGGTGTTCGCCCTGACCGTCAGCGATGCCCTGGCCGTGGCCAACATCGCTGGCGGCTATGACGCCGCCGATGCCTACAGCCGCAAAAACCCGAATAGCGCCAAGGTCGGCATGCCGACCAATCCGCGCCTGGCCGTACCGGCCAACCCCGAGTTCTTCGGCGACAGCCAGAACCAGGCCGTCTACGAGGCCGCACTGGGCAGACTGCGCGAACTGGGCGCCGAGCTGGTGGAGATCGATTTCGCCCCCTTCCAGCAACTGGCCGAGCAGCTCTACTACGGCCCCTGGGTCGCCGAACGCACCGTCGCGGTGGAGGGCGTGAACCCCGAACACATCAACCCGGTGGTGCGCGGCATCGTCGACAACGGCCACAAGTACAGCGCCTGCGACGCCTACAAGGCCGAGTACATTCGCGCCGAACTGAGCCGCGTGATCAACGACGCCCTGGCCGGCTTCGACGCCCTGGTGGTGCCGACCTCACCAACCATCCGCACCCTGGCCGAGATGGACGTCGAACCGGTGCTGTTCAACAGCCAGTTCGGCACCTACACCAACTTCACCAACCTCGCCGACCTGGCCGCCCTCGCCGTGCCGGCAGGGCTGCGCGCCGACGGCCTACCGGCCGGCATCACCCTGCTCGCCCCAGCCTGGCATGACCAGGCACTGGCCGCCTTCGGCCAGCGCTGGCAGCAGGCCGTCAATCTGCCGCTGGGCGCTACCGGCAAGCCGCTGCCAGCACAAACCCTCAGCGACAAGCCAGCGCCCGGTTGCATCCGTGTTGCCGTGGTCGGCGCGCACCTGACCGGCATGCCGCTGAACTTCCAGCTCACCACACGCGATGCCGTGCTGGTGGAGCAGACCACCAGCGCCGCGCATTACCGCCTCTATGCCCTGCCCGGCACCGTGCCACCCAAACCGGGCCTGGCACGGGTCGCCGAGGACGGCGCCGAGATCATCGTCGAGCTGTGGGACGTGCCGCAGGCGCGCTTCGGCGAGTTCGTCGCCGAGATCCCGCCCCCCTTGGGCATCGGCAACCTGGAGCTGGCCGATGGCCGTTGGGTCAAGGGCTTTATCTGCGAGCCCTACGCGCTGAATGGCGCCCGTGACATCACCAGCTTTGGTGGCTGGCGCGCCTTTATCGCCGAAACCAGAAAGTGAATAGCAGGGGAGAAGGTGGCCTGCATGCCCCCTCTCCCTAGCCCTCTCCCCGAGGGGAGAGGGGACTAATCAGTGCCTGCCGCACATGCGCGCAGCAAGCCAGGAGGCCGCAACAGATGTTCCATACCGTACTGATCGCCAACCGTGGCGAGATCGCCGTCAGAGCCATTCGCACGCTCAAACGCCTGGGCGTCAAAAGCGTCGCCGTCTACTCCGACGCCGACCGCAATGCCCAGCACGTACGCGACGCCGATATTGCCATCGCCCTGGGCGGCGACAAGCCGGCTGACAGCTACCTGCGTATCGACAAGATACTCGCCGCCGCGCAAGAAACTGGCGCCCAGGCCATCTACCCTGGCTACGGATTTCTCTCGGAAAGCGCCGAGTTCGCCGATGCCTGCGAAGCAGCCGGCATCGCCTTCGTCGGCCCGACTGGCGAGCAGATTCGCGAGTTCGGCCTAAAGCACAGAGCACGCGAACTGGCCGCCCAGGCCCAGGTGCCAATGGCGCCGGGCACCGGCCTGCTGCAGAGCCTGGAAGAAGCACTGAGCGCCGCCGACAGCATCGGCTACCCGGTAATGCTCAAGACCACCGCAGGCGGTGGCGGCATCGGCCTGACCCGCTGCAGCGACGCCGCCGCGCTGGCCAGCGCCTATGAAAGCGTCAAGCGCATGGGCGAGCAGTTCTTCAGCGATGCTGGGGTGTTCCTAGAGCGTTTCGTCGATCAGGCGCGCCACGTAGAAGTACAGATTTTCGGCGACGGTGCCGGCCGCGTTGCCGCCCTCGGCGAGCGCGACTGCTCGCTGCAGCGGCGCAACCAGAAGGTGGTCGAGGAGACCCCGGCGCCGAACCTGCCGCAGGCCACCCGCGAGCGTTTGCATGCCGCTGCCGTACAGCTTGGCGAGTCGGTTAAATACCGCAGCGCCGGCACCGTGGAATTCATCTACGACGCCGCCCGCGACGATTTCTACTTCCTCGAAGTGAACACCCGCCTGCAGGTCGAGCACCCGGTCACCGAGATGGTCACCGGCCTGGATCTGATCGAATGCATGCTGCGCGTGGCCGCAGGCGATGCGCTGGACTGGGCCGCGCTGAACCGCGCCCCGCAAGGCGCTGCCATAGAAGTACGGATCTACGCCGAAGACCCGCTGAAGAACTTCCAGCCCAGCCCGGGCGTGCTCACCGATGTGCACTTCCCGGACGACGTGCGCGTCGACGGCTGGGTCAGCACCGGCAGCGAAGTCTCGGCCTTCTACGACCCGATGATCGCCAAGCTGATCGTTCATGCCGACACGCGCGCTGAGGCCATCGGCAAGCTGCAGAAAGCCTTGGGCGAAACCCGCCTGCACGGCATCGCCAGCAACCTCGACTACCTGCGCCAGGTGGTGGCCGAAGAACGCTTCGCCCAAGGTGAAGTGTGGACGCGTCTGCTCGACAGTTTTTCCTTCAAGGCCAGCGTCATCGAAGTGCTGGAGCCGGGCACCTACTCCAGCGTGCAGGACTATCCCGGTCGTCTCGGTTACTGGGATATCGGCGTACCGCCGTCCGGGCCGATGGATGATTTCGCCTTCCGCCTGGCCAACCGTATCGTCGGCAACGCTGCCGAGGCCGCCGGCCTGGAATTTACCCTGCAAGGCCCGACGCTGCGCTTTCACAGCGACGCACTGATCGCCCTGACCGGCGCCGACTGCCCGGCCACCCTGGACGATGCGACGGTGGCCTACTGGCAGCCAATCGAGGTCAAGGCCGGCCAGGTGCTCAAGCTGGGCCGCGCCGTCAGCGGCTGCCGCACCTATCTCGCCGTGCGCAATGGCCTGGACGTGCCGCTGTATCTGGGCAGCCGCTCCACCTTCGCCCTCGGCCAGTTCGGCGGGCATGCTGGGCGCACCCTGCGTACCGCCGACATGCTGGCCATCTCCCAGCCCGAGCTACCAGCCTGCACCACGCCCGCTCCGGTCGCGCCGCCGCAGGCGGCTCACCCGAGCCTGATCCCCAGCTACGGCACCACCTGGAACATCAGCGTGCTCTATGGCCCGCACGGTGCGCCGGACTTCTTCACCGCTGAAGCCATCGAGGAATTCTTCGCCGCCGAGTGGGAGGTACATTACAACTCCAACCGCCTCGGTGTGCGTCTGAGCGGCCCGAAACCGAGCTGGGCGCGAGCCGATGGCGGCGAGGCCGGCCTGCATCCGTCCAACGTGCATGACTGCGAATACGCCATCGGTTCGATCAACTTCACCGGTGACTTCCCGGTGATCCTGACCAAGGACGGCCCCAGCCTCGGCGGTTTCGTCTGCCCGGTGACCATCGCCAAGGCCGAGCTGTGGAAGGTCGGCCAGGTCAAGCCCGGCGACAAGCTGCGCTTTCACCCCATCGGTTTCCAGCAGGCGCAGAGCCTGGAGCAGGCGCAACTGGGCAGCATCGAGGCCCTGGCGGCGATCAGCGCGGTGACCCTGCCAGCGCCGTCGCTGCAACCGGACACCACCGTTTCCGCCACCGTGCTGGCCGAGCTGCCGGCCGAGGGCAGCCGCCCTCGTGCGGTGTATCGCCAGGCTGGTGATGCCTACATCCTGCTGGAATACGGCGACAACGTGCTGGATCTGGCCCTGCGCCTGCGCGTACATCTGCTGATGGAAGCGCTCAAGGCCGAGCCGCTGCGTGGCCTGGAAGAGCTAGCCCCCGGCGTACGTTCGCTGCAACTGCGCTACGACAGCCGCGTGCTGCACCAGCGCACCCTGCTCGACCACCTGCTGCGCCTGGAGCGCCAGCTTGGTGATGTCGCCGAGCTCAAGGTGCCGACCCGTATCGTCCACCTGCCCATGGCCTTCGAGGACAGCGCCACCCTCGCTGCCGTCGAACGCTACCGCGAAACCGTGCGCAGCGAGGCGCCCTGGCTGCCGAACAACGTCGACTTCATCCAGCGCGCCAATGGCCTGGCCAGCCGCGAGCAGGTACGCGACATCCTGTTCGACGCCAGCTACCTGATCCTCGGCCTCGGCGATGTCTATCTCGACGCGCCCTGCGCCGTGCCGCTGGACCCGCGTCATCGCCTGCTCAGCTCCAAGTACAACCCGGCGCGCACCTTCACCGCCGAAGGCACCGTGGGCATCGGCGGCATGTACATGTGCATCTACGGCATGGACTCGCCCGGCGGCTATCAACTGGTCGGTCGCACCCTGCCGATCTGGAACAAGTACGTGAAGAACGCGCAGTTCGAGAATGGCCAGCCCTGGCTGCTGCGCTTCTTCGACCAGGTGCGCTTCTACCCGGTCAGCGAGGCCGAGCTGGATCAATTCCGCGAAGCATTCCGCGAGGGCCGCGCGCAGATCCGCATCGAGGAAAGCGAATTCGACTTCGCCGCCTACAACCGCTTCATCGCCGACAACGCCGCCGATATCGAAGCCTTCCAGCGCCAGCAGAAAGCCGCGTTCAATGCCGAAGTCGAGCTGTGGAAGGACGACGATCCGAGCGCCGCACAAGCGTTGACCAGCACGAGCCATGACGACGCCGATCTGGACGGCCATCTGGTCGCCGCCGAGATGAGCGGCAGCGTGTGGAAGGTGCTGGTCGAGCCTGGCCAGCATGTGGAGGCCGGGACCCCGCTGCTGGTGGTCGAGGCGATGAAGATGGAACTGGCGGTGACCGCGCCAGTGGCCGGTACGGTCAAGTCGCTGCGTTGCGCCCCCGGCAAGACGGTGACGCCGGGCGATGCCCTGCTCCTGCTGACCCCGAACGAGGCGGCCTGAGATGCAACTGGTCAGCCCGGCCAAGCGTGGCAAGGAGCGCCCGGAAAATCTCGCCGAGCGCATCTACCTGCAGCTCAAGGACGACATCTTCGAGTTCCGCCTGCTGCCGGGTGATCGTTTTTCCGAAGGCGAGATCGCCGAGCGCATGGCCGCCAGCCGCACGCCGGTGCGCCAGGCGTTGTATCGCCTGGAGCGCGAGGGCTATCTGGAGGTGTATTTCCGCAGCGGTTGGCAGGTCAAGCCGTTCGATTTCGCTCACTTCGAGGAGCTGTACGAGGTGCGCATCGTCCTAGAACTCGAGGCGGTCAAGCGCCTGTGCGAACGCCCCAATGGCGAGCTGCCGGATGCACTGGAACAGCTGCGTTGCACCTGGATGGTGCAACCCGAGCAGCGCCTGCAGGACGGCCGCGAAGTCTCGCGTCTGGACGAACGTTTTCACTGCCAACTGCTGGAAGCCGCCGGCAATCGCGAGATGGCCCGCCTGCATGCCGAAGTCAGCGAAAAGATCCGAATTATCAGGCGCCTGGACTTCACCCAGGGGCCGCGCGTGGAAATCACATACGAGGAACACGCACGCATCCTCGGCGCGATCCTGTCGCGTCGCTGCGAAGAGGCACAGCTATTGCTCAAGACCCACATAGAGGTCAGCAAAGCGGAAGTGCGCAAGATCACCCTGCACATGCTGCACAGCGCCCGGCAACGGGCACTGCCGGCACAAGGGTGACGTAATGACCTTTGAATCACTGCCACCAATAAAAACGCTGTCCACTTAATCACACTTGTGAATGGAGATCGCACCATGCAACGTCGCAGCCTGATCAAGGCCTTTACCCTTTCCGCTTCCATCGCCGCCATGGGCCTGAGCTGGTCCATCCAGGCCGCCGAGACCATCAAGGTCGGCGTCCTGCACTCGCTGTCCGGCACCATGGCCATTTCCGAAACCTCGCTCAAAGACATGGCGCTGATGACCATCGACGAGATCAACGCCAAGGGCGGTGTACTCGGCAAGCAGCTCGAAGCGGTAGTGGTCGACCCGGCGTCGAACTGGCCGCTGTTTGCCGAGCGTGGCCGCCAGTTGCTGACCCAGGACAAGGTCGCGGTGACCTTCGGCTGCTGGACCTCGGTATCGCGCAAATCCGTGCTGCCGGTCTATGAAGAGCTCAACGGCCTGCTGTTCTACCCGGTGCAGTACGAAGGCGAAGAGATGTCGCCGAACGTCTTCTACACCGGTGCAGCGCCAAACCAGCAGGCCATCCCGGCGGTGGAATACCTGCTCAGCGAAGACGGCGGCGCCGCCAAGCGCTTCTTCCTGCTCGGCACCGACTACGTCTACCCGCGTACCACCAACAAGATCCTGCGCGCCTTCCTCAACAGCAAGGGCATCGCCGACAAGGACATCGAAGAGGTCTACACCCCCTTCGGTCATAGCGACTATCAAACCATCGTCGCCAACATCAAGAAGTTCTCCGCTGGCGGCAAGACGGCCGTGGTTTCCACCGTGAACGGCGACTCCAACGTGCCGTTCTACAAGGAACTGGCCAACCAGGGTCTGGAAGCCACCGAGGTGCCGGTTGTGGCCTTCTCCGTGGGTGAAGAAGAACTGCGCGGCATCGACACCAAGCCGCTGGTCGGCCACCTGGCGGCCTGGAACTACTTCCAGTCCGTGGAAAACCCGGTCAACGAGAAGTTCGTCGCCGACTGGAAAGCCTACGCCAAGGCCAAGAAGCTGCCGAACGCCGACACCGTGGTGACCAACGACCCGATGGAAGCCACCTACGTGGGCATCCACATGTGGGCGCAGGCCGTCGAGAAAGCCGGCACCACCGACGTCGACAAGGTGCGTGAAGCCATGGCTGGCCAGGAGTTCGCGGCACCGAGCGGCTTCACCCTGAAGATGGACGAGAAGAACCACCACCTGCACAAGCCGGTGATGATCGGCGAAATCCAGGAAGACGGTCAGTTCTCCGTGGTCTGGGAAACCGACGGCCCGGTTCGCGCCCAGCCGTGGAGCCCCTTCATCGAAGGCAACGACAAGAAAGCCGATACCCCGGTGAAGTCGAACTAAGGCAAAAGCCCCCTCTCCCGCAAGCGGCAACCACAGCTCGTCAATGGCTTGCAGTGCCGCTTGTCTCC
>JBLUOL010000180.1:0-9611 GCA_048065775.1 Pseudomonas sp. GW6
CTGGCGTAGGCCGCGCGGGTTGGCCATGAACAGCGCAAGCAGGGCGCCAAGCAGATAGCCGAGATAATTCCAGGTCGCCAACTGGGCGCCTTGGGCCAGATCGAACAGGCCGTCGTCGAGCAGCAGTGGCAGCAAGGGGGTGAAGGCGAAACGGCCCAGCGCGTGGACGACTACCAGCGCCAGGGCGGCGGCGAGCAGGGCAGTTAGGTGGGCGCGGTCGAGTCTGGGCATAAGGTCTCCGGTCGTGCTGCCCACCTTAGTTATTGTCGTTGCTTGATGGTTAGTGAAAAATATTGCGGTCTATTTTCACTTTTGGTGAATGTCATGGATGCCTGGCAACGACTCAATCCGCAGCTGCTGCGTTATTTTCTCGCCGTGGCTCGGGAGGGCTCGCTGAGCGCCGCCGGCGTGCGCCTGCACTGCGTGCCGTCGAACGTCTCGGCGCGCCTTCGTCAATTGGAGCAGCAACTGGATATCCGGCTTTTTCAGCGTCAGGGGCAGCGTCTGCGAGTGACTGCGGCCGGCGAACGCCTGTTGCCCCATGCCGAGCATCTGGAGCAGCTTTGCCAGTTGGCCTGGCGCAGCGTGCAGGAAGATATCTGGAGCGGCGATCTGCGTCTGGGCTCGATGGAAACCACCGCCGCGGTGCGTTTGCCTGAGCTGCTGGCGGCTTTCCACCAGCGGGCTCCGCGAGTGAACCTGCAGCTCAGCACCGGGCCGAGCCGGCGACTGGTCGAGGGGGTGTTGTCAGGAGAACTGGACGGCGGATTGATCGGCGGGCCGTTCGAGCATCCTCAGCTCGACTGCCTGCCCATCTGGCAGGAGGAACTGATGCTGGTGCTGCCGCCTGCACAGGATGCCGACAGTTTGGCGACGCGGCCGCAGACCCTGCTGGGCTTCCCCGAGGGCTGCCACTACCGCGAGCGCCTGGAGCGCTGGGTGGCCAGCCAGGGGGTACAAGTGGCGGCGCGGCAGAGCTATGGCTCCATCGACGCGATCTTTGCCGGCATTGCTGCCGGCATGGGGATCGGCCTGTTGCCACGCAGCCTGCTCGACAGTCACCCGCGTGTGCATCTGGTGCAATACCAGGCCATCGCCCCTGAGCTTGGCGCAACGACTACATTGTTGGTACGTCGTCGCGACGCCGGTGAGCACCCGCCGCTGGCCTTGTTGCTGGAGCTGATGCGCGCGTAAAGCCCTTCCAACGGGTAAACTTGGCGACCGCTTCGGAGACCTCCATGAACTACCGCCACGCCTTCCATGCCGGCAACCACGCCGACGTACTCAAGCATTTGGTGCTGACTCGCCTGATCAGCCTGTTGTCGAAAAAGGAGGCACCTTTCGCCTACCTCGACAGTCATGCCGGACTCGGTTTGTACGACCTGCATGGCGATGCGGCCAGCCGTACCGGCGAGTACCTGGAGGGCATCGCACGCCTGTGGCAGGCCGAGCACCTGCCGGATGCCGTGGAGGCCTATCTGGAGGTGGTGCGGGCGATGAATCCGGATGGCGAGCTGCGCTATTACCCCGGCTCGCCCGAACTGGCGCGGCTGCTCAGCCGTGAGCAGGATCGTCTGCAGCTCAATGAGAAGCACCCCGAGGATGGCCGCCTGCTCAAGGACAACATGCGTGGCGACCGTCGCGTAGCCGTGCATCTGGGCGAGGGCTGGCTGGTGCCGCGGGCGCTGATGCCGACCCGCGAGAAGCGCGTGCTGCTGCTGATCGACCCGCCATTTGAAAAGACCGACGAGCTGCAGCGCTGTGTCGAGGCCTTGAACGAAGCGCACGGGCGCATGCGTCAGGCCATCGTCGCGATCTGGTACCCGATCAAGGATGAGCGACAGCTGGCGCGCTTCTACCGCGATCTGCAAAAGAGCGCCGCGCCCAAGCTGCTACGCGCAGAGCTTTACGTGCACGCGCCGGACGACGCCACGCGCCTGAGCGGCTCGGGTCTGGTGATCAGCAATCCGCCATGGGGCCTGGAGGACGAACTCAAGCAGCTGCTGCCCTGGCTGGCCGATGTGCTTGGCCAGAGCCAGGGCGGCTGGCGTCTGGATTGGCTGATAGAGGAAGCGCCAAGCGGCAAGTCATAAGCGCGTAGCCCGGATGAAATCCGGGAGCCGTGGCCCCCGATCCCCGGATTGCATCCGGGCTACAAGGGGCTCAAGCGGGCTTGTGGTTGGGCTCGATGTGGTAGCTGAGATTGCGCCGCGGGCTGAGGTACTCCAGCACCTCCAGCGGTAGCTGTGAGGGGCGCAGGCTGCGGGCGATGGCGAGCTTTGGCTCCTGGGCGAGATCGACGATCAGGGCTTCCTGCTTGGGAATGTCGGCGTCGTAGAGAATCAGCGTCGGTTTCAACGCCTGAGTTGGGTTCATGCCCAGCACCAGCGCATAGCGCTCATCTTCCAGCTGCACCAGGCTGCCCGGCGGGTAGATGCCCATCACGCGAACGAAGGCCTTCAGCGCCACCTCGTCGAATTGTTCGCGCTGCTGCTTGAACATCAGCGCCAGGGCCTCGTGCGGGCTCAGCGCCTGGCGTGGGTCGAGCGGGTTGCACAACCCGTCGAAGTGATTGGTGATGGCCACCAGGCGACTCAGGCGGCCGATCGCTGCTTCGCGCAGGCCACGTGGGTAGCCGCTGCCGTCACAATGTTCGTGATGTTCATGGATGATGCGCAGCACCTCGTCATCGAGCATCAGCTTCTGCCCCATGCGTAGGCCGAAATCGGTGTGCATATGCAGCAATTGCTGCTCCGGGCGGGTCAGTGGCTCGGGCTTGAGTAGCACCTTGCTCGGCACTTCCAGCTTGCCGATGTCGTGCAGCAGCGCGCCGAGTCCGATGCTGTGGCAGGCCTCGCTGTCGAGGCCGAGCTGGCGCCCGAGCAGCAGAGACAGCACGGTGACGTTGAGGGCGTGGAAGTAGCTGTCCTCGGCGGCCTTGCCGGTGATGCTGTGGAGTACGACGCCAGGAGCGCCGAGCAGCGTTTCGACCATTTCGCCGACGATGGCGCCGGCCTGCCGCATGGCATCTTCCGGGCGGCTGCGCAGGGTCTGGTTGAGCGTCTTGATGCGTTGGCTGGCTTCGATGAAGCGGCGGTCCACCTCGGCCAGACGGCTGCGCAGATGGCGCAGTTTCTGTGCGCGCTCCTGACGTTCCTGGGCTTGCGGGTCGACGGGCGCTTCGATGGGGGCGGGCGCCGGTACGTCTGCGATGAGCTCCAGGGGTGGGCAGTCGCTGCGTGCCGGGTCATAGCGCAGTTGCTTCAGATTGAGGGCATGCAAGGCGCGAATCTGCGCTTCGTCCTTGATCTTGAAATTGCTGAAGGCGAAATCATGCTCCCACCAGCTCAGGTCCAGATGGACATAGAGGCCGACGCAAAGCTGATCGGGAGTGATGGTGGGCAGAGTGGCGGGCATGCCGAGCTCGTCGAAAGATAGCTAATTGCCCGCAGTTTAGTCCGGCTGATGGCTTGACGGTATCAGTTGTTCAGGCCATCACGTCGATGCTGTTGCCCAGGTTGGGCGGATTGCTGGGGGCGCTGGCCGGTGCAGCTGACTGCACCAGCCCGGTGATGTTGGCAGCCTGCAGCTCCAGTGTCTTGCGCAGCAGTAGAAGCGACATCTGCGCGGAGATCTGCGCCGATGCCTGGCTCGATACCTGACTGGAAATGCTGCTCAGCTCCACGGCCCGTTACCCGTGCTCAAGACTCAGGGGGTAGACATACGCCTGTTCCGCCCAGGCCGCAATAGCCGCCAGGATTCTTCGCCAGGTATTGCTGATGATAGGTCTCGGCGTAATAGAAGGTCGGCGCCTCGGCGATTTCCGTGGTGATGTGGCCCATTCCGGCCTTGTCCAGCTCGGCCTGAAAGCGTGCCTGACTGGTTTTGGCGGCGCTCAGCTGCGCCTCGTCCTGGCAGTAGATCGCCGAGCGGTACTGGGTGCCCTGGTCGTTGCCCTGGCGCATGCCCTGGGTCGGGTTGTGCACTTCCCAGAACACCTTGAGCAGCGCTTCGAAGCTGGTTTGCTGCGGGTCGAACACCACCAGCACCACTTCGGTGTGTCCGGTCAGGCCGGAGCAGACCTCCTCGTAGGTGGGGTTGGGCGTGAGGCCGCCGGCATAGCCGACCGCTGTGCTGAACACACCGGGTTGCTGCCAGAAGCGGCGTTCTGCCCCCCAGAAACAGCCCAGACCGAATACCGCCTGCTGCAGGCCGGCAGGGAAGGGCGCCTTGATCGGATTGCCATTGACATAGTGAGTGTCGGCCACCGGTAGCGGCTCGGCGCGACCGGGCAGCGCCTGCTCGGCAGTCGGCAGGACATCCTTGTTAACGAGAATCTGTGAGCGCAGAACCATGGCGGTCTCCTCGAAATGGGTCAATGGTGGACTACGCGCAACGCGGCGTATTACGTCCGTTGGTCGGCCTGGCGACTGGCGTCGGTCTGTGGCCGGCAGGGGTAGCGGCGCAGGCTGACGATCAGCTCGCGGCCGGAAATCGGTTTGTCGAACAGGTAGCCCTGGCCGACGTCGCATTGCTGGCGGCGCAGGAACGCGAGCTGGGCGCCGGTCTCGATGCCTTCGGCCACGACCTTGAGCTTGAGGTTGTGGGCCATGGCGATCACCGCCGAGGTGATCTCCATGTCGTCCTGGTTGTCCGGGATGTCTTTGATGAAGCTGCGATCGATCTTGATCACGTCGATGGGGAATTTCTTCAGGTAGCTGAGCGACGAATAGCCCGTGCCGAAGTCGTCCATGGCCAGGGTCAGGCCCAGGCTCTTCAGGCGACCCAGTTGGTGGCGGGTGTCGTCGGTGGCCTCCAGCAGCAGGCTTTCGGTGAGTTCCAGTTCCAGCAACCTGGGGTCGAGCTGTTCTTCATGCAGGATGGCGGCGATGGAGCCGACCAGATCCGGGTCGGAGAACTGTTTGGGCGACAGATTGATCGCCACCTGCAGTTGACCCAGGCCAATAGCGGCGATCTGCTTGCTCATGCGGCAGGCCTGGCGCACCACCCACTTGCCGATGGGGATGATCAGGCCGGTTTCCTCGGCAACGCCGATGAACTGATCCGGGCGGATCATGCCCTTCTCCGGATGCTGCCAGCGCAGCAGCGCCTCCATGCCCAGCAGTTGCCCGCTCTTGAGACAGAGTTTGGGTTGGTAGAAGACTTCCAGCTCGTTCTGAGTCAGCGCGCGGCGCAGGTTGTTCTCGACGAACAGCTTGTAGTTGGCCTCGGCGTTCAGCGCTTCGGTGAACAACTGCACCTGATGTTTACCGTTGGCCTTGGCTTTGTGCAGGGCGAGGCCGGCGTGCTTCATCAGGGTCTGCGGGTCGTCACCGTGTTCCGGGGCGATGGCCAAGCCCACCGAGCCGGTGATGCTGATCAACTGGTTGTCGACGAACAGCGGCTTGTCCAGGGTTTGCAGTACCTGATGAGCGACGCGCAGGCCCGCGTCCTGATCGCAACCGTCGAGCAGGATGGCGAATTCATTGCTGGCGAAGCGTGCCAGGGTGCCCTTGGCGCCAAGACTGTTGCGCAGGCGCCGAGCTAGGGCCGAGAGCAGCTTGTCGCCGGTCTGGTGGCCGAGGCTGTCGTTGATCCGCTTGAAGTTGTCGATGTCCACCAGCAGCAGCCCGAGCGACTGAACATTGCGGGCGAAGCGCTCTTCAAGGCTGCGGATGAACGACGGGCGATTGCCCAGGTTGGTCAGGTTGTCGGTATAGGCCAGGCGTTCGATGCGCTGCTGCGCCAGCTTGGCCTCGGTAATGTCTTCGTAGATGCCGATGTAGTGGGTCAGTTCGCCATCGTCGCCATACACCTTGGAGATCGACAGATGGCCCCAGTACGGCTCCTGATTCTTGCGCCGACTGCGGAATTCGCCTTGCCAGCTGCTGTGTTCGGCCAGGCTGGACTGGGCGTCGAACAACAGGTCGCTAAGGTTGGCCATGGCCGGTAGCTCGGACAGGCGGTGACCGCAGACTTCGTCGCTGCTGTAGAGGGTGATGGCGGTGAAGCTGGGGTTGACGTATTCCACCCGGCCGTCGCGGTCGACCAGAAGAAAGGCGCTGGCGCTCTGCTCGACGGCGCGCTGGAACAGATACAGCGCGTGGGTGGCGGAGCGCTTCTCCTGATTGACCAATACCTGGGCGAACTGGTCGGCCAACTCGCCGGCGAAGGCAATCTCGTCGGCCTGCCAGAAACGTTTGGGGCCGATATGTTCGAGGCAGAGCACGCCCACCACTTCACCTTCGATGCGGATACTGGCATCCAGCATCGAGGTGATGCCCAACGGTTGCAGGTAACCGGGGGCCAGCTCGCGGGTGCGCAGGTCATGCTGGGCATCGTGGGCGTCTATCGCTCGGCCGCTTTGCAGAGCCTCCAGGTAGTGCGGGAAATGATGCGCATCGATCGAGGGCAGTTGCTCGTGTCGGTTCAGGTCGCGGCGGTACAGCGACACCGAATCGAGGCTATTGCCGCCCAGATGCCAGATTCCGGCCCGGGCCACACCGTAAACCTCGCAGGCCGCCTGGGTGATGAGTTCGGCGGCTTCCTGGCGCGGATCGCTGGAGACATAGCGTTGGCGTGCCAGGCGCACGATCAGTTGCTGCTGGGTATGCGAGCGCGCCAGATGTTGCAGATGGTCGTTCTGGGTGCGCTGATATTGCTGCAGCGAGCTTCGCAGCTGCTGATTCTGCGTGTGCAGCTCCTGTTCGGCAGGGGCATAGTGGTCGAGGCTTTCATCAGCTACCAGCAGATAGCCGCGCAGCAACTGGCGGTTGCGCTGTTTGAAGGGTTCGCCCATCTCCAGCAGGGTCAGCGCACCGTGCGGTGTGTGCAGGGTGTAGTGCACCAGGTAATGCGGGCCTTGCAGCAGTTGCTGCTGGATGGCGTCGTGCAGACGGTAGCGCGCCTCGGGCTCCATCAGGCTGGCGTAGGGGGCATCCACCAGCGCGCAGAGATCGCTGGCACTGATACCCAGCCGGCGTTCGCAGGCCGGGTCGAGAAACAGCAGGGCCCAGCTCGGCTCGTTCAAGCGCTCGAAACGCAACATGCCGAGCCGCGAGGGCACTGGCAACTGCGTCACAACCTCGGCTGCCGAGCGTGTGCTGGCATCGGGATGGCTTTTCATTGGGCGTTGGGCTTCCAGTATGCTGACCAGGCGAGGCATCCGTTCTCGGTACAAGGCCGCTGCGTCAGAAGGCGCATTGGCGTGGACGGAGGCTAGGGCTCAGGCCTACTTCACTATAGCGTTCGGCAAGGGTGCATCATGCAAGCGAGACTGACAAGAAAACTCATGGCCATGGTGCTTGGCGGAGCACTTTTTACGGCCATACCCGCGGTTGCCGGCGCCGAGGACGCGGCGACATTGCGGGGCGACGAGCAGGCGGCTTATCTGGACGGGCTCAAGCGTCTTTATCTGGCCGATAACGAGCGCAATGCGTTGCTCGCGCACAGCAACGCATTGCTGGAAACCTACGCCCTGCGCGCTGGCTACCAGGTTGGCCAGGCGCAACGGCAGGATCTGCTGTACCGCTTCAATGTCGGTAATACCGGTGAGCTTGTTCTGCGTGAGGAGAGTCGTGGCGCGCAGGGCACTGCCATCTCGGTGCGCAATCAGCGTGTTCCGGTATTCGGTATCGATCCGTTCATCCGCTACGAATGTCCGACCGGTGGTATCCGTTGCGTGCTGTTCAACCCGGCCGACGGCAGCCCGTTGCTGAGCATCGTGCGTGATCATCAGGGCGCCGGTGAGTTGGCCAAGGCGCTGAGCTTTCTGATTCGCAACGTGCAGAAGGGCTGAAGAAGCGCGCACAGCAGCTCTCGGCGTCCTCGGCGCGAGCGGACGTTTCAGGCAGAAGACAGGCAAAAAAAACCCCGCCTAAGCAGACGGGGTTGAGGATGCGAGCGTGGCGTGCTCGAAACGATTTACAGCAGGATGGTGCGGATATCGGCCAGCAGCTGCGACAGACGCTGAGTGAAGCGTGCGGCAGCCGCGCCGTTGATCACCCGGTGGTCGTAGGACAGCGACAGCGGCAGCATCAGCTTGGGCTGGAAGGCCTTGCCATCCCAGACCGGCTGGATGGTGGCTTTGCTGACACCGAGAATTGCCACTTCCGGCGCATTGACGATCGGCGTGAAGCCGGTGCCGCCGATGTGGCCGAGGCTGGAGATGGTGAAGCAAGCGCCCTGCATGTCGTCAGCCGACAGTTTCTTGCTGCGCGCTTTCTCCGCCAGAGCGGCAGCTTCAGCGGCCAGTTGCAGCAGGCTCTTCTGATCGACGTTCTTGATCACCGGCACCAGCAGGCCGTCCGGCGTATCGACGGCGAAGCCGATATGCACGTACTTCTTGCGGATGATCGCCTTGCCGCTCGGGGCCAGCGAACTGTTGAAGTCCGGCAGTTCCTTGAGCAGGTGGGCGCAGGCCTTGAGCAGCAGCGGCAGCACGGTCAGCTTGACGCCGGCTTTCTCGGCCACGGCCTTCTGTGCGACGCGGAAGGCTTCCAGGTCGGTGATGTCGGCCGAATCGAACTGGGTCACGTGCGGCACGTTGAGCCAGCTGCGGTGCAGGTTGGCAGCGCCGACCTGCATCAGGCGGGTCATCGCCACTTCTTCGATTTCGCCGAACTTGCTGAAGTCCACGGTCGGGATCGGCGGGATGCCGGCGCCGCCAGTGGCAGCGGCTGCAGTCGCCTGCGGTGCGGCCTTGGCTTTGTGCATCATCGCCTTGACGTACACCTGCACGTCTTCCTTGAGGATACGACCTTTCGGGCCGGTACCGGCGATATCCGCCAGTTCCACACCGAAGTCACGGGCCAGCTGACGCACGGCAGGGCCGGCATGCACCTTGGCACCATCGCGCTTGGGTGCGTTGGCGACTTCGGCAGCAGCAGCCGACAGTGAGGCGATGGCGCGTACTTCAGCGGCCACTTCCGGTGCGGCACCTTCCGGTACGCGGTGCACTTGCTGACTGGCTTGCGCTGGCACGGCGGCCGGTGCAGCACCCGCTACCTTGAGCTTGAGAATCAGATCACCGGTGCCGACTTCGGCGTCCAGCTTGACCAGCACTTCTTCCACCACGCCGGCAGCCGGCGAGGGGATTTCCATGGAGGCCTTGTCGGACTCCAGGGTGATCAGCGACTGGTCGGCTTCGATGCTGTCACCGGCCTTGACCATGACTTCGATGACCTTGACCTTGCCGTCGGTGCCGATATCCGGCACGTGCACGTCCTGCACCGAAGCAGCAGCCGGGGCTGCGGCAGCAGGAGCAGGTGCGGCGGCTGGCGCAGCAGCAGGGGCAGCCGCTTGAGCCGGTGCAGCGCTGGCGGTTGCACCACCGGCGGTGCGCAGCTTGAGGATCAGGTCGCCGGTGCCGACTTCGGCGTCCAGCTTGACCAGCACTTCTTCCACCACGCCGGCAGCCGGCGAAGGGATTTCCATGGAGGCCTTGTCGGACTCCAGGGTAATCAGCGACTGGTCGGCTTCGATGGTGTCACCCACCTTGACCATGACTTCGATGACCTTGACCTTGCCGTCGGTGCCGATATCCGGCACGTGCACATCCTGCACGCTGCTGCTGGTCGCGGCAGCGGCAGGAGCCGCCGCCGGAGCGGCGG
>JBLUOL010000181.1:0-9600 GCA_048065775.1 Pseudomonas sp. GW6
ATTCTTCGCTGGATGAGCCAGGCAGCCAGCAACATCAGGCCGACGATCAGCCCCGAAGTGGCCACGGCGACGGTCATGGCCCGGTCGCGCAGCTGCACATGAAGCGGTAACGATAGCCAGTAGGCCTGATCACCCACCTGCATCCGTACATGGGCAGCGCCCAGGTGCGTGATCGCCGGCCGGCTGCCTGGCGGCAGTTGTCTCTCCAGGCGCCGGGCAAAATCGGTCAGCCAAATGCCGCCGCTCTCCTCCCCGTGAGAAGCATTCCCCTCAATGGCGGGGCTGATCTTCATGGCGCCTTCGGCGTTGATCCGCCGGATCACATCGTCGCGCTCGCCAGGAGGCAGTGCCGCGAGGATGACGCGTTGGGTGTTGATCTGCGAGGCGACAAGCGTCGCCAGCCCTTCGCTGCGGGGCTTCTGCAGGAGTTGGTAGAAGGTCGCGAACACCGAGAACTCCAGCGCCAGCGCCAGAACCATCAGCAGCAGGAAATTACGCGCCAGTAGCGACCTGGGCCAGGGCAGTTTCATTCGGAGGCCTGGGCAACGAACATGTAGCCTACGCCCCATACCGTGCGGATGTAGCGTGGTGATGACGGGTCGTCCTCGATCTTGCGTCGTAGACGCAGGACCTGCACATCCAGGCTGCGATCGAGCGAGTCGTACTCGCGCCCCTTCAGCTTCTCCAGCAGATGCTCGCGGCTCAAGGGGCGCCCGGCATTGGTCGCCATAATGCGCAAGAGCTGAAATTCCGAACTGGAGAGCGCCAGTACCTCACCATGGCGTGTCACCTCCATCCGAGTCAGATTGAGAATGAAGGGCCCGAAGTGGATGACGTTGCCACCGGCCCAGCGGCCATCGCCGTTCACCATGGACTGCCGGCGCAGAATCGAATGCAGCCGTGCAATCAGCTCACGCGGATCGAAAGGCTTCGCCAGATAGTCGTCAGCGCCCATTTCAAGGCCCAGAATCTTGTCGACCGCCGCCCCGCGTGCGGTCAGCATCAGGATGGGAACGGTGCTTCCCTCCGCGCGCAGCCGACGGCAAATCGACAAGCCGTCCTCGCCAGGCATCATCAGGTCCAGGATCAGTACGTCGAAGGGTTCACGCCGTAGTCGTTCGTCGAGTCGGTCGACGGAAGCCAGAATCTGTACGTCGAAGCGATGCTCGCCCAGATAGCGGCGCAGCATGTCGCGCAATTCCAGGTCATCGTCGACGACCAGTATTCGGTGCGGTGCATCTTCCACGGAGTCTGCCATTCACGAAGGGTTAGACAAATTCTTCGCGCAAGAGGCATTGCCTTGCAACCGCAATCGTACCGTCAGGGCATGATGAATCTCGGAAATAGCCCTTTTGTTTCAGTGACTTGTACATGACGGCCGGCCAAGGCTGTAACCGAATGTAACAAAATGTGCGCAGTTTGAAGCCGATTGGGCAGGCGGCGTTCGTACCATGCCGCCCCGACGAGGAAGGTTCGTAACGGCCCCGCATCGATCCATGCCGAGGGGCTCGGCCCTTCCCTCTCTCCCTTCCTTGCTTCCCGTGTGGCCTATTCCAGTGAAAGTCCGACGTTGGCGCCCCGTGGCGCTGCTTACCCTTTTGCTCGTTGTCATCGTTCTCGTAGCCAGCTTGCTGGTTCGACATCGTCAAGCAGGCCAAGGCGACGCGAATGTATCGCGGGTCGTGCGGACCGCGGCGATCGCCGTACGCGACGTGCCTGTTTTTCTGAACGCGGTCGGTACCGTCACGCCATCGACCACGGTCATCGTGCGTGCCCAAGTACAAGGCACGTTGGCCTCGATCAACTTCAGGGAAGGACAGGTGGTCGCCCGAGGCGATCTGCTGGCTACGATTGATGATCGTGCGTTGCGGGCGCAGTTGGAGACAGCGGAAGGCGCGCTGCTGCGAGATCGGGCACAACTCGCCAACGCGCGCCGCGATTTGGATCGCACTCGGGCGCTGGTCGACATTGGCTCCGCCTCGCGCCAGCAGCTCGACACGCAAGAGACTGCGGTCCGGCAGGCCGAGGGAATAGTGAAGGCGGACTTGGGCTCGGTGGGCAACCTGCGCGTACAGCTGAGCTATACCCGGATCACCGCGCCCATCGACGGCGTGGTGGGCCTGCGGGCGGTGGATCCTGGCAATCTCGTGCAACCCGGCGATGCCAACGGCGTGGCCACGCTGGCGAGCATATCGCCGACGACGGTGAAGTTCGCGCTTCCGGTCGACCAGCTGTCCCGCGTGCTCAACGCACAGCGACACGGCGCGGTTCGGGTCGATGCGTTGGACCGGGACGGCGGCAACGTCCTTGCCGAGGGTACCTTGGAGGCCGTCGACAATCGCGTGGATGCCGCAACTGGAACGGTGATGTTGCGCGCCCGCTTCGACGATTCCGAGCACCGCTTGTTTCCCAACCAGTTCGTCAGCGCGCGGGTCCATCTGCAGACACTGGAAAAAGCCATGGTCGTGCCGCTTTCGGCGATCCGGTACGGCAACCAGGGTGCCTATGTCTTCATGATCAAAGACGACAAGGCGCATCTGCAGAACGTAACGACGGGGCCGGCTCTGGGCAGCCAAAGCGTGGTGGTCGCCGATGCGCTCAAACCTGGCATGCAGATCGCAGTCGACGGCATCGACGCGCTGGAGGACGGTGTTGCGGTGCGCGTGGTCGAGCCGGCGCAAGCCGGGCGTTGAACCTACGCCATGAATCTCTCCAGCACCTTCATCCGCCGGCCGGTGGCCACCGCCCTGCTGATGGTCGGCGTACTGCTGGCCGGCCTCATCGGCTATCGCGGTTTGCCCATTTCGGCACTGCCGGAAGTCGACTATCCCACCCTGCAGGTCTATACCGAGTATCCCGGCGCCGGACCCGACGTCACCGCGAACACCCTTACCGCACCGCTCGAGCGCCAGCTGGGACAGATCGCGGGACTGGAGCGTATGCGGTCGAGCAGTGCCAATGGTGCCTCGGTCATTACGTTGCAATTCGGCCTGTCCACCTCGCTGGAGGAAGTGGAGCAGGAAGTGCAGGCCGCGATCAACGCAGCGCGGGCACGCCTGCCCGACGATCTGCCTTATCCCCCGGTCTATAGCAAGGTCAACCCAGCCGACACGGCGGTGCTGACGCTCGCCATGACGTCCGACATGCTGCCGCTGACGCAGGTGCAGGCGTTGGCCGAGACGCGCATCTCGCAGAAGATCTCGCAGATGTCCGGTGTCGGACTGGTAACGGTCAGCGGCGGCCAGCGTCCTGCGGTCCGCGTTACGGTCGATACACGCCAGCTCGCCAGCCATGGGCTGACGCTGGCAGACGTCGAGGCGGCCCTGACTGCCGCCAACGTCAACCTTCCCAAGGGCACCATCGACGGCCCGACGGTCGCCTACGCGATCGGTGCCAACGACCAGTTGGTCGAACCGGAAGAATATGCATCGTTGGTGCTGGCCTGGCACGATGGTGCGCCGCTGTATCTGCGCGAAGTGGCGCAGATCGCCACCGGAGCGGAAGACACGCGACAGGCGGCCTACGCGAACGACACGCCGGCGATCCTGATCAGCATCCAGCGCCAACCCGGTGCCAACGTGATCAGGACCGTCGACGGCATTCGCGCCGCGCTGCCGAGCCTGTCGGCCGCCCTGCCCAGCTCGGTCCGTCTGCAGATACTGAGCGACCGAACCGAGACGATCCGCGCATCGGTCCACGACGTGCAGGTCGAACTGCTGATTGCGATCGTACTGGTGGTAGCGGTGATCTGGGTATTCCTGCGCAACTGGCCAGCGACGATCATCCCGGGCATCACCGTCCCATTGTCCCTGCTTGGCACGGTGGCGATCATCTATGGGCTGGGGTTCAGCCTCAACAATCTGACCCTGATGGCGTTGACCGTGGCCACTGGCTTCCTGGTCGACGATGCCATCGTGATGATCGAAAACATCAGCCGGCACATGGCGATGGGCAAGTCGCGCATGCAGGCCGCTTTGGAAGGTGCCGGACAGGTCGGCTTCACCATCGTATCGCTGTCGGCAGCCTTGATCGCGGTAATGATCCCGCTGTTGTTCATGGGCGACGTGGTTGGCCGCCTGTTCCGCGAGTTTGCAGTGACCCTCTCGGTGGCCATCGTGGTGTCGGCAGGCGTGACCCTGACGCTGGTACCGATGCTGTGCGCGCGCGTGCTCAAGCCGGAGGCCGAGCACGACGAAGCAGGGTTCTTCGTGCGCTTGGAGCGTGGCTATGCACGATTGCTGGATCGCCTGATGCAGCGCCGTGCGGCGGTCATGCTTGCCGTGGCCGGCGCGACGGTGCTGACCCTGGCGCTGTTGTGGGCGCTGCCGAAGGGCCTGTTCCCGGTGCAGGACACCGGCATGCTGCAGGGCGCGCTGCAAGTCGACGCGCACAGTGCGTTCTCGCGCATCCAAGAGCGCGAGCAGGCCGCGGCGCGGCTGGTGGCTGCCGATCCGGCCGTGGAGAACGTCTCCATCAGCGCCGGCGTGAGCCAGACCAACACCGCGCTCGGGACCGTGCCAATGCTCGTGCGCCTGAAGGCGGGAAAGGACACCAGCGCCACAGTCATCAAACGCCTCGCCGACAAGGCGCAGCGCGCCGGCATGGTGGTGCACCTGCGCCCGGTCCAAGACCTGACACTCGATACCCAGTCCTCGCCCATGCCCTATGCGACGGGCCTGGAGTCCACCGATCGTGGCCTGCTGGCCGAGTGGACGTCGAAGCTGATGGCCGCCATGCGGGCCGATCCAGCGTTCTCTGCGGTGGACAGCCAGGCGGCCCGCCGGGGCCTGCAGGCACGTTTGGACGTGGATCGGGTCGCTGCTTCGCGCCTGGGCGTGAACATGCGCGGTATCGATGACGCACTGTACGCAGCATTCGGCCAGAATCAGGTCTCGACCATCTATACCGATCTGAGCCAGTACCACGTCGTGCTGGCCGCCAAGGGCAACCTGCAGGACATACGGGACGTACTGCAGCGCATCCACGTACCCGGCACCAACGGCACTCCAGTCTTGCTGGCCGCGCTGGCCACGATCGACGTGGGAGACGCGCCGGTATCATTCGAGCGTCAGGGGCAGTTCCCTTATGCCGATATCGGTTTCGATCTGGCCGATGGCGTCACCCTCGGCGACGCGGTGAAGCGGCTGGACACCATTGCCAAGGACATCGGCCTGCCGGCTTCGGTCACGCTGCATCTGGAAGGCGCGGCCGGCAGCTTGGCCGGCGCCATGTCCGGCCAAGCCATTCTGATGCTGGCGGCGGTGCTGGTGGTGTATCTGGTGCTGGGCATGCTCTATGAGAGCTTCATCCACCCGTTGACGATCCTGTCCACCTTGCCCTCGGCAGTGTTGGGTGCGCTGGCGGCGCTGATGTTGAGCGGCAGCCAGTTCGACGTGATCGGTACCATCGGCGTGGTGCTGCTGGTCGGCATGGTCATGAAGAACGCGATCATGATGATCGATTTCGCGCTGGAGCTGGAGCGTGACCACGGCCTGGACGGCACCGAGGCGATCAAGCGCGCCTGCGAGCAGCGCTTCCGGCCGATCCTGATGACCACGCTGGCCGCATTGCTGGGCGCCGTTCCGCTGGCGTTCGGCAGCGGCATGGGCGCGGAGCTGCGCCACCCGCTGGGCTTGGCCATCATCGGTGGGCTGATCGTGAGCCAGTTGCTGACACTGTTCTCCACGCCAGTGATCTACCTGTTGCTGCGTCCGGCCGAGCAGGCCCTGGCCAAGCGGATCTAAGCCATGGCGATCGATCTGTCCGGTCCGTTCGTGCGTCGGCCGGTGGCCACCACTCTGATCGCCGTCGGCATCATGCTGCTGGGCCTGCTGGCCTTTCGCATGCTGCCGGTGGCTTCGCTGCCGCAGGTGGAATTCCCCACCATCGCCGTTACCGCCAACCTTCCCGGTGCCGATCCGGATACCGTCGCCAGTTCGTTGGCCACGCCACTGGAGCGCCAGTTCAGCGCCATCGCCGGGATCACCGACATGACGTCGGTCAGCTATAGCGGCTCGGTGCGCATCGTGATCCAGTTCGACCTGGCCCGCGACGTGGACGGCGCCGCACGCGACGTGCAGGCCGCCATCAACGCCGCGATGAGCCGCCTGCCCAGCGACATGGACGGCGTGCCGACCTATCGCAAGGTCAATCCCGCCGAAGCGCCAGTCATGGCGTTGGCGCTGACCTCGCAGACCGATGGCAGTGCCGCGCTGTATGACGCAGCATCCACGTTGCTGCAGCAGAAGCTGCTTCAGACCGAAGGCGTGGGCGATGTGCAGGTCGGTGGCGGCGCGCTGCCGGCCGTGCGTGTGGAGCTGGACGGGCAGCGGTTGAGCCAGTACGGGATCGGTCTGGACCAGATCCGGCAGTTGTTGAACGGTGCCAATGCGCGTCGCGCCAAGGGATCGGTGCAGGTCGGCGACGCCGAGTACGCGCTGGCCGCCAACGACGATCTGCTGCAGGCGGCCGCATACCGGGACCTGGTGGTGCGCGACAACGCCGGCGCGGTGGTCCGGCTGTCCGACCTGGGCTCGGTCACCGATTCGACGCAGAACGTCCGCAGCTTCGGCTTGATGAACGGACGGCCGGGCGTGGCACTGATCATCAGCAAGCGCCCCGGCGCCAACGTGGTCGAGACCGTGGACCGGGTCCGGGCGCAGCTGCCGGAATTGCAGGCCGCCGTGCCCGCCACCATGAAGCTGGACGTGATGCTGGACCGGACCCAGACCATCCGCGCCTCGCTGCACGAGGTTGAGCTGACCCTGGTGGTGTCGATCCTGCTGGTGATCGCGGTGACAGCGGTGTTCTTCCGCGACTGGCGCGCGACCCTGGTGCCGGCGGTCGCGGTGCCGCTGTCGCTGCTGGGTACCTTCGCGGTGATGTGGGCGCTGGGCTACAGTATGAACATCCTCTCGCTGATGGCGCTGATCGTCGCGGCCGGGTTCGTTGTGGACGACGCCATCGTGGTGGTGGAGAACATCATGCGCCACCAGCAGATGGGCAAGAGCCGCGTGCAGGCGGCGCTGGACGGCGCGCGCGAGGTTGGTTTCACCGTGTTCTCGATCAGCGTCTCGCTGGTGGCGGTGTTCATTCCGCTGCTGCTGATGTCTGGCCTGGTCGGACGCCTGTTCCGCGAGTTCTCGGTCACGCTTGCGGCTGCGGTGCTGGTATCGATGGTCATCTCGCTCACCGTTACCCCGATGATGAGCCGCATGCTGTTGCGTCCGTCGGACGACGCGCGGCACCCCGATGGGCAGGGCGCTTCCCCGGATGGCTTCTATGGACGCACACTGCGCTGGACACTGCAGCGTCCGCGGCTGATGGCCTGGGCTACCGCTGCGGTCGTCGGCCTGGGACTGGTCGTGTTCGCGGTCATGCCCAAGGGCTTCTTCCCGCAGCAGGACACGGGCTTGCTGCTGGGCCAGGTCTATGGGCCGCAGAACATCTCCTTCGGGCAGATGCGTGATCGCTTCAGCGAAGTGGTACGCAAGTTGCGCGGCAATCCGTCCGTCGACCAGGTGATCGGCGTCCTCGGGGCTACCGGCAGCAGCGCCTCCAACGCCGGCGCGCTCTACGTCACGCTCAAGCCGCTGCACGATCCGCGCCAGGACAGCGCGGATGTGGTGATCGACCAGTTGCGCAAGACCTTCGCCAATGAGGCCGGCGTGCAAGTGACGCTGCAGGCCGTGCAGGACATCGGCGTCGGTGGGCGGCAGTCGGCCGGGCAATACCAGTTCACCTTGTCGGCCGACAACCGTGTGGCCCTGGAGGCGGCCGCTGCGCGGGTCGAACAGGCCATGCGCAAGGTTTCGTTGATCACCGACGTCAGCTCCGACCTGATGGACGGCAGCGTCGAGGCGCAGATCGAGATCGACCGGACCGCTGCCGCGCGGCTCGGCGTATCGGCGCAGGCCATCGATCAGGCGCTCTACGATAGCTTCGGCCAGCGCCTGGTTTCCACGATCTATCGGGAAATGAACCAGTACCACGTGGTCATGGGGCTGGACCCGTCGCAGGCTGGCAACCCCGCGACGCTGGACCAGATCTACGTCACGCCTGGTCACGGCAGCGAGCTGGTGCCACTGTCGGCAATAGCGCGCTGGAGCGTGCAGAAGACCAGCCTGTCACAGTCCCACCAAGGCCAATTCCCCGCCGTCACGCTGTCCTACAACCTCAGTCCCGGCGCTTCGCTGGGACCGGCGCAACGCGCGATACGGCAGGCGGTCGATGCGCTGCACCTGGACCCAGGCATCGCCGCGGCGCCTGCAGGCAATGCCAAGGCCTTCGCCGACACGGTCAAGACGATGCCGTTGCTGATTGTCACCGCGCTGCTGGCCGTATACATCGTGCTGGGCATGCTCTACGAGAGCCTGCGTCATCCGCTGACCATCCTCTCCACCTTGCCCTCTGCCGGCATCGGTGCGCTGATCGCGCTGGCGGCGGGGGGCTTCGAGTTCAGCATCATCGCGCTGATCGGCGTGATCCTGCTGATCGGCATCGTCAAGAAGAACGCGATCTTGATGATCGATTTCGCATTGCAGGTCGAGCGCGCCGAGGGACTGTCTCCGCAGGAGGCGATCCTGCGTGCCAGTCTGGTGCGGCTCCGCCCCATCATGATGACCACGCTTGCGGCAATCCTGGGAGCAGTCCCCCTGGTCATCGGTTCCGGCTACGGCTCCGAGTTCCGGCAACCACTGGGCGTGGCGATCATCGGCGGGCTGATGCTCAGCCAGGTGCTGACGCTCTATTCGACACCGGCGATCTATGTGCTCATGGATCGATTCGGCACCCTCCACCGCAGGACCCCACCATGACACGCATTTCCCGATCCCGCAGGCGCCTGCTCGCCAGCGCGCTACTGCCTCTGGCGCTGGCGGCCTGCACCGTGGGCCACGACTATGTCCGGCCCGACCTGCCCGTCCCCGAACGGTTCGAGGAGGGCGGCATGGTGTGGACGCGTGCCGACCCGGAACCGACTGAATGGTACGGCGAGGCCTGGTGGCAGGCCTGGCACGATCCCGACCTCAATGAGCTGCAAGAGCGCGCGCAACAGGCCAACCTGTCCATTGCGGCAGCGGACGCCGCGTGGCGCCAGGCTCAGGCGGCAATCGGCGAGGTCCGTGCGGCCGGGAGGCCGCAGGTCGGCATGGGCGTTTCGCAAAGCCGCAGCGAGAACACGGCGGCTGCGCAGGGGCTGGGCGAGGGACAGGTGCGCCAGCAAGCTACTGCACAGGGTACCGTGAGCTGGGAGCTGGACCTGTGGGGAGCCGTGCGCAGGCGCGCCGAAGCCCAAAGTGCGCAGGCCGAGGCCT
This sequence comes from Pseudomonas sp. GW6, assembly GCA_048065775.1. GTDB lineage: Bacteria > Pseudomonadota > Gammaproteobacteria > Pseudomonadales > Pseudomonadaceae > Aquipseudomonas. The sequence goes on from JBLUOL010000181.1 coordinate 9,315, forward strand.
CGGCGCAGGATCTGCATGCGCAACGGCTGAGCATCGCCGCGACCGTGGCCAGCACCTATCTGTCGTTGCGCCAGACCGAAGTGCAGATGGCGCTACTGGAGAATCAGGTCGATGCCAACGGCCGACTGCTGGAGATGACCGAACGGGCGAATGAGCTTGGCACCGCCTCGCCCAACGACGTGGTGGAGACGCGCAACGCACTGGACAGCAGCATCATGGGACTGGAAGCGGCCTCGGCCACGCGCGCCCGGTGCCTGCATGCGCTGGCCGCGCTCACCGGGCAGGC
>JBLUOL010000182.1:0-9574 GCA_048065775.1 Pseudomonas sp. GW6
GGCGGGTGCAACCCGCCATCGCCATTGCGGCGGGTTTCACCCGCCCTACGATGTATGGTTCACCTGTGATTGAAGAGGGGAGGCAAGTCGCGCTGGCTCAGTGGGAGGGGCTTTGGCCGCGATTGCCGTAGCGCCTGTCGCCGCTAAAGCGCCTCCCACGGTTTGCGGTGCTCCACAATTCAGCGCGTAGGGCGGGTGCAACCCGCCATCGCCATTGCGGCGGATTGCAGCCACCCACGAGATGACGCCCTATTGTTACTGCCGCAAATCCACCGCCGGTGCGCCTTGGCCGTCGAACAGCTGGCTCGGGGTGCTGGGCAGGATGCTGGGGCGGCCGTTGTCCGGGCCGCCGTTGCCGATGATGCGAATATCGCTGTACTTCTTGCCCGACAGTGCAGCCAGGCCGGCGCCATCGCGGACGATGGTCGGCCGCAGGAAGACCATCAGGTTGCGTTTGATATGGGATTCGCGGGTGGAGCGGAACAGCCCGCCCAGCAAAGGAATGTCGCCCAGCAGTGGCACCTTGGAGATGGCCTGGGTGACGTCGTCCTGAATCAGCCCGCCAAGCACGATCACCTGACCGTCGTCGGCGAGGATGGTGCTCTTGATCGAGCGCTTGTTGGTCACCAGGTCGACCGCCTGGGCGTTGAGCCCGGTGCTGGGGGCGATGGAGGAGATTTCCTGCTCGATCTCCAGGCGCAGGGTGGCGCCTTCGTTGATGCTTGGCGTGACCTTGAGGGTCACGCCGATGTCCTGGCGTTCGATGGTGGTGAAGGGGTTGCCGGCACCCGAGGCGTCGGTGGTGTAGGAGCCGGTCTGGAAGGGCACGTTCTGCCCGACGAGGATTTCCGCTTTCTGGTTGTCCAGGGTCAGCAGGCTCGGCGTGGACAGCAGGTTGCTCTTGCTGTTGGCCGAGAGTGCGGTGATCAGTGCGCCGAAACGATCACTGCCGATGCCGATGATGGCGCCGTCGGGCAGCGTGAGGTCTTCCGGTATTTCGTCACTTTGCAGGATCTGCAGCACGCTGCCCACCGACAGGCCGGTACCGGCGAAGTTGACCCCGCCCAGGCCACCCCTACCGCCGCTGCCGCTGCGGGCATCCACGGCCCACTGCACGCCGAGGGCGTCGGTGATGTCGCCGGAAACCTCGACGATGGCCGCTTCGACCATCACCTGGGCGCGCGGTACGTCGAGCTGACGCACGATATCTTCGAGGGTGGCGACCAGATCGGGCTCGGCCAGTAGCACCAGGGCGTTGAGACTCTCGTCGGCGCGGATGAGGATATTCGACTGTCTGCCGGTGGTTTCGCTGCCTTCCTGGTTCTTCAGGCCTTCGGAGATGTCGCCGAGGGTTTCGGCCAGGGACTTGGCATCGTTGTGGCGCAGGCGGATCACTCGCGTATTGGCCGAGCGGCTGGTGGGGCTGTCCAGCGAGCGGGCAAGGTCGGCCAGTTTGGCGCGGGCGTCCGGCGGGCCGAGCAGAATCAGGCGGTTGGTGCGGGCGTCGGCCACCACCTGGGTGGCGCTGGTGCCCTTGGCCTGGCCGCGGGCGATGGCGGTATTGAGCACTTCGGCGGCGTCCATCACCCAGGCGTGCTGCAGAGTCACCACGCTGAAGTCCTGCGCGCCGCTGCGGTCGAGCTGCCGCATCAGGTCTTCGATGCGTTCGATGTTGGCGCTGCGGTCGCTGATGATCAGCGCGTTGGACGAGGTGACAGCAGCCAGATGGCCGTATTGCGGCACCAGTGGACGAACCAGCGGGATCAGCTCGGCCACTGGCGCGTGCTGCACCTGGATCAGGCGGGTTTCCAGGCGATCCGGCGCCGGACGGCCGGCATCAGCTTCGGCCTTGGCCTCGGCGTTGGGCACGATGCGCGCCTGATCGCCCTGGGTCAGCACGCTGAAACCGTGGGTGGCCATCACCGAGAGAAACAGTTGATAGACCTCGGACAGCCCCAAAGGCGTGCTGGATATCACGTTGACCTGGCCCTTCACTCGCGGGTCGACGACGAAGGTCTGCCCGGTGATGCCGGCGACCTGATCGATGAACTCGCGGATGTCGGCGCCCTTGAGGTTGATGGTCCAGCTTTCTTCCTGCTGGTTGGCGCTGGCCGGCACCTGCTCGATCTGCGCGAGCAAGGGCATGGGGGCAGCGGCCAGGCCGGCGGCGAGGAGGGCGAGGGTCAGTCTGCTTCGGAGAACATGCATCGGTTCAGTCGCTTTCCATGAGCTGATCGGCGGGCGTTTCCTCTGGCAGGGTGCCAGAGGCTTCCATCTGTTCGCGCAGGTCTTGCATGCGCTGGCGCAGTTGTTCGAGGTTGTTCTGGTCGAGTTGATCGAGTTGTTCGACCGGGTCGTTGATCGATTCTTCCGCTGGCGTATAGACGCTGTACTGGCCACTCTGCTGACGAGGGAAGGCCAGGCTTTCGCGGCGGCCGTTGCGCAGCAGTTCGACGCGGTCGGCATAGACGGCATCCAGGCGTACGCCGCTGTCCACCTCCATGCCGACGGTGTAACGCTGGGCGCTCTGGCCCTGGCGCTGAACCACCGCGCTGGAGCGTTGCGGGTCACTGTGAACGAAGCTGCCGAGCAGGGTCAGTTGCAGGTTGGTGGCCGGTGGCGGGCCGCTGTCGGCCTCGCGCGGGCTGCCGAACAACTGGGCGATGGGCGCCTGCGCGCGCTGTTGCAGATTTGGCGCAGTCTGACTGAGCGGTTGCTGTACGGGGCCGCGCACCAGGCGCAGCAATTCGGCACTCTGCCAGGCCAGACTCACGCTCAGGGCGATCAGCACGAGCATACCGATCAGGCTCGGGGCATTGTCCTTGATCCGCTGGGAAAGGGCCGAGGTGGACAAAAGCATTACTCCGCAAACGACAGTCTAGTTCTTCTTATGTGCTGGGCGTCGCGCGCTGATCATAGCAGCCTGCGCGAGGTTGGCATCCCCCAAATAGGGTGGGTGTACAGTTACAGACGATGTGTTAAAGATAGTTGAATAAACGCACAAAAAGACCGTCCTAGAGGTAGCCATTGGGTCAAACAGCCAGATTAGGCTGTGCTACCCGAATAAGGTTCTGTTCTAAGGCCACGCATGAACACTTCGTTGCTCGAAATTCCGCTGCGCCGTCTGCCCTTCAGCTTTGCCAAGCGTCATGGTGTGGTGTTCGTGATGCAGGAAGAGCGCGCCAGCCTGGCCCATCGCGCCGATTGTGACCCTGTGGCGCTGGCCGAGGCGCAGCGCTTCGCCGGGCGCCGCCTGCCGCTGCAGGTGTTGAGTGCGCCGGAGTTCGCCCAGGTGCTGGGTGCGGCCTATCAACACGATTCCGCATCGATGCAATTGGCCGAGGACATCGGCGGCAGTTTCGATCTGGCCTCGCTGGCCGATCAGGTGCCGGAAACCGAAGACCTGCTGGAGCAGGAGGACGATGCGCCAATCATCCGCCTGATCAACGCCATCCTGGGTGAAGCGATCAAGGAAAACGCCTCCGACATTCACCTGGAAACCTTCGAGAAGCGCCTGGTAGTGCGCTTTCGCGTTGACGGCATCCTCCGTGAGGTGCTCGAGCCCAAGCGCGAGCTGGCAGCGCTGCTGGTCTCGCGGGTGAAGGTCATGGCGCGGCTGGACATCGCCGAGAAGCGCGTGCCGCAGGACGGGCGCATCTCGCTCAAGGTCGGCGGGCGCGAGGTGGACATTCGTGTGTCCACATTGCCTTCGGCCAACGGCGAGCGGGTGGTGCTGCGTCTGCTCGACAAGCAGGCCGGGCGCCTGTCTCTGCAGCATCTGGGCATGCGCGCCGAGGACCGCAAGCTCATGGAAGAGACGGTGCGCAAGCCGCACGGCATTCTGCTGGTCACCGGCCCCACCGGCTCGGGCAAGACCACCACGCTGTACGCCAGCCTGGTCAGCCTCAACGACCACACGCGCAACATCCTCACTGTCGAAGACCCCATCGAGTACCACCTCGAAGGCATCGGCCAGACCCAGGTCAATACCAAGGTGGACATGACCTTCGCCCGCGGCCTGCGCGCCATCCTGCGCCAGGACCCAGACGTGGTGATGGTCGGCGAGATCCGCGACAAGGAAACCGCCGAGATCGCCGTGCAGGCTTCGCTGACCGGCCACCTGGTGCTGTCGACGCTGCACACCAACAGCGCCATTGGCGCCATTACCCGTCTGGTGGACATGGGCGTGGAGCCCTTTTTGCTGTCGTCATCGCTGCTTGGCGTGCTGGCCCAGCGCCTGGTGCGGGTACTGTGCCCGTCGTGCAAGGAACCCTATGCGGCCGATGAGGCCGAATGCGCGCTGCTCGGTGTGCCGGCCAGTTCGCCGCCGACGCTTTACCACGCCCGTGGTTGCGCCCATTGCCATCAACAGGGCTATCGTGGGCGTACCGGCATCTACGAACTGGTGGTCTTCGATGAAACCATGCGCACTCTGGTGCACAGCCGCGCTTCCGAGCAGGACATGACCCGCCACGCCCGCACCCTGGGCCCGAGCATCCGTGACGATGGCCGGCGCAAGGTGCTGGAAGGAGTGACCACGGTCGAGGAAGTGCTGCGCGTGACGCGAGAGGAATGATGGCGAGTGGGATGTTGGCATTGGCTCTTGTATGCGCGGCTGGGCGGCATTCCGTTGCAGCCGCGAGTCATTGTGAATCGCGGCTGAAGCCGCTCCTACATTTACAGTCGGAGCGATTTGCCGATGGCTGCCTTTGAATATATCGCCCTCGACGGGCGCGGCCGCCAGCAGAAAGGCGTGCTGGAAGCCGACAGCGCGCGCCAGGTGCGCCAATTGCTGCGCGAGCGCCAACTGGCGCCGCTGGAGGTCAAGGCCACGCGCAGCCGCGAGCAGGACAGTGGGCAGGCGCGCCTGGGTTTTGTACGTGGCCTGTCGGCGCGCGACCTGGCGCTGGTCACTCGCCAGTTGGCGACGCTGATCCAGGCGGCGCTGCCCATCGAAGAAGCGCTGCGCGCCGCCGCGGCGCAATCCACCAGTTCGCGTATCCAGGGCATGCTCCTGGCGGTACGCGCCCGCGTGCTGGAAGGTCACAGCCTGGCCGGCAGTCTGAAGGAATTCCCCGCCGCTTTTCCCGAGCTGTACCGCGCCACGGTGGCGGCGGGGGAACATGCCGGGCACCTCGGCCCGGTGCTGGAGCAATTGGCCGACTACACCGAACAGCGCCAGCAGTCGCGGCAGAAGGTGCAACTGGCGTTGCTTTACCCGGTGATCCTGATGTGCGCGTCCTTGCTGATCGTCGGCTTTCTGCTCGGCTACGTGGTGCCGGACGTGGTCAAGGTATTCGTCGACTCGGGGCAGACCCTGCCGGCGCTGACGCGCGGGCTGATCGCCCTGAGCGACTGGGTCAAGGCCTGGGGGCTGGTTGCTCTGGTGGCGCTGATACTGGCGGTCGTCGCCTTGCGTGCAGCCCTGCGTGACGAGGCGTTCAGGCTGCGCTGGCATCGATTTCTGCTGCGCATACCGCTGGTCGGACGGCTGGGGCGTGCCACCGATTGCGCGCGTTTTGCCTCGACCCTGGCGATCCTCACCCGCAGTGGTGTGCCGCTGGTGGAGGCGCTGGCGATTGCCGGCGAGGTGATCGGCAACCGGGTGATCCGTGGCGAGGTGCTGGTGGCGGCGCAGAAGGTGCGCGAAGGTGGCAGCCTGACCCGCTCGCTGGAGGCCACCGGCCAGTTTCCGCCGATGATGTTGCACATGATCGCCAGCGGCGAACGTTCCGGTGAGCTGGATCAGATGTTGGCGCGCACGGCGAAGAATCAGGAGAACGACCTCGGCGCGCAGATCGCTCTGCTGGTCGGCTTGTTCGAGCCTTTCATGCTGGTATTCATGGGGGCAGTGGTGCTGGTGATCGTACTGGCCATCCTGCTGCCTATTCTTTCTTTGAACCAAATGGTGGGATAGCAGGTGAGAAAATCTCAGGCGGGCTTCACGCTCATCGAAATCATGGTCGTGGTGGTGATTCTGGGCATTCTGGCGGCGCTGGTGGTGCCGCAGGTGATGAGCCGGCCGGACCAGGCCAAGGTCACCGCCGCGCAGAACGACATCCGCACCATCGGCGCGTCGCTCGACATGTACAAGCTCGACAACCACAACTACCCCAGTACCCAGCAGGGCCTGGAAGCGCTGGTGAGCAAGCCGAGCGGTAACCCACAAGCGAAGAACTGGAACAAGGACGGCTACCTCAAGCGCCTGCCCATCGATCCGTGGGGCAACCCGTATCAGTACCTGGCGCCTGGAACCAAGGGCGCCTTCGATCTGTATTCGCTTGGCGCCGACGGCAAGCAGGGCGGCAGCGACCTGAACGCCGATATCGGCAACTGGGATCTCTGACCCGACCATGCCGTCGTTCGCCTGTGGGAGCGAGCGTCGCGAGCGAAGCGTTCGACATCGCCCATGTTCGCGAGCAGAGCTCGCTCCTACGTTGAAGGCGCAGCGCGGCTTCACCCTGATCGAACTGCTGGTGGTGCTGGTCATTCTCGGCAGCCTGATCGGTCTGGCAGTACTCAGCACCGGCATCGCCGGGCCGGCGCGCGAGCTGCGCAGCGAGGCCGAACGCCTGAGTGGGTTGATCGGTGTGCTGGTCGACGAGGCGGTGCTGGACAATCGCGAATATGGCTTGAGCTTTACCCGCGACGGTTACCGGGTGCTGCGCTACGACCCGCAGCGCGGCGAGTGGCAGGCACTGGATCGTCAGGCCCATCGCCTGCCGGAATGGGCCGAGCTGGCGTTCGAGGTCGATGGCGAGGCCTTGAGCCTAACAGCCGATGCCAGTGCTGATACGCCACAGTTACTGATCCTCTCCAGCGGTGAGATGACGCCCTTTCGACTGCTCCTGGCGGAGCGGCAGCGTGACGGCCTGCGCCTGCAACTATCCAGCGATGGCTTCGGTCTGCCGCGTGTCGAGGAGCTGGGCACGGGGCGCGCCAGATGAGATCAGCGCACGGCTTTACCCTGCTCGAGGTGCTGGTAGCCCTGGCCATCTTCGCCCTGATTGCCGCCAGCGTGCTGACTGCCAGCGCACGCAGCGTGCGCACGGCCAGCCAGCTTGAGAACAAGACCCTGGCCATGTGGGTGGCGGACAACCGACTGACCGAGCTGCAACTGGCCGACACGCCACCGGCTGATGGCCGCGACCAGGGCCAGGTGGAGTTCGCCGGCCGTCGCTGGTCGTGGCAGAGCGAAATCCAGGCCACCAGCGAGCCGGCCATGCGTCGTGTGACGTTGTGGGTCGCCGCCGAGGAGCGGGGCGCTTCGGGCGATCTGCGCGAGCGGGCGCAGGTCACACTGAGCGGTTTCCTGGGGGCGCCGCAGTGATCTGCCTCCCTCGTAGGAGCGAGCTCTGCTCGCGAATCCGTGGCGACGCCATTTCGCTCGCGACGCTCGCTCCAGCCCGTAGGGTGGGCCGGGCGGCGCTCCGCTTCAGCCCACCAACAGCGGCCAGCCTTGGTGGGCTAAAGCCCACCCTACCAACTGGTGACCCTCAGCGGTTTCCTGGGGGCGCCATGATGTGTGGGAGCGCTCAGCGCGGCTTTACCCTGCTCGAGCTGCTGATTGCCATCGCCATCTTCGCTCTGCTCGGGTTGGCCACTTACCGCATGCTCGACAGCGTGCTCAGCGCCGATGCCGTCACCCGCGAGCACGAGCGTCAGTTGCGCGAGTTGACCCGCGCCCTGTCAGCCTTCGAGCGCGACCTACGCCAGGTCACGGTACGGCCGATTCGCGATGCTTTCGGTGATGCCCAGCCAGCGCTGCACGGCGATCTGGCTGATGCCACGGCGCTGGAGCTGAGTCGCGTCGGCTGGCGCAACCCGCTCGGCCAAGCGCGTGCCGAGGTACAGCGGGTGCGTTGGCAGCTCAGTGGCGAGCAGTGGCAGCGGCGTTACTGGCGCGTGCTGGATCGCGCACAGGACAGCACGCCGCAGATCCAGCAGGCTCTCGATGGCGTCGAGTCATTGAGCCTGCGTTATCTGGACAAGGACGGCCAGTGGCAGCCTGACTGGCCGCCAGCCAATGCCTCTGGCGACGGTTTGCTCACCGAGCTGCCGCGCGCTGTGGAACTGCGCCTGCAGCATCGCCGCTATGGCGAACTGCGCCGTCTGCTGCGCCTGCCCGATCTGCCGGCGCAGAACGCTGCCGGCGCGCCGCCAGGGGATTCTAACGAGGTGCCGCAGTCATGAAGCGGCAGAATGGGGTGGCGTTGATCACCGTGCTGCTGGTGGTCGCCGTGGTCACGGTGGTGTGTGCCGGGCTGATCGCCCGTCAGCAGCTGTCGATCCGCAGCAGCGCCAACCAGTTGCACGTGACCCAGGCCTGGCACTACGCCCTGGGCGGCGAGACGCTGGCCAAGGCGGTACTCGAGCGCGATCTGCGCCGGGGCGATCCACGTCAGCCGGTTGATCACCTGCTGGAACCTTGGGCCAGGCCGCTGACGTTCCCGCTGGATGAAGGCGGCGAGCTACGGGTACGCATCGTCGACCCCAACGGCCGCTTCAACCTCAACAGCCTGGTGCGCCAGGGCCGGCCCAACGAGCTGGCGGTGCTGCGCCTGCGCCGCCTGCTGTTGCGTCTGGGCATCGATAAACCCTATGCCGAGCGCTTGCTGGACTGGCTCGATAGCGACAGTGAGTTGCAGGGCGGCAATGGCGCCGAGGACGGCCAGTACCTGCTGGCGACACCGCCTTATCGCACGGCCAATCGCGAGATCACCGACGTGTCTGAACTGCGCCTGCTGCTGGAGATGGAAGAGGCCGACTATCGCCGCCTGCAGCCTTTCGTCAGTGCGCTGCCGAGCGAGGCGTTGCTTAACGTCAACACCGCCAGCGCGCTGGTGCTCTCCAGCCTGTCCGATGGACTGACGCCGGATGCGGCCCTGGCATTGATCGCCGGGCGTGGTGACGAGGGGTATCTCAGCCCGGCCGCTTTCGCCGCTCAGCCTGCGCTCGCCGGGTTGGGCGAGCAGGTGGTGCAGGGGTTGGCGGTCGGCAGCCAGTATTTCGAGGTGTTCAGCGAGGTGAACCTGGGTGAACGCCGGGTGGTATTGCGTAGCCTGCTGCAGCGCAGCAATGATGGCCAGGTCAGTGTCCTGGCGCGTGATCTGGGGCAGGGCGGCATGCCGCCACGGCCCATCGAGGAAGAACAAGAATGAACCCGTTATGGATTTTTCTGCCGCCTGAGGCGTGTCACGCGCTCTCAGCGGATCTACCCGTGCAGCGCGTCACGGCAGACGGCAGTCGCACGCTCGGTCTGGCCGAGGCCCTGGCCGATTTGCCGGCACACTGGGAACTGGTGCTGCCGGTTGAGGCGGTCACCGCCTGCGCCGTGCAACTGCCGACGCAGAAGGCGCGCTGGATGCGCCAGGCGCTGCCGTTCGCGGCGGAGGAACTGCTGGCCGAAGATGTCGAGTTGATGCACCTGGCGCTGGGTGAGCAACTGGCCGATGGCCGTCACCGCGTCTATGCGCTGCGCGCCAGTTGGCTGCGCGAGTGCCTGGCCCTGTGCGCGGCGCAACCGCCGCAGGCGATTCGCGTCGATGCCGATCTGCTGCCACGCCAGGGCAGT
>JBLUOL010000183.1:0-9511 GCA_048065775.1 Pseudomonas sp. GW6
CGGGGTGCCCTTCTTTGGCACACCTTTCTTGGGCAAGCAAGAAAGGTGTGGCGCCCGTAAGGGGCGCAACCCAAACGTTCAGCAGACGCGGTAATGGATAGTGCTAAGCCAGTAAGCAATACGCGCACAAACTTGCCAGTCCGATCTGCCCAACCAAAAAGCCCCCGCACGCAATGCGTGCAGGGGCTTCATATGACGCGCGAGGATTACTGCATATTCTGCTTCAGCGCCCGCATACGGTCGTGGCAAGCCCGAACCTTGGGCATCTCCACGGCCAACAGCACGCGGACATCATTGTCCGCACTTTCCAGCGCATCCTCGAAGGCATGCAGAATGCGGTCTTCCGCTTCCTCCAGCTGCGCGACGTAGGTGGCGTCCTCATCCTTGGCCAGGGTCGCGCGGGTGTCGGCGTAGAACTGGCGCAGTTTGCCCAGCATGGTGCCGCCAGACGCCGGCTCACTCTGGTTGGCCGCGACCTTGACGCTCAAGGCGTCGATCACTTCGGTCTTGGCGCGCACCATGTCGCGGAACAGCGCCTGCAGGCGGATATCCTTGACCTCTTCGTGGGCATGCTCATAGAAGCGCTTGCCGTCACGGGTGATTTCGATCAGTTCATTGAGTTGTGCGGTCTTGCTGCTCATGGATTCACTCCTTGGCGATGGGACTTGCGGGTTGATAGCCATTCCAGTGGCCGGGATTGCTTGAGATTCAACTGTTGATGCGCAGGGCGTCGGCGTCGACACCACGCACACCGCGAATGTTGCGGGCGATCTCGACCGCCAGGCGCTTCTCGGCACTGCTCAGCACGCTGCCGCGCAGGCTGACCAGACCGTCGTCGGTGTTCACCGCAATGCTCATGGCATCCAGGTTGCGGCTGTAGAGGAAACTGGCCTTGACCTTGCTGGTGATCCAGCTGTCACTGATGTCCTCGCGTGCTTCGTCGAGTGTGGTTTGCACTTCGCTGCTACTGCTGTCGGCAGTGCTGATGCTGAGGTGGTTGAACACCTCGCGCACGCCATCGGTATTGGCTGCCAGCTGGCCTGCCAACTCCTTGGCCGCTGGCGTCTGGGCATGGCCACTGAGGGTGATGTTGCCGGTTTCGCTCTTGACTTGAATGTACAGGCCGCGGGTGTTGCTGTTCCACAGCAACTTGGACTTCACCGTGGCGGCGAGGCTGGCGTCCTCCAGACGCTGCACCATGCTCGGCGCATCGCCCTCGATCGCGTCACTGCTGACCTCGATGCGATTGTCCACCGAATCGATGCCATCTATGCTCAGCGCCACCTGCTCGGCCAGCTCTTTCTGAACATCGTTCTCGACCTTGCCGTTGAGGGTGGCCGCACCATCCTCAACGTCGATATCAAGCTTGAAAGGGTTGAGGTGCCGGTTGAGCGCGAAGGCTGTCCAGATCGAACCTTCCTGGCGGGCCGCATCCAGCTGTTCTGATAGCTGACCTTCGGCAGCATGGCTGGCCACAGGCGTCAGGCCGAGCATCAGCGCGGTGCCGGCGGCCAGTAACAAAGGCTTGAACGGGGGCATGAGTTCACTCCTGTTCGTGAGACGATACAGGCAATATCGCAAGCCCCGTGCCAGCCAGAAGAAATTAAAATCCCCTTTTAAAACAAATATTTACCACCAATAAAGGCACCCTGCCTGCATGCAGGGTGCAGTATCGGCACAGTCGAGCCGTGCAACTTGCATGGTTTTTACCTGACTAAGCTGCATTGACCCGTCAGATGGAGCACATACATGGCAGTTGCAGAGCAAACCAGTGGACGCATTCTGCTAGTGGACGACGAAGCGGCAATCCTGCGTACCTTCCGTTACTGCCTTGAAGACGAAGGCTATGACGTCGCCGGTGCCAGCAGTGCGACCCAAGCCGAGGCGCTGCTGCAGCGACAGGTGTTCGACCTGTGCTTTCTTGACCTGCGCCTGGGCGAGGACAACGGACTGGACCTGTTGGCGCAGATGCGCATCCAGGCACCCTGGATGCGCGTGGTGATCGTCACCGCCCACTCGGCCGTGGACACCGCGGTCGATGCCATCCAGGCCGGCGCCGCCGATTATCTGGTCAAACCCTGCCCCCCCGATCAACTGCGCCTGGCCGCCGCCAAGCAACTGGAAGTGCGTACGTTGGCCGCACGCCTGGAGGCTCTGGAAGGTGAGGTACGCAAGGCCAAGGACGGCCTCGACTCGCATAGCCCGGCGATGATGGCGATTCTGGAAACCGCACGGCAGGTCGCGGCTACCGACGCCAACATCCTCATCCTCGGCGAATCCGGTACCGGCAAGGGTGAGCTATCGCGCGCCATCCACGGCTGGAGCCGCCGTGCCAAGCGCACCTGCGTGACCATCAACTGCCCATCGCTGACGGCCGAGCTGATGGAAAGCGAGCTGTTCGGTCACGCCCGCGGCTCCTTCACCGGTGCCAGCGAAAGCACCCAGGGCCGCGTCAGTCAGGCCGACGGTGGCACCCTGTTCCTCGACGAGATCGGCGACTTCCCGCTGGCCCTGCAACCCAAGCTGCTGCGCTTCATCCAGGACAAGGAATACGAGCGCGTCGGCGATCCGGTGACCCGGCGTGCCGATGTGCGCATCGTCGCCGCCACCAACCTGGACCTCGACGAAATGGTGCGCGAGGGCCGCTTCCGTGAAGACCTGCTGTACCGCCTCAACGTCATCACCCTCAAGCTGCCGCCGTTGCGCGAACGTCACGAAGACGTGATGGGCCTGGCCGAGCGCTTTCTCGCCCGCTTCGTCAGCGACTACGGGCGCCCGGCGTGCGGTTTCAGCCCCGAGGCTGCCGCCGCCCTGCAGGCTTATCACTGGCCAGGCAATATCCGCGAGCTGCGTAACGTCATCGAGCGCGCCAGCATCATCTGCCAGAGCGACGTGGTGGAGGTTAGCCATCTCGGCCTGGGCGGCACCGGCGAAGCGCCGAACAATGCAGTGCGTGTCGGCGCAGCGATGAGCCTTGAAGAGCTGGAGAAGGCGCATATTGCCGCCGTGCTGGCCAGCAGTAACACCCTCGACATGGCGGCCAAGACGCTGGGTATCGATACCTCGACCCTCTATCGCAAACGCAAGCAGTACAACCTCTGACCACGGGATTTCCATGAAGCTGTCGATGAAGCTTCGCACGCGACTGTTCCTTAGCATCTCCGCGCTGATCACCGTTGCACTGCTGGGCCTGCTGCTCGGCCTGTTCAGCGTCACACAGATGGCGCGCAGCCAGAGCGACCTGATCCAGCGCGGCTTCGACGCCGTACAGATCGGCCAGAAGCTGCGCCAGCACCTGGGCGACGAACTGATCGTGCTGATCGCTCAACAGCCCGATGCGCAGCGCCTCGAAGCCATCCGCCAGTCGTTCCGCGCCACCTTCGACGAAGGCCTGAGGGCCAACCTCGGCAAAGACTACGCCAGCGGACTGGAGCGAGCGGCAGCGCTTTACGACGAGATGGAACAGGCTGCCAGTAGTGCGATGCCGGACGGCCAGACACCCCATAACCTGGGTGCTCACAAACCCTTCACCGAGGCCTTCCAGCGCCTGCGCAACCATCTGCTGGAACAGCAGGATCAGGTCGTCGACTGGGTCATCTCGGCCGAAAGCAAAGCGGGCGAGCGCTCTCAACTGATCGCCGGGCTGCTGGTGCTCATCGGCCTCGCGGTACTGGCGATCGGGGTACTCACTGCCCACGGCATCGCCCGCCGCTTCGGCGCCCCCATCGACATGCTGGCACGAGCCGCCGACCAGATCGGCCAGGGCAAATACGACGTGGTGCTACCGGTATCGCCGGTTCTCGAACTGGCCGTGCTGAGCCGTCGCTTCGGCCTGATGACCGAGGCGCTGCGCGAATACCATTCGAGCAACCTCAACCAGTTGCTCAGCAGCGAGGGCCGACTGAAGGCGGTGCTCGACAGCATCGATGATGGCCTGGTCATTCTCGACACCCAGGGCAGCATCGAACACGCCAATCCGGTGGCGCTGCGCCAACTGTCCTGGCCGGCCGAGATCGTGGGCCAGCCCATCGGGCCGCTGTTGCCCGAGCATGCGGTGGACGAAGCACTGCGCCGGGTGCTGGCAGGCGAACTGCTGCAGGAGCCGCCGGCCGACCTGCAGATCGAACGCGACGGCGAGACCAGGCTGCTGGCCTGGGCCCTGACTCCGGTGCAGGTACGCGAGGGCGGTAGCGCGGGGGCAGTGATGGTACTGCGTGACGTCACCAAGCAACGTGCCTTCGACCGGGTGCGCAGCGAGTTCATCCTGCGCGCCTCCCATGAACTGCGCACGCCGATCACCGGTATTCATATGGCTTTCAGCCTGCTGCGCGAACGTCTCTCACTGCCGCCAGGCGGACGCGAGCAGGAACTGATACGCACCGTCGACGAGGAGATGCATCGACTGGTGCAGTTGATCGACGACCTGCTCAACTTCTCGCGCTACCAGAATGGTGTGCAAACCCTGCAGCGCCGCCCCTGCGACCTCGGCGAAATGATCCAGCAGCTGTCTCACCGTTTTACCGAGAGAGCCGCAGAACGTGAGGTGACGGTGCTTTGCGAAGTCCACGAGCCCCTGCCGCAGCTTGAGCTCGATGCCGCGCAGCTGCAGCGACTGCTCGATAACCTCACCGACAACGCCCTGCGCTACAGCAACCCGGGTAACAAGATACGGCTACAGGCGCGCCGCCATGGCGAACAGGTGATCGTCAGCGTGCAGGACGAAGGCGAAGGGATCCCCTTCGAACAACAGGCGCGGATCTTCGAACCCTTCGTTCAGGTCGGCAGACGCAAGGGTGGCGTCGGCCTCGGCCTGGCGCTGGCAAGGGAGATCGTGCAGTTGCACGGCGGCCAGCTGAGGGTTCATTCGCGCCCCGGCGAAGGCGCCAACTTCTATTTCAGCTTGCCGGTCTGAGGTAGACGACCGCGGTACCGGCCTATTCACACGCAATAAAAAACGCCACGATCTTCATGGCGTTTTCTTGTTTCCTTGGCGCGGGGCCAGCCTCAGCGCAGCACGGGGTCGAACTTGATCCGGCGCCCGGCCATCAACGCGACCAGAAAGCCCGCACCAAAGACGACGCTACCACCCTTGAGCAGCAGGGCGATACCCTCGTCCAGAGCGGGGCTCAGCCACAACACCGCCAGGCTCGACAGGCTCATGATCAACAACAGGACGGCACTTCTGGACATGGCAGGACTCCTTGTCGGTCAGAACACCCAGCGCGGGGTGCTGTTGGCAGGGCGTGGATCGCGGTTGGCGGTATCGGTGTCGCCCTCGTTGGAAATGCGCAGCCACTGCGCATCATCACCGATGGCACCGACAGCGCGGGTGGGCTGAGTACGCAGTTCGGCGGAGCCTTCCTGCTGTGCAGCGGCATGCGATTGCCACACCGGCGAGTTGGAAAGGGTGAACTCGGCCGTTTTCGCAACGGCTCCAGCCGAACCACTGAAATCTTTGGCGTAAGCCCCGTTGACCAGCAGTGCAGCTACGCAGAACAGGCTCACTCGGACGATGTTCATGACGCTTCTCCATCAGCAGGTCAGTCGGGGGGCTTACATGACTGATTCTGCAGCGCTCATGCCAACATCAATCGCTCTAAAATATCCTTATAAATCAATTACTTAAAAACAAAATCAACACCTTCCCCCATGCACTTTGCAAGATGCATGAATCACGACACGTGCAATTTGCACGATCAGCGGCGTAGTGGCAGCAGGATGCTGAAACAGGAGCCTTCGCCGAGACGACTGCTGAGTTCGATGCGACCGTCATGGGCCTGGACGATCTGCTCGCTGATGAACAAGCCGAGCCCAAGCCCCTGCGCGAGGCTGGTTCCGGAGACGCGCTCGAACTGCTCGAATACCCGCCGCTGATCGGCCTCGGAGATGCCCAGGCCCTGGTCACGCACCTCGGCGCGGGCCATATCGTCCACCACCCGCACACGCACCGACACGGGTTTACCATCACCGTAGCGCAGGGCGTTGGTCAGCAGGTTGGCCAACACCTGCTCGATGCGGAACTCGTCCATCAGCACCGGCGCCGGACCCTCGACGTGCAACTCGATATGGCTGCCGGTATTGGTGAACTGCGCGGCCAGGCTCTCCACCACGTTGCCAGCCAGCACGCCGAGGTCGCCGGGTTCTGGACGTACGGAAAGCTTGCCGGTGCGAATGCGCGAAACATCCAGCATGTCGTCGATCAGACGGCTCAGGCTGCGGATCTGCCGCTCGTCGCGGCTGACCATCTCCTGCAGCTGTTCCGGGCTGAAGGCATCCATGCGCCCCTGCTCCAGGCGCAGCCGGCGCAGTTGCACGTCGAGGATCAGACCGTTGAGTGGCGTGCGCAGCTCGTGCGAGGCGATGGACATGAACACGTCGCGCATCTGCACCGCTTTCTGCAACTCGCCCTGAGTCTCGCGTAGCTCGGCGAGCAGTGCCTCCTGCTCACGACGCGCCGCCTCGACCACCTCCAGCTGCATGCTCAACGCCTTGCGATGGCGGTACAGCTCGACGAACATCGCCACCTTGCTGCGCACCTCGAAGGGCGACAGCGGCTTGTGCAGGAAGTCCACCGCGCCGCTCTCGTAGCCGCGGAAGGCGTAGTCCATGTCGCGGCCGACCGCGCTGACGAAGATGATCGGGATATGCTTGGTCTTCTCCGTGCCGCGCATCAGCTCGGCCAGTTCGAAGCCGTTCATGCCCGGCATCTTGACGTCGAGAATGGCCAGGGCGAACTCGTGCTCGAGCAGCAGCGACAGCGCCTCGTCGGCGCTGCTGGCCTGGAACACGGTGCGGTCCTCGCTCTGGATCAACGAACGCAACGCCAGCAGGTTTTCCGGCAGGTCGTCGACGATCAATACCTTGGCTTCAATCTTCCTCAGCATGGCAGGGCATCCAGTTCGGCCAGCAGCAGGCGCATGGCATTGATAGACAGGAGAAAATCCGGTTTCAGCAGGGCCAGCGCGGCATTCGGCATGGTGGGCACCAGCGCGTCGGCAGGCTCCTGCACCAGGGTCAGGCCGCCAGCCTGTTTGATCGCCAGCAGACCGGCCGCGCCATCCTCGTTGGCGCCGGTGAGCAGCGCGGCAGCCAACTGCTCGCCATAGGCATCGGCAGCGGACTCGAAAAGAATATCGATCGATGGCCGGGAGAAATGCCGCGGCTCCTCACGACTGAGGGAGAAGCTACGATCGGTTTCGATGGACAGGTGGTAACCGGCGGGTGCCACGTAGACCACTCCGCCACTGAGGTACTCCTTGTCCTCGGCTTCCTTGGCAGGCAGCTTCAGGCGGCGCTGCAGCAGATCGGCGAGCAGACTGTCGCTGCGCTCCGGCTGATGAAGCAGGCAGACCACCGGCAGCCGGTAGTCCGGCGGCAGGTCTTCGAGCAGGCTCAACAGCGCCTCGACACCACCGGCCGAGGCGCCGATCAGCAGGGCCTGCAGCGGCGCCCGCACCTGGCCGCGGAGGTTGATCCATTGGCTGCTCATCGCTTGCGGAAAATCCGCTCGGGCCGCGACACCGCTTCGAACTGCCGGGCATAGGCGGAGAAATCCAGGCTTTCCTTGCTGCCCAGACCGAGAAAACCGCGATGACAGAGGGATTCGTGGAACAGACCGAGGGCACGGTCCTGCAGGTCGCGGTTGAAATAGATAAGCACGTTGCGGCACGACACCAGATGGGTTTCGGCGAACACGCTGTCGGTGGCCAGGCTGTGGTCGGCGAAGGTCACGTTGGCGCGCAACGACTTGTCGAACAGCACGCGGTCATAGGCCGCCGAGTAATAGTCGGAAAACGCCCGCTTGCCGCCGGAGAGCTGGTAGTTCTGGGTGTAGGTGCGCAGGTTGTCGAGGGCGAAGATGCCCTGTTCAGCCTTTTCCAGCGAGTGCGGGTTGATGTCGGTGGCATAGATCATGGTGCGCTCCAACAGGCCTTCCTCGTGCAGCAGGATGGCCAGGGAGTACACCTCCTCACCCGTGCTGCAGCCAGCCACCCAGACCTTCAACGACGGATAGGTCTGCAGCAGCGGCACCACCTGCTCGCGCAGGGCCAGAAAGTAGTCGGGGTCGCGGAACATCTCGCTGACCGGGATGGTGAGGTACTGCAACAGCTGCATAAACGCCTGCGGCTCGTGCAGGATGCGCTCCTGCAGCGCCGAAATGGTCGGGCAACCAAGCTGGGTCTGCGCCTGGCGTACACGGCGCTTGAGCGAGGCTTTCGAGTAATCACGAAAGTCGTAGCTGTAACGCAGATAGATCGCTTCGATCAGCAGGCGCAGCTCGATCTCGTCAGGCATCACAAACGCTCCAGCTTGGGCATCCACACGCGGATCAGGGAGAACAGGCGATCCAGGTCGATGGGCTTGGCCAGGTAGTCGTTGGCGCCGGCCTCGCGGCAGCGCTCCTGATCATCCTTCATCGCCTTGGCCGTTACCGCAATGATCGGCAGGTTTTTCCAGCGTTCTTCCAGGCGAATCTGCCGGGTGGCTTCGTAGCCGTCCATCTCCGGCATCATCACGTCCATCAGCACCAGGTCGATGTCGTCATGCTCGCGCAGCTTGGCCAGCGCCTCATGGCCGTTGCGCGCCACTTCCACCGAGGCGCCCTTCTGCTCCAGCGCGCTGGACAGGGCGAAGATGTTGCGCACGTCGTCATCGACCAGCAGCAGGCGGCGGCCCTCGAACAGTTTGTCACGGCTGCGCGCGGTCTTGAGCATCTTCTGGTGCTCGCTGGACAGCTCGGCCTCGACCTTGTGCAGGAACAGGGTGACCTCGTCCAGCAGCCGCTCCGGCGAGCGTGCGCCCTTGATGATGATCGAGCGCGAATACTTGAGCAGCTCGGCTTCCTCGTCGCGGGTCAGGTTGCGCCCGGTGTAGACGATCACTGGCGGGAAGGAGCAGATGTCCTCCTCGGCCATGCGTCGCAGTAGTTCGTTGCCCTGCATGTCGGGCAGCTTGAGGTCGATGATCATGCAGTCGAAGACGGTCGTACGCAGCTGCTCCAGGGCTTCGCCGGCCAGAGCCACGGCGGTGATCTCGATGTCCTCGTCGCCGATCAGGCGGGCCACGCTGTCGCGCTGCAGCGGGTCGTCCTCGACCAGCAGCACGCGCTTGACCTGCTGGTTGAGCTTGGCTTCGAGCTTGCCGAACACGTCCTTGAGCTGGTCGCGGCTGGTGGGCTTGAGCGCGTAGCCGACGGCGCCCAGGTGCAGGGCGGCCTCGCTCTGATCCTCCACCGAAACGACGTGCACCGGAATATGCCGGGTCTGCGCATCGTCCTTCAGACGCTGCAGCACGCCGAGGCCGGAGCCGTCAGGCAGGCGCATGTCGAGCAGGATGGCGTCCGGGCGGTACTGCCGCGCCAGCTCCAGGCCTTCATCGGCACAGGTGGCGACCAGGCAGGCGTAACCCAGCTCGTGCGCCAGATCGAAGAGGATGCGGGCAAAGCGCACTTCGTCCTCGACCACCAGCACGCGGCGGCCGCCACGCTCGTCGAGGTGCTCGCGGTCATCGG
>JBLUOL010000184.1:0-9485 GCA_048065775.1 Pseudomonas sp. GW6
CCTTGCCTGCCGGGCCGCGGCCGGCGGTCGTCAGCCTGGAGGGCGCGCGCCAGGTGCTGGCGGATCTGCAAGGCAAGACGCTGCAGAGCATTCGCGGCTGGAGCCCGAGCGAAGTATTCAATCACTGCGCGCAAAGCATCGATTATTCCATCGACGGTTATCCCGAACTGAAACCGGCCTGGTTTCGCCATAGCCTCGGGCCAGCCGCGTTCGCCGTGTTCAGCGCGCGCGGCGCCATGCGTCATCCGCTGGATGAGGCAATTCCCGGCGCAGCCGCTCTGATCGAGCCAGCCGATCAGGCCTTGGCCTTGCAGCGACTGCAGGTGGCTTTTGAGCGTTTTGCCGAGCACCAGGGTGCGCTGCAGCCGCACTTCGCCTATGGCGCGTTGGAGCATGGCGAATACGCCGAGGCGCACGTGTTGCATCTGTACAACCACCTCAGCCTGATTCGTATTGCCTGAGCGTACGCGAGGATGAGCGGGTCAGCGTTGCGATAATTTTTGTCGAACCTCCGGCACCGTGAGCGACTCAGTAACTGTGTCACTCACAGGAAAGTCGAGGTTACTCATGAACAACATGAACAAGAAATTATCTGCATTGCTGCTGAGCGGGATTCTGGGCGCGATGGCATTGCCGGCCTTTGCCGGTAGCGATAACGATGCGCCGGGTACTCCTGGGCCCACCACGCCGACCACACCGGGGGACAGCAATCCGATGAATCCGGCCGATGACGGTGAGGGCATCCCGCCGGTGCAGGGCCCCAACACCGATGGCAACCCCGGCGGTGACCGGGGTGGTTCGGGTGATGGCAGTGGTTCCGGCTCGGGTTCCGGCACCGGTAACTGAGCCGTATAAGGTCGCATTATCGGCCGTCATTCAGCAGTCCCGCGCGCCTTGTGAAGCGCGCGGGGCTGCCTGACACTCGGTGCATTCACAACCTGCCCGAGGAAGCTGTCGATGAGCGATGCCATCCGTTTCGAAGATCAAGTAGTCATAGTCACCGGTGCTGGCGGTGGCCTGGGCCGCGCCCATGCACTGCTGTTCGCTCGCCATGGCGCCAAGGTGGTGGTCAACGATCTCGGCGGTAGCACCCATGGTGAAGGGGCCAACGCTTCGGCGGCCGACAAGGTGGTGGAAGAGATTCGCGCCTTCGGTGGTACTGCAGTGGCCAACCATGACTCGGTCACCGATGGCTACAAGATCGTGCAGACGGCGCTGGATCATTTCGGCCGTATCGATGTGCTAGTCAACAACGCTGGCATCCTGCGCGACAAGAGCTTCCACAAGATGGAAGATGCCGACTGGGATCTGGTCTACAGGGTTCATGTCGAAGGTGCCTACAAGACCACTCACGCGGCCTGGCCTCACTTGCGCGAACAGAACTTCGGCCGGGTCATCTTCACCTCGTCGACCTCCGGCATCTACGGCAACTTCGGCCAGAGCAACTATGGCATGGCCAAGCTCGGCCTCTACGGGCTGACGCGTACACTGGCCATCGAAGGGCGCAAGAACAATATCCTGGTCAACGCCATCGCACCGACCGGTGCCACGCGCATGACCGAAGGGTTGATCCCGCCGCAGGTGTTCGAGCAACTCAAACCCGAGCTGGTCAGCCCGCTGGTGGTGTACCTCGGCAGCGCCGCCTGTCAGGACACCGGCAGCCTGTACGAAGTCGGCGGTGGCTGGGTGGGCAAGGTGCGCTGGGAGCGCAGCCTGGGCGCGGGCTTCGATCCCAAGGCCGGTTTCAGTCCCGAGGATGTCGCGGCGCAGTGGCAACGTATCTGCGATTTCGAGGGCGCTGCGCACCCGGCCGACAACGTCGAGGCGCTCAAGGAGATGATGGCGAACCTGCAGAAGTACGCGCTCTAGAACACATGCGGGCACTGAAAGGCCGGCAATGATCATATAAAACGCTCAATGCGGCGTTTGGCAGGAGCCCCGCCCCGGGGCGAAGCTTTTCGATGCTGCACCGGCCAGGTTCGCGGCGGGGCGCCGCTTCTACAAAGTCGATGTATCGACGCTTGACTGTTTGCTGAGTAGTACCCGGCTGTTACCTGTCGGAGGAAATAGGGGCGAATAATGGCATTCGTTCCACCTACCTTCAGGAGACGATCATGGCTGCCAAGAAGATTCTCATGCTGGTCGGCGACTACGCCGAGGACTACGAAACCATGGTGCCGTTCCAGGCGCTGCAGATGGTCGGCCATACCGTGCATGCGGTTTGCCCGGACAAGGTAACCGGCCAGACGGTACGCACCGCCATTCACGATTTCGAGGGCGACCAGACCTATAGCGAGAAGCCGGGGCACAACTTTGCGCTCAACTTCGATTTCGCCAAGGTCCGTGCCCAAGATTACGACGCTCTGGTCATTCCCGGTGGCCGTGCTCCTGAATACTTGCGCCTGAATGCCGACGTCATCGCCCTGGTGAAGGCCTTCACCAAGGCCGACAAGCCCATCGCTGCCGTCTGCCATGGTGCCCAGCTGCTGGCGGCGGCCGGGGTGCTGGAGGGACGTGAGTGCAGCGCCTATCCTGCTTGTGCGCCGGAAGTGACGTTGGCCGGCGGCAAGTACGTGGAAATCCCGGTGGACCAGGCGCACGTGCAGGGCAAGCTGGTCACCGCGCCGGCCTGGCCTGCGCATCCAGCTTGGCTGGCGGCGTTTCTCAAGGTGCTGGGGACTGAAATCCGCTTGTGAGCAGCCGGAGCCCGGATGCAATCCGGGCGCATCATCGCCAGCATTCACGCACTGACTGCACCGGGCTATGGCGCGGGCAAGACGTAGGGGTGGGTGCAACCCGCCAGTCCATACGTGGCGGGTTGCACCCGCCCTACCTTTCAGGAGCACGACCGATGTGCGAACTCTATGTGAAGGCCGATCCGATTCTCTACGAGTCGCGCTCACGTTCATTGCGCATCCGCGGCGTGGTTACCACGCTGCGTCTGGAAAATCAGTTCTGGGACATCCTGCGTGAAATCGCCGAAGTCGATGGCATGACCACCAACCAGCTGATCGCCAAGTTGCATGACGAGGTCATGGACTTTCGCGGCGAAGTGGTCAATTTCGCCTCGTTCCTGCGTGTCAGCTGCACCCGCTACCTGGCACAGAAGGCCGGGCGTCAGGTGCCACTGAGGGTGGTTGGGGCGAGCGGCTGAGTCACTGGTACATCCAGAAGTTCGGATGCTCCTGCACGGTCGGGGTGGTCGGCTGCTGGCTCGGTTGGGATTGCTGGAAGAAACGTTTGATCAGGCTCATGCGAAGTTACTACTGTAGCGGCTGTTGAACAGGTGTGCATGATTGGATAAACGTTTCGATTGATAAAACGGATTGTCTCTATCTTTGTGATTGCCTATGGCTATGTGTGAAAATTGAGGCTCGCCATCGCGATCACTCAAGCAAGGCTGCCGGGACGCCGGGGCAAGCGCACGCTGACACGCAGGCCGCCGAGCGGCGACTCATCAAGGGCGATACTGCCCTGATGCAATTCAACGACGCGGCGCACGATGGACAATCCCAGCCCGGCGCCCTGGCCTTCTCCAACGCGGAAGAAGCGCTCGAACAAGCGCTCGCGCAACTCCGCTGGCACACCTGGGCCACTGTCGAGTACCTGCAGCAGCAGGTCCTGAGTGGTGGCCTGCAGCTGTACCTGAATGCAGCCGCCCGCCGGGGTGTACTGCACGGCATTGCTCACCAGGTTCTGCAGCAGGATACCCAGGCTGGGGGCATCCGCCGGCAGGTGGTAATCGCCTGGTTCCTGAGCGTCGAGAATCAGCTCCTGGCCGCGATTGAGCGCCAGCGGCGTCAGCTCTGCTAGCTCGCCACGCAGGAAGGCCAGCAGGTCGAGGTTGTCCATGTTCAGGCGGATGCCGTTGGGATCGAGGCGTGCCAGCGTCAGCAGTTGTGCGACTACGCGGGTCGCGCGGTCGACACCGCTGCCCAATTGCCTCAGCGCCTCTTCACGGTCGCTGGCATCCGGTGCTTCCAGTGCGTTCTGCGCATGAATGCGCAGCACCGCCAGCGGCGTACGCAGCTCGTGGGCGGCATCGGCGATGAAGCGTTTTTCCTGTTCCAGCAGTTGGTTGACCTGCATCAGCAGGCGGTTGAGCGCAGCGGCCATCGGTTCCAGTTCGTTGGGTAACGGCGGGAAGACCAGCGGCGCCAGGTTGTCCGGTGCGCGACCGCGAATGGCATCGGCCATGCGCTTGAGCGGATACAAACCCCAACCCACGGTAAGCCACAGCAGCAGGCCGACGATGGGCAGACCGATCAGCAGCGGTTGCAAGCTGCGTCGGGCGATCTTGCCGATCAGCTCGCCGCGCACGTCATCGCGCTCGCCCGCCAGCACCCAGTGGTAGTCGCGACTGTCATGCAGCACGAACACGCGCCAGCGATGCTCGCCGATGTTCAGCGTGTGATAACCGATCAGATAGCGGGCCAGTTGCGCCAGGCGTTCACGCATGGGCTGGTCATCGTTGGGCAGAGCCAGGCCGAGCTGCTCGATCATGTTGTTGAGCAAGCCGGGCGGGGCGCTGGCGGACTGGAACAGCAGCTCACCATCGTCGTCGAGCATCTGGAAGGCCAGCTTGCCTTCGTATTCGTGGCCGAGCAGGTTGTCCGGGTTGCGCGCGTTGTGCAGCAGCAGCGCCTCGTCGAGCACGGCCTGCATCTCGTTGCGTTCACTTTCACTCAGGTCATGGCGCACCAGACCCATGAGCAGGCGCGCGGTCTGCGACAGCTGGGCGTCGAACAGCTCGCGCACTTCATGCACCGAGTCGTTGTAGATCTTGTGGCTGATCAGCCCGAAGCTGGCCGCGACCAGCAGCAGTAGCAGGGCGAGCAGGCGGGTACGGATGGAACCGAAGGTTTTCAGCAGCCTCATTTGTCCACCAGATAACCGACGCCGCGCACGGTGCGGATCAGCTCCGGGAAGAATTTCTTGCGCAGGTGATGCACGTGCACCTCCAGGGCGTTGCTTTCCACTTCCTCATCCCAGCCGTAGAGCGCTTGTTGCAGTTTGTCGCGGGTCAGCACACGACCGGGCTGAATCAGCAACTCGTGCAGCAGGAGAAACTCCTTGCGCGGCAGGTTGATGACCTGGCCCTGGTATTCGACCACCTGGCTGGCGGGGTCGAGACTGATGCCGCGGTATTCCAGCGCCGGTTGCGGGCGCTGGAAGCTGCGCCGCAGCAGAGCACGTAGGCGTGCCTTGAGCTCGGCGACATCGAAGGGCTTGACCAGGTAGTCGTCGGCGCCAGCATCGAGACCCGCAATGCGGTCGCCGGTGGCGTCACGTGCGGTGAGCACCAGCACTGGTACCGGGTTGGCCGCTGCGCGCAGGTGCTTGAGCACCTGCAGGCCGTCCATGCGCGGCAGGCCGAGGTCGAGAATGGCCAGCTCGAAACTCTCGTGGCTCAGCGCATGCAGCGCGCTGGCGCCGTCCTGCAGCCAGTCCACGGTGTAGCCTTCGGGTTTCAGCGCTGTGCGAATGCCTTCGCCCAGGGCCTGATCGTCTTCGACGAGAAGAATGCGCATGGTCACTCCTGTAGAGGGTTACTGGAGTTTACCTGTCACCTGCTGCAAAAGCGCTGCGGCTTCTGCGCGGCGTCCCTGGTCGGCCAGTTCACGGCCAGGGCGATCCTTGGCTGCCAGGGCCTTTTCCAGCACGGCGCGAGACTCCTCGTAGCGCTTCTGCCGTTGCAGGAAGTCGCCATAGAAGTAGTTCGGGTCGATGCCGTCCGGGTTGATCGCCAGGGCTTGCTTGAGCATCTTCTCGGCCTGTTCATCGTCGCCGAAGCCGATCGGCCAGCCCGGTACCTGGTAGTAGAGGCTGCCGAGGCTGGTATAGGCCGAGCCGGCCAGCGCCTGTGGGTCGATGGCCAGCGCCTGCTCCAGGTTGGTTTTGGCCTCCTTGACCAGGCCCAATGCACCAAGACCGCCTTTGGCGCCAGCCTGGGTGCTGAGGATGATGCCGCGCCAGATCAGCAGCTCAGGTGCCTTGGGCTCGCTGGTCAGCGCGGCATCGACCTGGCTGACGAGCTTGGCGAAGGCCTCTTCGCGCTGCTTCTCCGGCGTCTGGTAGTTGATCTCGGCCCAGCGCGTCTGCAACTGGTGCAACTGCGCTTCGCCCCCTTCACTGAGGGCGAAGGCGGGCAGGGTGGCGAAACCGAGCGTGGCAATGATCAGGGTACGCAGTGCGTTCACGGGGTTGTCCTCAGTGTTTATGACGGGCGAAGCGTTGGATGATCGGCAGCTGCTTGCGCAGGGCCTGGTCGACCACGCGTGGCAGCAGGCCGTTGAGGCGCACGAACAGGCGTTCCGGCCATCCCAGGTAGCGCTCTTCCTGCTCGTGGCGGATGGCTTGCAGCAATTCGGCCGCGACTTTTTCCGGATCGTCCATGGCCACGCCCAGCTCGTCGTTCATCGCTACCACGCTGGGGGCGTTCATCGGCGTACGGGTGGCGCGTGGGGCGAAATAGAGGACGCGCACATTGGTGTCGGCCAGCTCGCGGCGCAGCGCCTCGGAGAAACCGCGCAGGGCGAACTTGCTGGCGCAGTAGGCAGCAAAACCTGGGTAGCCGATGGTGCCGAAAGTGGAGCCGACGTTGATCACCAGCGCACGCCGTTGCGCCCGCAGCAGCGGTAGCAGGCGCTGGGTGAGCTGAAGTGTCGCGGTGACGTTGAGGCCGATCAGCTCAGCGATCTGCTGTTCGTCCTGCTGGTCGAGCAGGCCAAAACGATTGACCCCTGCGGCGTTGATCAGGCAATTGAGCCCGCCGAAGTTCTGCGCGGCGGCCAGCAGTGCATCACGCCCGGCGCGGCTGGCGATATCGGCCTGCACCAGTTGCACGTTCTGCGGGAAGCGTTGCAACAGCGCTTGCAGGGGCTCCAGACGACGGCCCACCAGCAGCAGATGGGCGCCTTCGCTGGCCAGACGTTGGGCCAGGGCCAGGCCGATACCGCCACTGGCGCCGGTAAGCAGGGCACGGCAATCCGTCGGTTGCATGACCTTACTCCTCGCCAGCCAGCGGCAGGCTGCGGAACATGTCGCCGTACAGGCGGTAGACCACCTTGGCGGTGTGCACCACGGCGGCCTTGTCATCGTCGTTGTCCAGTTGGTTCATCAGCTTCTTGAAGAACTCGATGTGCTCCAGATCCAGGCTGCCATGTGAGTTGAGGTAGCTGAAGGCCTTGTTCGGCAGTTGCAGCTTGTCCTGGATGATGCCAGCGGCCTGAGTGGCCAGGGCGATGCTGGTGCCTTCGAGCACGTTGACCATGCCGAAGAAACTCACCGGGTTGTGCCGGGCGATGCGGTCGTAGACGTAGGCCACCATCAGTTCGGTGGACATGTGCGGGGTGCCATGGCGCACCGCTTCCTTGTCGGCACCACAGGCGGCGATGTCGTTGAGCACCCACTCTTGGTGGCCGGTTTCTTCCTCGATGTACTCGGCGATGGCCTCGCGTAGCCATTCCAGACGCTCTGGCAAGCGTGCGCCACAGGCCATCAGCAGCGGTACGGTGTGCTTGACGTGGTGGTAGGCCTCGGTGAGGAAGGCGATGTAGCTGTGCAGGGCGACCTGGCCGGTAATGGCCTGCTGGATGATCGGTGCGCCGAGCAGGTAGTCGCGCTCGGCTTGAGTCTGGGCCAGCAGGGATTCGTAGAAGCTCATGCATGTACTCCTTCTGCCATCAACGCTTCGATGGCGGCTTGGTAATGGGAAAACAGGGCAGCGCGGCGCAGGCGACCGTTGGCTGTGGCCAGGTCGTTGCTCGCGCTGAACGGGGCCTCGGCGCGCAGCCAGTGGTGTACGCGGGCGTAGTCCGGCAGGCCGTGATTGACGGCGTCCACGGCTTCTTGCAGCTGCGCGTCAAGGGTATTGGCGAAGCGCGGCACCAGCACCGCGACGTTGCCCGGCAGCGCCTCGCCGTGCAGCCAGGCCTGGGCAATAGGCAACTGCTGCACCAGCTCGGATTCGACCCATTCCGGGTTGACGTTGCGCCCATAGGCGGTGATGAACTGATGTTTCCTGCGCCCGTGCAGCACCAGGAAGCCTTGCTCGAAATGACCGAGGTCGCCGGTGCCCAGCCATTCGCCTTGCGGCGCCGGTTCACCGAGGTAGCCGAGCATGCGGGCGCCCTTGACCAGCACTTCGCCGTCGGCCGCCAGCGTCATTTGCAGGTGGCCAAGCGGCTGGCCGGTGCTGCCGATGCGGCGCTGCTCGGGCGTGTTCAGGCACACCACCGAGGCGCACTCGGACAGCCCGTAGCCCTCGAAGATCGGTAGGTCCAGCGCATCGGCGCGCAGCAGCAACTGCACGGAGACACGCCCGCCACCAACGGCCACGAAACGCAGCGAGGTCGGCACCGGCAGCTTGCGCTCGGCCGCGCTGACCAGCGCCAGCAGCAATTGTGGCAACAGGATCAGGCTGTGCGGCTGGGCGGTGTGCAGGGCCTGGAGAAAGCGCGCCAGGTCTAAGCCGCTGGCCCCGGTCAGGCCGATCTGCGCCATTGGCATCAGCTCGACCCGCGCGCCGGCCAGCAGCGGCGCGTAGACGCCGGCGATGTTCTCCAGCAGAGTCGCCAGCGGCAGGATGCACAGGTGCCGTTGCACCTCGCGGCTGGCGCTGGCCTTGACCAGGCTGTCGGCCACTGCCAGCTGTGTGTTCAGGTCCAGGCACACGCCCTTGGGCTGGCCGGTGGTGCCGGAGGTGTAGGTGATCTTGCAGGTGCCCGGATGCAGCTCTGCAGGCTGCGCGACCGTGCGGTGATAAATATCGTTTTCCACGCTGGCGAAGCCGGGGGCACCAGCGCCGATCAGGCAGTCGATGCCGGCACTGTCGAGCACATGGCGTTGCTGCTCGGCGGAGAAGAACCCCGGTACCGGCACGCAGACCAGGCCGGCATGCAGCGCCGCCAGATCCCACAGTACCCAGTCGATACCGTTATCCAGCGCCAGTGCCACGCGCTGGGCGCCCAGCCCGCGCAGAAGGCGGCTGCGACTGGTCACGGCTGCCAACAGACCGTCATAGGTCAGCTCATGGCTATCCTCGGCCAGCGCCGTGTGCGGGCCAAAGGCGGCCAGACGCTCGAAGAAGGATTCAACTGCAGACCACATCGGGCATCTCCTCCAGGGCATACAACGGTTGATGACCGAGGCGCGGATAGGCGCCCAGCTGCAGCAGGCGCTGGTGGCCGCCATGAATGTCGCCCGCCATGACCAGCGGACGGTTGTCGTAGTAACTGCCCCAGTCGGGAAGCTCATCGCCCATGCGCGCCGGATCGGCTTCGCCGAGGGCGATGGGGGTCAGGCCCAGGCGTTGGAAGCTGTTGAGCAGGGTCGGGGTACCGGTAAAGGTGACCCAGCGAAAACCCAGGGCCACCAGCAGATCGGTCAGCGCGACGATCAGCAGGCGGGCGGCACCGGGGCTGTCGGCGGCCAGGTTGCCGACTTCCACCAGCTCGCCACGGCTGGGCTCGGTGTGGCCCAGG
>JBLUOL010000185.1:0-9442 GCA_048065775.1 Pseudomonas sp. GW6
GCGGCGCGCATCAACACGGCAGCGCCGTAGACGATGGGCGTAGTAGCAAGACCGCACCACGTCGAAGGCTGAACAGACCACTTCCACCGACTCCCGCTCACTCAACTGGTCTATCAGCGCGTACGATTGAACTCGTCCGACATCAAGAGAGCGGTAGCCTTTTTTAGGATCGCTTTCTCCCGTTCCAGTCGGTCGATCCTGGCTTCCAGCTCTTGGATTTTCTGCTGTTCGGGAGTCAATGCTTTGCTTTTCGGGGTGACGCCGAGGCGCTCTTCTTGGAGCTGTTTCACCCAGCGGCGCAATGCCGAGTCCACGACGCCCAGCGAACGGCAGGCCTCGATATGGCTGTAGCCTTGATCCAGCACCAAGACCGCAGCCTCTCGCTTGAACTCGGCAGAAAACGTACGTCGTTGCTTACTCATCGAACACCTCTTAGTGGCGAGGATTTTCGCCTAAATTGGTGTCCGGAATCAGCAGACCACTACAGCTAGCTCCTTAGAAGACTCTCTGTTTTCTGCAAGGTTGGCTCTTACCCAGCCGGTTGCGGGAAACATTTTTATAGTTTTTGCCATGCTTAGAGCGACTATGCCAGGTAGATCCTCTGCCGTTTTCCAAAAGCGCACGAGTCGACCTGTTGCAGCTTTTTCTCTAAAAGACTCTAAGAGTTTTCTAGAAATTTCGTTTTGTTCCGATTTTTCATAAGGTATTTCATTAGGTTTTTCGTGGAGAAGCGCAACAACTTTAATGCCTTTTTCTATTGCGTAATCATATTCTTTTTCTGTGTAACTAATGCCTTGTGCAGTTGTTGAGCCATACCGTCCTCCGATTGCTAATAGATAATAGTCGCAGTCATCTATTATGCGTTTTATGAACTCGAATTGTTCCTCGTCAGTTGCTGGAAAAAGCTCCATTCCCGCCGGTATACAGTCGAGTTCCATAAGTGTTTGAAATATTTTGCTTCGTTCTTCTTTTAGGTCGGAATAAGTAGAGCTAATAAAAACTTGATATTTCTTATCCATTTATTCTTCCTAATAAAAGCCCCGCACTAGGCGGGGCTTTTTATTTGGCTTCAACCCCAACATCCCTGGCAGGTGTAGGGTCAATCTACTCTGATGTCAGCGAGCCATCAATCCCAGCTCAACGCCCCACCAGTCTGATACTCGATCACTCGCGTCTCGAAGAAGTTCTTCTCCTTCTTCAGGTCCATGATCTCGCTCATCCACGGGAAGGGGTTGGTAGTACCTGGGTACTCTTCCTTCAGGCCGATCTGGGTCAGGCGGCGGTTGGCGATGAATTTGAGGTAGTCCTCCATCATCGCCGCGTTCATGCCCAGTACGCCGCGCGGCATGGTGTCACGGGCGTATTCGATCTCCAGTTGGGTGCCCTGCAGAATCATCTGAGTCGCTTCGTCCTTCATCTGGGCATCCCACAGGTGCGGGTTCTCGATCTTGATCTGGTTGATCACGTCGATGCCGAAGTTCAGGTGCATGGACTCGTCACGCAGGATGTACTGGAACTGCTCGGCGGTGCCGGTCATCTTGTTGCGTCGGCCCATGGAGAGAATCTGGGTGAAGCCGCAGTAGAAGAAGATGCCTTCCAGTACGCAGTAGTAGGCGATCAGGTTGCGCAGGAACTGACGGTCGGTTTCCGGGGTGCCGGTTTCGAACTTGGGATCGGAGATCGAGCGGGTGTACTTCAGGCCCCAGGAGGCTTTCTTCGCGACGCTCGGGATCTCGTGGTACATGTTGAAGATCTCGCCTTCATCCATGCCCAGCGATTCGATGCAGTACTGGTAGGCGTGGGTGTGGATCGCTTCCTCGAAGGCCTGGCGCAGGATGTACTGGCGGCACTCGGGGTTGGTGATCAGGCGGTAAACGGCCAGTACCAGGTTGTTGGCAACCAGGCTGTCGGCGGTGGAGAAGAAGCCGAGGTTGCGCATGACGATGCGGCGCTCGTCTTCGCTGAGACCGTCTGTGGATTTCCACAGCGCGATGTCGGCGTTCATGTTCACTTCCTGCGGCATCCAGTGGTTGGCGCAACCATCCAGATACTTCTGCCAGGCCCAGTCGTACTTGAAGGGTACGAGCTGGTTGAGGTCGGCGCGGGCGTTGATCATCTGCTTGTCGCCGACCTGCACGCGTGCGGAGGCACCTTCGAGGTCGTCCAGGCCTTCCTGGATGTCGAGGTCGTTCAGGGCTTTCTTGGCGCGAGCCACGGCCTCGGAGTCGTTGGCGTCGACGGCGCGGGCCTGCTCGACCGAGCCGGCAGCTTCGCTGTCGAGCTTGTCGAAGTTGGTGCCGGCGCTCTGTGCGTTGGCATTGCTTGCGGCGGCTGCTTCTGCGCCGTCTTCCTTGTCGAATTCATCCCAGCTCAGCATGGCTTGGCTCCTGCGTGAGGGCCGGCGAATAAACCGGCCTGTATGGATATACAGATAATTTGAATTATGTTCCGTTGCGTGATGCGCGCAAGGGTAAACGGGTACCACTGGTCAGCAGGCGGTGGATTGCTGGCTGACCCTTGCCCCTCGACCCGGGGGAGGAGGGGCGGGAATTTTGTGGGGAGGGGCAGGGCTCAGGTAGGAGCGGATTTATCCGCGAGCTTCGCGGCTGAAGCCGCTCCTACGGAAGAGCCTTGCCCTCTCCCTAACCCTCGGTTCGGGCTTCCTGCTTCACCCTACCTCCTGCATCCCTGCAGTCGTCTCCCGCAAGCGGGAGAGGGGACTGACTGTTGCTTTGCTTTAGAACTACATCAGACTTTCGAGCGTGCAACTGAGCGAGTAGTCGCAAGGCACCTGCTGGAGTGGAGCCCCTGAGCGTACGCATGTACGTGATGGGGGCCGCTCTAGCAGGTAACGCCGCGAATGCCGCTCAGATCCACGCGTCAGCCTTACTGACAAGCTTCGCAGTCGGGTTCGTCGATGGCACAGGCTTTCGGTACTGGCGCCGGAGCCGGAGCGGCCTGCTGGGCAGGAGCCTGGGCCTTGGCCGAGAAGCCTTCGTCACCACCAGCGGAAACTGCGTTGAGCTTGCCGGTGTTGATGGTGGACTTCTCGGTGCTGGTAGCGGCCAGGGCACGGAGGTAGTAGGTGGTTTTCAGACCACGGTACCAGGCCATGCGGTAGGTCACGTCCAGCTTCTTGCCCGAAGCGCCGGCGATGTACAGGTTCAGCGACTGAGCCTGGTCGATCCACTTCTGGCGACGGCTGGCAGCGTCGACGATCCACTTGGTTTCCACTTCGAACGCGGTGGCGTACAGGTCTTTCAGATCCTGCGGGATGCGCTCGATCTGCTGCACGGAACCGTCGTAGTACTTCAGGTCGTTGACCATGACGCTGTCCCACAGGCCGCGGTTCTTCAGGTCGCGAACCAGGTAGGGGTTGATCACGGTGAATTCGCCGGAGAGGTTCGATTTCACGTACAGGTTCTGGTAGGTCGGCTCGATGGACTGCGACACGCCAATGATGTTGGAGATGGTCGCGGTCGGCGCGATGGCCATGATGTTCGAGTTACGAATACCTTTCTTCACGCGCTCGCGGATCGGTGCCCAGTCCAGCGATTCGGACAGGTCGACGTCGATGTACTTCTGGCCACGGGCTTCGATCAGAATCTGCTGCGAATCCAGCGGCAGGATGCCTTTGCTCCACAGCGAACCTTCGAAGGTGCTGTAGGCGCCGCGCTCTTCGGCCAGGTCACAGGAGGCCTGGATGGCGTAGTAGCTGATGGCTTCCATCGACTTGTCGGCGAACTCGACGGCGGCGTCAGAACCGTAGGCGATGTGCTGCAGGTACAGGGCGTCCTGGAAGCCCATCAGGCCGAGGCCGACCGGACGGTGCTTGAAGTTGGAGTTACGTGCCTGGTCGACGCTGTAGTAATTGATGTCGATGACGTTATCGAGCATGCGCACAGCGGTCTTCACGGTGCGGCCGAGTTTCTCGATGTCCAGCTTGCCGTCGACGATGTGGTTGACCAGGTTGACCGAACCCAGGTTGCAGACGGCGATCTCGTCCTTGTTGGTGTTCAGGGTGATCTCGGTGCACAGGTTGGAGCTGTGTACCACGCCCACGTGCTGCTGCGGGCTGCGCAGGTTGCACGGATCCTTGAAGGTCAGCCATGGGTGGCCGGTCTCGAACAGCATCGAGAGCATCTTGCGCCACAGGTCTTTGGCCTGGATGGTCTTGTACAGCTTGATCTTGCCGTACTCGATCAGGGCTTCGTAGTACTCGTAGCGCTCTTCGAAGGCCTTGCCGGTCAGGTCGTGCAGGTCCGGTACTTCGGATGGGCTGAACAGGGTCCACTTGCCGTCTTCGAAGACGCGCTTCATGAACAGGTCCGGAATCCAGTTGGCGGTGTTCATGTCGTGGGTACGACGACGGTCGTCACCAGTGTTCTTGCGCAGTTCGAGGAATTCCTCGATGTCCATGTGCCAGGTTTCCAGGTAGGCGCAGACCGCGCCCTTGCGCTTGCCGCCCTGGTTGACCGCCACGGCGGTGTCGTTGACCACTTTGAGGAAGGGCACGACGCCCTGGGATTTGCCGTTGGTGCCCTTGATGTAGGAGCCCAGCGCGCGCACCGGCGTCCAGTCGTTACCCAGACCGCCAGCGAATTTGGACAGCATGGCGTTGTCGTGGATGGCGCCGTAGATGCCCGACAGGTCGTCCGGCACGGTGGTCAGGTAGCACGAAGACAGCTGCGGACGCAGAGTGCCGGCGTTGAACAGGGTCGGGGTGGACGCCATGTAGTCGAACGAGGACAGCAGGTTGTAGAACTCGATGGCGCGGTCTTCGCGGTTCTTCGGCTCTTCGATCGCCAGGCCCATGGCCACGCGCATGAAGAACACCTGCGGCAGTTCGAAGCGGATGCCGTCCTTGTGGATGAAGTAACGGTCGTACAGGGTCTGCAGGCCCAGGTAGGTGAACTGCTGGTCGCGCTCGTGGTTCAGCGCCTTGCCCAGTTTCTCCAGGTCGTACTCTTTGAGTTTCGGGTCGAGCAGCTCGTACTCGGCGCCTTTTTCCACGTAGGCCGGCAGGGCCTTGGCGTACAGGTCGGCCATCTCGTGGTGAGTGGCGCTGGCAGTGATGTTGAGGAAGCTCAGGGCCTCGGCGCGGATGTTGTCCATCAGCAGGCGGGCGGTGACGTAGCTGTAGTTCGGCTCACGCTCGACCAGGGTACGGGCGGTCATCACCAGAGCGGTGTTGACGTCCTTCTCGGCCACGCCGTCGTACAGGTTCTTCAGGGTTTCGCGCTCGATCAGCGAACCATCGACTTCGGCCAGGCCTTCACAGGCTTCACGGATGATGGTCTGCAGGCGGCCCATGTCCAGCGGCTGCAGTTCACCGCCAGCGGTGGTGATGCGGATGCTCGGGTGCGGCTGGGCGATGTCGCTGCCGGCATTGGCGCTCTTGCGCTTGTTGGCCTGGGCTTCGCGGTAGATCACGTAGTCGCGGGCGACTTTCTGCTCGCCGGCACGCATCAGGGCCAGTTCGACCTGGTCCTGAATTTCTTCGATGTGGATGGTGCCGCCGGACGGCATGCGACGCTTGAAGGTGGCGGTGACCTGCTCGGTCAGGCGCGCGACGGTGTCATGGATACGCGACGAAGCGGCAGCGGTGCCGCCTTCTACTGCGAGGAAGGCCTTGGTGATGGCGACGGTGATCTTGTCATCGGTGTAAGGGACGACAGTGCCGTTGCGCTTGATCACACGCAGTTGGCCGGGCGCGGTGGCAGCCAGATCCTGAGAGGATTCAGCGGCCTGCGGCGCCACGGCCTGCGGGTTCTCGCGAGTAGTGTCGGTATGCATGGAGATCTCCGTGTTCTGTAATTTTTGGTTGGACGTCACGATTAGAAACCGTGCCCTGTCCGCCGTTCATTCCATTAACAACTGAACCGCACGCGGCAGCGGGGCCGGGTACGGGGTGTCGCAAGAGCGGGCAGGTTAGGCACGACTTCAAGTGCCGTCCTGGCGCATAAGTCACAGCGGGGCATTACCACACCCCGCCTACTACATATAGTGGTCGACTGGCGGATAAGACCGCTGTCTGACCGGCTCACACGCAACGTCTGGCGTTGCTGCGCGGCTGTAACCCAGGCCAGGCCTGGGTCAGGGCAAAACGGTTAGCCGGGGCATCTGGAAAACCCTGTGAAAAGGGCTTGCGCGATTCGTTCTTTTTGTGTCCCGTTTTCTGCGGTAACCCAACATCTGGTGGGTGCCGTGCAATGGGGATACAAGATAGTGCGCTGTTGGAGGCATTGCAAGGCGCTAGAAAAAGAACAGCCTGTGGATAAGCTGTGAGTGCCTTGTGGGTGTTAACAGCGTAGCCCGCGTGTTCTCTGGCTCTGGCTGCTAATGACCGTTCGTCGCTCCTGGCGGAAGGTTTTCAGCGATGTGGCGAAGCTGTTCGGCGGCGCACAGACTACCACTATATATAGTGCTTTTGGCATGTGCTGTGCTTAACCAGGCGCCAGGTCTGGGCGCTGGTTTGTCGCTCGCACCGAGACGCGCTCAGCCCCTAGAATGGCGGCGGTGTTTGCGGCACTTGCCGCTATGCGAAGAGGAAAGGGTGTGGAACAAGAAGCGTGGCAGATTCTGATCGTCGAGGATGACCAGCGCCTGGCGCAGTTGACCCGCGAATATCTGGAGGGCAACGGCCTGCGTGTGGCCATCGAAGCCGATGGCGCGCGTGCGGCGGCGCGGATTCTCGCCGAGCAACCGCATCTGGTGATCCTCGACCTGATGCTGCCAGGTGAAGATGGCCTGAGCATCTGCCGCAAGGTGCGCAGCGGTTACAAGGGGCCGATCCTCATGCTCACTGCGCGCACCGACGACATGGACCAGGTGCTGGGCCTGGAGATGGGCGCCGATGACTACGTGTGCAAGCCGGTGCGCCCGCGTGTGCTACTGGCGCGCATTCGTGCGCTGCTGCGCCGCCGTGAGGGCAGCGACAGCGAGCGTGATGAAGGCCAGCCGCGGCGTCTGCAGTTCGGCGCGCTGGCTATCGACAGCGCCATGCGCGAAGCCTGGCTGGGCGAGCAGGGCATTGAGCTGACCAGCGCCGAGTTCGATCTGCTCTGGCTGCTGGCGGCCAATGCCGGGCGCATTCTGTCGCGCGAGGAGATCTTCAATTCCCTGCGCGGTATCGAGTACGACGGCCAGGACCGCTCCATCGACGTGCGCATTTCGCGCATTCGCCCGAAGATCGGCGATGACCCGATGCACCCGCGGATGATCAAGACGGTGCGCAGCAAGGGTTATTTGTTCGTCGCCGAGGCCGCCGAGGCGCTGCCGTTCGGTGATGCGCCGCCGATCCTGCGCGATTGATCGGGCGGCCATGAACTCGATCTTCCTGCGCATCTATGGCGGCATGCTCGCCGCGCTGGTGCTGGTGGCGCTGCTGGGCGTCGGCACCTTGCACCTGGTCAACGAGGTGCGCGGCGATCAGTACCGCGAAGGGCTGGCGCGCGGCACCTTTCGCCTGATGGCGGACAACCTGCTGCCGATGAACGAGGTGGAACGCCGGCGCGCCCTGGTGGTGTGGTCACGTCTGCTCGGCATCCCGCTGGAGCTGCAGGCCCTGAGCGAGGTGCCGCTGGAAAGCAGCGAGCGCAACCGCCTGCAGCGCGGCCACGTGCTGGTGCAGCAGACCGGCCCGCACTCGGCCAAGGTCTATGGCCTGCTCGATGGCAAGCAGCCGCTGCTGTTGACTGGCGAGATCCAGCAGATCAGCGAGCAGTTGGCGCGGGCCACCAACTACCTGCTGATCGACGAACTGGTGCGCTACCCGGTGCATGAGCAGCCGCAGCGCCTGGCTGAGCTGAAAGCGGCCAAGCAGTTCGGCTTCAACCTGCAGCTGGTGCGGCTCGAGGACGCCACCCTCGACCTCGACCAGCGCAGGCGTATCGACGAGGGCGATACGGTGATGGCGCTGGGCAAGGGTGGCGACTCCATCTATGTGTTCTCCGGCATCGTCGATACGCCTTGGGTGCTGGAGATCGGCCCGCTGTACCAGATGAATCCCTATCCGCCGCAACTGCTGGTGCTGATCGGCGCGCTGGGACTGAGCCTGATCGGCCTGATCGTCTATCTGTTGGTGCGCTCGCTGGAGCAGCGCCTGCGTGCGCTGGAAAGTGCGGCCACGCATATCGCCAGCGGCCGCCTAGATGCCCGCGTGCCGACGCGCGGCGCGGATTCGGTGGGGCGCCTGGCCAGCAGCTTCAACGCCATGGCCGAGCACCTGCAGACCTCCCTGAGCACCCAGCGCGAGCTGGTGCGTGCGGTGTCCCACGAGCTGCGCACGCCAGTGGCGCGGCTGCGCTTCGGTCTGGAGATGATCGCCGATGCGCCGAACGAAAGTGCCCGGCGCAAGTACATGGACGGCATGGACAGCGATATCCAGGACCTCGACAAGTTGGTCGACGAGATGCTGACCTACGCGCGCCTGGAGCAGGGTTCGCCGGCGCTGAATTTCCAGCAGGTGGAGCTCAAGGCGCTGATCGACCAGGTGATCGACGAGCTGGCGCCGCTGAGCAACAAGGTGCGTGTGGAGTGTGGTGCGGTGCTCAGCGTGCAGGCCGAGGGCGCCTGCTGGGTTGAGGCCGAGCCGCGCTACCTGCACCGTGCGCTGCAGAATCTGGTGAGCAATGCCATGCGCTATGCCGAAGGCAAGGTGCTGATCAGCTGTCAGGTCGGCTACAAGCGTTGCCGCATCGACGTTGAGGACGACGGGCCGGGTGTGCCGGAAGAAGCCTGGGAGCGCCTGTTCAGTCCCTTCCTGCGTCTCGATGACAGCCGTACACGGGCTTCTGGCGGGCACGGGTTGGGGCTGTCCATCGTGCGCCGGATCATCTACTGGCATGGCGGTCGGGCGCAGATCGGCCGCAGCGAGAGCCTCGGTGGCGCGCGTTTCAGCCTGGTGTGGCCGCGACAGCAGGGAGAGTAAGGCGCGATTGCGTGTTGGGCCCGGTGCGCATGGCGCACCCTACCGGCGAAGTGCGGGGTATCGTGGTTTTGTAGGGTGCGCCGCGCGCACCGAGTTATCCACGCATGGTGGGGTGCTGCATGATCATGCCGCCACGGCCACCAGGCTCAGCACCTTGTTATCGAACAGCGCGAATTGGCCATCCAGCTCGGTGCCCGTTCGCCAGTCCGGATGCAGGTCGATCAGCAGACGCAGGCGTGCGCTGTCGTGGTCGATCTCCAGCAACTCGGCGTCATGGAAATAGAAGCGCGTCAGGGTCAGCGGGTAGAGCGCCTTGAACAGACTCTCCTTGAGCGAGAAGGTCAGGCTGATGCGCCCGGCGCGGGTCTCGTCGTCCAGATTTTGCAGGCGCTGCACTTCGGCGGGGGTGAGGATTTCGCCCTGTAGGCGCTGGGCGCGTTCGGCCGGTAGCAGGCGCTCGACGTCCAGGCCCAGGGCGCGCCATTGCTCACGCTGGGCGACCAGCGCCGC